>JAYVTO010000278.1:0-11569 GCA_043788745.1 Acidobacteriaceae bacterium
GGTCATGAACCTCGACCGCTTCGACCTGCGATAAGCGCACGTCGAACGGGCTCGGAGGGCACCAGGGAACAACCTACCGGCGGCGGGAGATCCGCCGCCGTTTGGTTTCCACGAATCGCGCGGATGACAACCCAACATTTCTGTTGGGTTGTCCTCCGAGCCCGAATCAGAGGCCTTGAAGCCTATGCGATTTTTCCTTGCCTGCTTCATTGACGTACTCTTGAGCCGTCAATGAAGAAGATCAAGAAAAATGCCGCCTCCTTTCCATCGAATACTCCAAAGCCCAAAGGCACCGCAGCTGGATGGCGACAAATCTGCCGGTCGAGTTCTATTTCCGAAGCCGCCGTCAATCGACGTCGCAGCAGTTCGAGCGAAGACAGGGCTCTCGCAGAACGAGTTCGCCAGAGTAAGCGCCGTGCGTCCCCCCACCACGGTCCAACCCTTCGGTCGTAGGCCGGGAAGACGCGACGCCCCCACGCCTCCTTACTTGAATGGAGGCTCCTGCTCATCCACCGGCGGCGAAACGTCCGGTTTCTTTGCGGCTTCGCCGCCATCATCTTCTTCCTTGCTGCCGAACTGGACGCTGCTAAGAATCAGATCCGCATAGTCTCCCGCGAAACGCAGCGATTCCGGATCCGCGGTCACTCGCGCGCGCAGTAGCGCCGAATTCTTCGCCCACTCTGTCAGCATATGGACCTGCTCGACGGGCTCGCCGTCGACGGTAATGTTGCGTACGCCGAGCACCCAGATTCGCTCGTACTGCAGCCGCAGGAACTCCGGGTTCGGGTAACTCTGCTCGGCCTCTGCCTGGATGTCATCCAGGATTTGGCCGGTGTCACGGCCTTCTTTCGCGATGACGCTCAGGTTGATCTGGATCTTCCCGCCGGGATCGAGGATCATCGTCCGCTTTCCGTCATCGATCACAAACCAACCCAAAGCAACCTGAATGATGGCTTGGATCGCACCAGCGCCCACTTTCGCGGTCTTCGCTGCGAGATCCGTTTCGAGCACGTTGGGAACAAACCCAACGCCCTGATTGCGAAGTCGCGCGTTCGTCGGATGCTCCGGATCGAGTGTCGCCGTGTCGTCGGACTTCGCGTAAAACCCCAATTCCGTTTCCGTGAATCGGCTGGTTTGCGGCGCCTGATCTGTCTCTGAAGATGCGGCTTTTGCGGGCGTGCTCGCTTTGAGAGCGTCGACCGCTGGTGCAGCGGAATTGACGACACCAGAATCCACAAGAGCCCCTGGCTTCGGACTGATCCCCATCCCCGGACCCAGCGGCACAGTTGGACCCTGTGGGTCGTTGAGCGCGAAGGTATCGAGCGCAGTCTTCCACACCGCATCGAGCGGCGCGCTGATTAATTCAGGGGCCATCAACCCGATGTATACCAAGCGTCCGCCATCCTCGGAGAACGCAAACCGCACTTCGAGCGACGCTCCCTCCTGTTCCTGGCGCCCGACGCCCGCCAACCCCTGCACGTTGCCGATCATCGCCGGGCCGAAGGCCGTGGGCGAGATGCCTTGTGAGTCGAGCAGAAAGAGGCTCCAATCCTGCAACATTCCATCATCGAAGCCGGGCCGGGCCGCAATCGTCAGGGCCACCGCCGCCCACGGCGCAACCGCCAGCATCAGGGGAAAGAACACTTCGGGCGAACTGAAATCGACATCTTCCACGGGAAGGTCATGCAAGTTCCAGTCGCGCGGAACCGCGGTGCGCATCGCCAAATTGGCGATGCGTGCGGGGATTTCTACGACGGCAAACTCAAGCGGTTCAGACATAAGGTTAAAGGATTTCGAAGGAATCAGAATGATTAGGTTAGCAATGCCGCAGCCGCTCGCACTGTGCAGGAGTCGACCGATGCGGAAGAACTCTCCGTGTTGGGCGAGCTCGTGTTAGGGATCCTGACCATCACCGGCCTCGACCACGACCGCATTTCCGAGGAATCGTTTCAGCCCTTGCGCGTCATTTGGCAGATTGCGGCCGACGCCGTGAGAGAGCAACATGGCTTGCCTCCGAGCGGCGTTGCACCGGGCGGAACGGCGCAAGCGGAGTAAGCGTCACCGCTCAGCGCAGGTAGTTCGTAGAATAGAGGTCATTGCCTCACTCTACGGTGAATCGTGTTTTCTAAACTCTCGTCCAATCTGGCGCGCCGGTTCACGTCCACCGTTCGAAGCAGAGGGCAGGACTATTTCTCGCGTCGTGCCGTCCAAATCCTCCATGGTTCGGCCGACAGCGTGGAAGCCAGGGTTTGGGGGTCGAGAAACTACTCGGTCTCTATGGAGTGGGCGGACGGGGACTTCGCGTCGACCTGCTCCTGCCCCTACTTTGAAGCCGATGGCCCGTGCAAGCATCTGTGGGCCACCGTGCTGGAAGCTCAGAAGCGTGGCTATCTGTCGTCGGTTACCGACAGTGTCGAGCCACCCAAGTTACTGGTCGTGGATCAGGGGGAGATCGAGAGCGATCTCCCGCGCGGCATGCAACGCGCTTTGAAACCTAAGCCACCGGTGTCGATTCGGCCGTCCTGGAGATCCCGCGTTGCGAACGTCGCGAGCGCGGGCTCGAGTCCGCTGCCGGCGGGCCTTCAATGGCCGACGAAGCGCGAGATATTGTACGTGATCGAACTGCAAACCAGCGTTGCGGCCGGAGAGGCGGTGCTCTCCATCGCCTCCCGCGACCGCAAGGCCGACGGCACGTTTACTCGGCCAGCGACGCCGTTCGTGAGGCGACACCAGCTTTCGTCGCTGCCCAATCAGCAGGACCGTGAAGTATTGGCAGCCCTTCTGGGCGGCAGTTATTACACCTCTGGCAGCCTGGAGGCGGATTACGCAAACATCCCTACGACGATCAGCATCCGGCAGCCGCTGGCGGCGGTGACGATCCCCCAAGTTGCTCGAACAGGACGATGCTACCTCGGGAGCCGCGCGTTGGCGGACAGCCTTACGCTGCTCACCTGGGATGAAGCGGGACCGTGGCGATTTGAGTTGCAATTGCGGCCTCTTCGGGACAAGCCAGCCAAGGTCAATCCGGGCTGGTTTGTAACCGGCGTCTTCCGACGCGGCGAGCAGACAATCAATCTCTCGGCTCCTTCCTTGGTCACCCGCGGCTTGCTGTATCACGATGGTAAGGTCGCGCCACTCGTTGAAGAGGCGGGTTTCGAATGGATCGCGCACCTGCGTCAAACGGGCAGTATCCTTGCACCTGCAGAGGATCTCGACGAGTTGCTGTCGACCCTGCTCTGCGCCCCGAGCCTGCCGCATCTTGACGTGCCAGAAGAGCTTCGCTTCGAGGAAGTCGCCGTACCCGCAAGCCCACGCCTGAAGATTCGGCCGAGCCGTTACGGAGCTGCATCTGCATCGATCGCGGAACTATCGTTCGACTACGAAGGACGGACAGTGCAATCGGTCGACAAAGCGCGCGGCTTCTACGAATCCGCCGGACGCCGCTTCATTGGGCGCGATCCGATCGCGGAGAAGGCCGCGGCGGATTTTCTGCTCGCGATCGGCGTCAAGCTCCACGGCCCAACGTTTTACGAACCCGAACCGGAATGGACCGTGGCGGCCACCAAACTGTCGCGCGTTACGAAGGCGTTGCTCGACGCCGGCTGGCACCTCGATGTTGGCGGGAAGATCTTCCGCCGGGCCGCATCGTTTCAACTTGGCGTTTCGAGCGGCGTCGACTGGTTCGAACTCCACGGCACCGTCGACTACGGCACCACATCCGCCAAGCTTCCGCGCCTGCTCGAAGCACTGCGCCGCGGCGAGAGCAGCGTTCTGCTCGACGACGGCAGCTACGGAATTCTGCCGACGGATTGGATGCGCCGCATCGGTACTCTGGCGGGTATGGGAACGGCAACAGCGGAGCACATCCGGTTCCGGCCCAGCCAAGCCGGCTTGCTGGACGCGCTGCTCGCCGCGCAGCCGGAGGCGACGTTCGACAAAGCCTTTGGGCGCGTCCGCGACGAGCTGCGCCAGTTTCGGGGCGTGAAGGCAGCCGCGCAACCGAAGGGCTTTAAGGGTCAACTGCGCGACTATCAACGCGACGGTCTGGGTTGGATGGAGTTCCTGCGCCGCTTCTCGTTCGGTGGCTGCCTTGCCGACGACATGGGGGTCGGCAAGACGGCGCAAGTGCTCGCCATGCTCGACCAGCGCCGCGAAGAACGAGGGGCTGCCAAAGCCTCCGGCCCTTCTCTGGTGGTCGTTCCCCGCTCGCTCGTCTTCAATTGGAAGCAGGAAGCGGAGCGCTTTACGCCCCGCCTGCGGGTTCTCGATCACACGGGCATCAGCCGCACCGGCAGCGATCTCGCAGCTTACGATCTGGTGATTACCACGTACGGAACGCTTCGCCGCGATGCCGCCACGCTCAGAAACGTCGCCTTCGATTACTTGATTCTCGACGAAGCGCAGATGGTAAAGAACTCAAGTACCGAAGCTGCCAAGGCTGTGCGGCTCTTGCGCGGCGCACATCGCCTTGCGCTGAGCGGCACGCCGATTGAAAACCACTTAGGCGAATTGTGGTCGCTCTTCGAGTTCCTAAATCCGGGCATGCTCGGCGCGGCCAGCGTCTTCAAGGCCGCGAACGGCGGCGGCCGCACCATCGACGAGGAAACCCGCAAGATGCTCGCCCATGCCTTGCGCCCTTTCATTCTGCGCCGCACCAAAGAGCAAGTTGCGCGGGAATTGCCGGCCAAAACCGAGCAGACGGTCTACTGCGAGATGGAGCCGGTGCAGCGCAAGCTCTATAACGAACTCCGCGACCACTATCGCGATGCGCTGCGGAATCGAATTGCGAAAGACGGCCTGGCGAAATCCAAAATCATGGTGCTCGAAGCCTTGCTTCGTCTGCGTCAGGCCGCCTGCCATCCAGGGCTCATTGACAGCAACCGCATCGGCGAACCGAGCGCCAAGATCGAAGCACTGCATGAGCAACTCAACGAGGTGATTGAGGGCGGCCACAAGGCGCTTGTGTTCTCGCAGTTCACGAGCCTGCTCAAGATTGTGCGGGACCGGCTAGACCGCCAAGGCGTGATCTACGAATACCTCGACGGCAAGACGACGAATCGGCAGCAGCACGTCGAGCGCTTTCAGAACAGCGCCGATTGCAAGGTATTCCTCATCAGCTTGAAGGCCGGAGGCCTGGGCCTGAACTTGACCGCGGCTGAGTACGTGTTCCTTTTGGACCCCTGGTGGAACCCGGCCGTCGAAGCGCAGGCGGTCGATCGCGCGCACCGCATCGGACAAACGAAATCAGTGTTCGCCTATCGGCTGATCGCTCGCGATACAGTCGAAGAGAAGGTGTTGGAACTTCAGAAGACCAAACGTGCGCTCGCGGACGCCATCATCGGAGAAGACAACGCCCTGATTCGTAACCTTCGGAGCGAAGATCTCGAACTGCTGCTGTCGTAATCGAGACGCGGTTCGAGCTCGATGCGGGAGTTTGGAGCGTGTCCGCGCCGCTGTAAAGCGGCATTGACTGCGGGGTCGCTTCGTGCGCGCCATCTCGAAGCGAAGGCGTTCGCCGGCCGCCGGCCTCATGTTTTCGGCGGTGCGAATCGCCATGCTGACTCCCCTGAAAATGGCTTTGGTGAGTCCGCTCCCGACGGGGCCCTTCGGGCCCGTTTGGTCGCGGCTCGGATTGGGTGCTTGGCGCTTTCAGGGGCCCAAGTTCCATTTCGACTCGCTTACGTTCGCGGTTACAAGTAGGGTCGTCCGACGCTCTCCCGTGGAGAGAACACCCTGTGAGGGATTGAAATTCGGTGTCGCAGATGGGGGACGATGCAAGAGACCACGTACTACGCGCGACCTTACGGTCGCGCCTCGGGGGAGGTTCGTGCCCAAAAAATGTGTCCAGGTTCGTTGGCACAGTTCCGCCCCAGTTTCCGCCCAACGGAGGTCTGGTCTTGGACTGGGAGATCGGCCGGGCCTCTTCGTATCGTTCGATCTGCAGCGCATCCAGAACCCCGCCTACAACCGGGATCGCGGCCCCATTTTGGCTTCGTCTCTACGCCGGCATCTCGAACTGGGTACGAACTCGTTCGGCAGTTTGAAGCACTAGTTGGCGCGCGGCGAAAACCCTCCGCGTGGATGCACGTGACGTCCGCCCGCCCCCTAAGGAACAGAACGCCTAACGCGCACAAACCCACCAGGAGCGCGGTATCGAACTGCATCGGCGAGTAGCTATCGCGCCATCGCACCAGAAATACGATATGCGCATACCAACCCACGATATTGAGCGTCGCCAGCGTGACCGCCAGAACGTTGAGACAAAATGCTGCGCCCGCCGCAAGACGGGCAGCGGCAGTCAGGCCCTGCGGTAACCGACTTCCAGACTCAACTCGAAACATCTAGATTTACCTTTCGGCAGAATAACGTAAATCTTTGCCGCGCCCTAGAAATAAGTGTTAGATGAGTTAGATTGAGTTAGATATTTTACGATAGGGAATGGCTCACTGCATCGCCCCGAGAGCAGCTACCGCCAGTAGTGCCGGAGCACTGGATGCCCCAGCAACCGTAATTACAACCGGCTGATCTCCCGAGGTGAGCTCCGCAGGAACCACAAGATTCGCTTGGTAGATCCCCACCAAGCCCGGAGCAAGGCCCAAAAACAGTCCGGCTGCGGGTTTTCCGCCGATGGTCGCCGACCACGGCAGCGTTGCCGGAAAAAGTGCCGACGGCGTAATCGTTCCCGTCGCCGGAAATCCGCGCACCGCGCCTACTCCCGAGACGTATAAGAAAATGATTTTCCCCGCTTGGACTGGCGCCTCCCGGCTATTCAAACCTCCGCCATCATAATTCTGCGCAATGGCCCTCGAATCAGATGTGGAGTAAATTACAGGAGCCGCCTCGGTGACCGCAAACAAAGTCTCCGGACCCGCCACGCCACTGGAAGTAACCACCAACCGCGTCGCGCCGATCCCCGTCTCCGGGGGAACCTGCACATTCAATTGACCAGCGCTTGCATACCCGATCGCCGCCGCCCGCCCGTTCACTGTCACCGACGTACTGCCCAGACTCTTCGGCAGCGCGGTCTGATCGGCGATCAGCGTCTGCGACGCGAGCCCCGTGCCGTAGATCGATACCCACGACCCCGCCGCAATCGGCTGTTCACCGCCGACGATGCTCACGATGCCGTTGTAAGTTGCGCACGCCAACTCTCCCTCACTCGCGGCCGACTGCGTAAACGGCACCATGTGCCCGCCAATCGTTGCGAACGCGCTGCGCCGTGCGCCCCCGTTCGCCGCGATCGAAAGCTGCACCGCGCCGCCCTCCGAACTCTTCACCCGCAGCCAATCGAAATCGCTCGCCGCCTGCCACCGGCAACCCTCCGCCGTCGAAACGCGAATCGCGAGTTCAGCGCCGCCATTGGCAACACAGGCGCTCCGTGCCGACAAAACAATCACGCAGTTCGCCGCAACCGCGCGCTCGACGTCGCGCCGCAGTCCAGGCAGTACCGTATACACACCATTCCCAGGACACTCCGTCGTGCCCGACGCCGATCGCGAAGTATTCGCATCCCGATGCCCGCTGATCGTATCGAGGCTCAGCCCCGAAGCCACATGCAGCCGCTTGCCCGATGGATCGACATTCCACTTCGCCGCCTGCCAGGCGAGCGCCGACCGCAGCGTCTCCAGAGACACGTCGCGCAACGGCAGTGTCGAATAGGTACCGATCATCGAGACGCCCATCGTTCCGCCGTTGACGCCCGAGAAGTGCGCGCCCATCACGCCGTCGCCGCCCGCGCGACCTTCGTACAGCGCGCCAGTTGGATCGATCAGGTAGTTGTAGCCGATGTCGTTCCAGCCGTTGCCCATCACGTGCAGGACCCAAATCGATCGCACGACGGCAGCCCAGTCCGAAGACGCATTCGCGCCCGCCGTGTGATGCACAATCAGATGCGTCACCGCCGTATACACGGGCGGATCCTTCGCCGGGCACGTCGCCGGCGTGCATCCCCACTGCGCGCGGACAACAACCGCAGGCGGCCCCGGATTCGCTTCCGCGCCGCGCGTAGAAGCGAAACTCCGCGGCTCGCTGGTTCCCGGATCGATGAACAGCATCCGCACCGGGTCTGTCGCACCCGCGGCATCGACTTCGATGTAATGTTGCAAGTCGCCGAAGTACGCCAACCGGTCGGCGTCATGATCCACGCTCTGCCACTCTGTCCACGCCACGCCGTCCGCGGAAGCCCTCACGCGGAGCCCGGCGACATCGTCGAGCCAACCCACCGCGCGAAACCCAATGGGAGCAGCAACTCGAACACCAGCCTCGACCCGCGCCGGACGGCCCACAAACGCCGGCTGCGCCCGCGCGTGAGCGACGAGTAGAACGGCAATGCCACCAAGAATCGCGATCCGCATGATCCACATTGTAATGCCGCCACCTCGATCTGTGCTCGCAATCGGTTCCAAGAACGGGTCAACCAGGGAAGTAGCGGGCAACCGTTTCGCTCCAGCCGTCATGCAGCCGCGCAGCAGGTCAATCGACTGCACCCGAGGTTGTCCCTTGGCGTCCATTATCCACCTCCGCCATCATTCCACCTCCGCCATTGCAAGCAGCGTGCTCACGGTCCGCCAATTGCGGCCCGTGCTCGTCGACTTCAATCGCGAATCGAGGTATGCATTCGTGAGCTTCGACTTCGCGACTCCGCCGCCGTAATGGATATAGATGTCGCGCCCGCGCACCACAAAGCGATCGCCGGGCGAACGATCGGGATCGAGCGAACTGACTTGATCGGAAGTAGGCAATGTCGATAGAGCGAACAGCGCCAACCCCTCATCCGCAATGTCTTCGCCGTCGAACGGATTGTTGTCCACGGCGTCGCGCCACTCGGCTGCCGTTCGCGTGACCAGCACTGTGCGAAATCCAAACTGTTTCTCGATCTCGTCTGCAACCAGGCCCGGCACTTTCGGCGCGAGCTTTCGCGCGGCCTGATACACGACGTTGCCGCTCTGAATGTAGGTCCGTACGTTCTTGCATCCCGCAGCCACGAACATCGCCGCCAGAGCCTTCATCGGCAGCTTGTGCTTTCCGCCAACGTTGATGCCGCGGAGCAACGCGATGTGCATGTCTTTCATCGATCAAACCCTCCCCGCCTCCGCCCCCCAAGGAGCCGCGAACGCAGCGAGCGGATTCGCGGAAAAATTCCCAGCCTTCACGACAGCGTACAGGATGGAAGGCGCGCCTCGGGTAGCCCCCAGCATTTCGCCACACCCCGCGTCGCGGGGTGTGGTCTAATGTCGCTTGTGCGTGCCGCTCTCTTTGCTCTCATCGTAGTTCTGGCCGCGTGTCAAAGGACGCACCAAAGCGCTCTTGACCGCCTCCATCCTTGCAAGATCGAGGAAGGCCCGACGGAAGCCTTTTGCGGCACTCTCAACGTCTTGGAGGATCGGGCCGTTAAATCCGGACGCCAAATCGCGCTGAAGATCGTAGTGGCGCCGGCGTTGAAGCGATCGCCATTGCCCGATCCGCTCTTTATCTTTGAAGGCGGACCCGGCGGCGGAGCCGCGACGCTCGCCGCGTACCGCGTGCCGATGTTCAAGCGTTTCCAACTCGACCGCGACATCGTGATGATCGACCAGCGTGGCACGGGCTCTTCAAACGGACTCAACTGCGAACCGCCGGATCGCAACGAAGAGGACTTCTCAAAGGCCGATGCGTATCCGGTCGACCGCCTGCGCGATTGTCTTTCCAAGCTCAAAGCCGACGCGCGCCTCTATACAACGGCGATCGCGATGGACGACATCGACGAAGTCCGCAAGGCGCTGGGCTACGGCGCGATCAACCTTTGGGGCGGTTCCTACGGCACGCGGGCGGCGTTGGTTTACTTGAAGCGCCACGAAGACTCGGTGCGCAGCGTCGTCCTAGACGGCGTCGCGCCGCCGGATATGCGTATGCCTCTCTACATGCCGCGCGACGGGCAGCGTGCGCTCGACCTCATGATCGACGACTGCAGGAAAGACGCGGCGTGCAACCAGGAGTTCCCGAACCTGCGCGAGTCTACCGCGAAGGTGTTCGCGCAGGCGGAGGCGAAGCCGCGGGTCAAATTCATTCATCCGCGCACGGGCAAAGGGGCCGACATCCCGATCACGCAGAGGCTGGTCGCATCCGTCATCTTCAGCGCTCTCTACGACCCGGCGATTACGTCGCTGCTACCGCGCTTGATCACTGACGCCGCGCAGAACAACTATCAGGGCCTGCTCGCGCTCGCCTTCTCGCGCGACATGCCCAAGGGCGCGATGAGCGAGGGGATGTTCCTCTCCGTTGTTTGCGCGGAGGACGTGCCGCGGACGAGCGCCGCTGAGATCTCACAAGAAGCCAAGGGCCGCTTTCTCGGTACGGCGTTCTTCGACACGCGCATGAAGCCTTGCGAGTTCTGGCCTCGCGGTGCGGTTGCGGACGATTACTATCAACCCGTCAAGTCGGCTAAGCCGGTGCTGATTCTCTCCGGCGAAGACGACCCTGTGACTCCGCCTTCGTGGGGTGAGCACGTGGCGCAGCACCTTACTAACGCCAAGCATCTGGTTGTTCCGGGCGCGGGCCACGGCACTTCGACGCGCGGTTGCGTGCCGAAGCTGATGGCGAAGTTCATCGACGACGCAAGTGCCGGCCGCCTTGACCCATCGTGCTTGCAGGCGCAGCACCGGCCGCCCTTCTTCGCGAACTACACCGGAGCACAACCGAAGCAGACAGGAGCGGCAAAGCCGTGATCGAGATCCAGGGACTTCGCAAGCGGTTCGGCGCCGTCGAAGCGGTGAAGGACGTCAGCTTCAGCGCGCAGGATGGAACCGTGGTCGGCCTGCTGGGGCCAAACGGCGCGGGCAAGACGACGACGCTGCGGATGCTGTCTGGCTTGATGAAGCCCGATGCAGGTTCGATCCGCGTCGATGGCGCGGACGTCATCGCGGATCCGATTGGCGCGCAGGTGCACATGGGCCTGCTGCCGGATTCGCGCGGGCTGTATCCACGGCTGACGCCGATCGAACACATCGAGTACTTCGGCCGCCTGCACGGCATCGAAGGGTCTGTGTTGGCGAAGCGCGCGCAGAATCTGATCGCGCGGCTAGGGCTTACAGGGATGGCGAAGAGGCGCGTCTCCGGCTTCTCGCAAGGTGAGCGGACGAAGGTCGCGCTGGCGCGCGCACTGGTGCATGAGCCGCGCAACGTGATTCTGGATGAGCCGACCAATGGCCTCGATGTGATGAGCACGCGGGCGATGCGCGAGCTGATCCGAGAGTTGAAGCACGACGGGCGCTGCGTGGTGTTCTCGAGCCACATCATGCAAGAGGTCTCGGCGCTGTGCGACCGCATCGTCGTTATTGCGCATGGCAATGTGGTGGCGGACGGAACTCCGGACGAGTTGCGCGCGTTGACGGGCAAGGAGAACCTTGAGGACGCCTTCGTCGTCCTGTCGGGTCTCGAAGCGGAGGAGACAACGTGAGCGCACTGCGGCAGATGTGGATTGTCCTGACCAAGGAGTTGCAGGACGCGGCCCGCGACCGGCGTTCGATCGGGTCGCTGTTGATTGGCGCGGTCATCACTCCGGCGCTGCTGGGCGGCATGTTCACGGTGATCG
>JAYVTO010000279.1:0-20467 GCA_043788745.1 Acidobacteriaceae bacterium
GACGCGTGCGCTCCCATCCAGTGTGCGCCAGCAGCGGTTGCTTGGCTTCCATCCGGCCCCAGACGATCCAGACGCGGCTTTTCTGATCGACAAAAATCACCGCGTTCCCGACAGGCGCCGATGTGTTGCGTACCAGCATCACGGGAACGTCCCAGCTACGTTGTCCTTTCTTCTGGCGCGCTATGTAGAGGGATTCGTCGTCGGAGGATTCATAGCTGCCGCCATACCACGTGGCGAGGAGGTCGCCGTTCGCGGCCTCGACGATGCTAGCGGCGTGATGGAGGGGCGCGCCGGGAATCCTGTCGAAGATCAGTTCGGAGGAGTAATGCAGCGAACCGAAAGGATCGTCGATTGGCAGAGGGTCGCCGGGTTTGTCGATGGAGTTTCCGGCGGAAGGTATCGTCTGGACGCGGACTGGCTTCCCGCCGACAACATCCGAAAGGGCGTTCTCTATTCCGGAAGCGCTTCCGCCGTAGATTGTCTTACCCGAGCTATCGAGCAGAAAAACCTGCGGCGTCACCGTGGCACCAAATCTACGGACGGCGGCGTGCGATGGATCGCGGTAGCACGGGAAGATGAAGCCCGATGCCTGGCAGAACTTCCGGATCTCGTCGCCCGACTCCGCCGGATTCGGGAACACACCAATAAACATCACTTTGCGATGACGGAACTTTTCGTTCGCGCTGCGAATTGCTTCAACCGCTTGGCGCGTTTCCTTGCTGCGGGACGAGAGAAATACCAGGAGGTTCGCACGATGCTCAGAGTAGTTCTCGATCACAAGCCGGGAACCGTCGAGGCGCTCGACTGTGACCGGCTGCGCGGGCAGAGATTCGAACGGCACGAGCGCAAGAAAAAGAAAGAGTGCCGGACCAACGGTCCGGCACAAGTGTTGATGGTTCATTCGAAATGCCACTCGTTCTCTGACCGCGTGATTCGGATCGAAACGATCTTCGCCGTAACCGGCGGGGCCATATCCCCGGGCTTTCGCCCGGGGATGCTTTTGCCGGTCATAGCACTAGAAGGCGAAGCGGACGGCAAACTGTAGGATTCTCGGGCTGTCTGCTTCGGTGATTCGCAGGAAGTTCCCCGACGTCCGGACCCTGTTGGGGATCAGCAGATTCACGCGGTTGAACGCATTGAAGGCCTCGAATCGGAACTGCGCCTTGAAGCGTTCGCGGATCACGAAATCCTTCAGTAGACCGAGGTCCGTGGATGCAAAACCGGGGCCGTAGAAGGCATTGCGGCCGAGATTGCCGAACGTGCCAAGAGCATTCGGCGCGAACGCAGCTTTATTCAACCATGCGTTAATCTGCTCACTTCGGCTGCGATCACCCGAAAAGTACGGATTACCAATGATGTCGACTCGCTGGTTGCCGGTTCCAGTCCGGGCGTTGTCGACACCCGACCGGATGTTGAGCGGGAAGCCGCTGCGCAGAGAGACGATGCCGTTGAGATTCCAGCCACCGATGAGAGCTTTCGCGATGCCGCTCTTCGGATGGATTGGCAATTCCCAGAGGCCGGACATGACCATCACGTGGGTGCGATGGAAGTCCGAAATACCGCGGTCGTTGCGGATATTGAAGACGCTCGTTACGGTCTGGCCGGTTTGCTTGGGAAAGGAGCCCGTGTCGATCGATCGAGACCACGTGTAGTTCATCAGGAACGAGAAGCCGCGGCTGAAGCGTTTTTCGGTCGTCACTTGCAGCGAATTGTAGATCGAGGTCTGGCCCGGTTCGACGAGCGTAATATTGCCGAAGTTCGGGAACAACGGGCGGCGCGCGTTCGTCGTCGCTGTCGTGACACCCGGCGCATAAGTAGCCGGATTGCCTTCGCGCAGATTGACCAGGTGGGTCCCCTTCGATCCGGCGTAGGCAACGCGGAGGACGAAGTTGCGGACCAGTTGGCGCTCTAACGCAAGATTCCAACCCTGAAGATTGCCGTTGCGCATGCCGGGCGTGTAAGCGAACGCGACCATCGGAAGCGCGAACCTCACGTCACTCGGAGGATTCAGCGGTGCGGGGAACGGATTCGTCGCGCCCGCATAGGGATTCGTGAAGTTATTCGTGGCGTTGCCGTTGATCGATACAACGGTGCCGAACGGAGCCTGGTTCGCCGCGCTGTTTGTCGAAATTGTGTTCGGGCGGTCATAGAAGATTCCGTAGCCGCCGCGGATGCTGGTTGAGCCGTCGCCGAAAATGTCGTAGGCGAATCCGATGCGGGGCCCGAAGTTCTTCCACCTGGTGTCGTAACCACCGTCGGGAATACCGGCATCGCCTGGATACAGGATGCCCTTGGGCGCATTGACGTACCGCGTGGACTGCTGTCCGGAACGCAATGCCGCCAGTTTGCCGTTCGCGTCGGTGTAGGGAAAGAACGGTTCCCAGCGCAAGCCAATATCGATGGTCAGGCGCTTCGAGAACTTATAAGAGTCTTGAAAAAACATCGAGAAAAGGGTGAACCGCGTGTTCTTATACTCACCAATGCCCTGCGTGAGATTCGAGAATTTGCCCACCATGAAATCAGCCAGTCCGTTGCCCGTGAAGGGCGCGTCCGGTGAAAAGGTGAATTCGCCGTTCGCGCGGAAGTTGTTGTCGATGTCGCCAATTCCTTTGCCAAGCTCGCCGCCCATGGTCATGCTGTGGCGGCCCTTGGTCCAACGCACGGTGTCACTGAACTGCAGTTCGCGGCGGAAAAACGTGTTCGTGTCGTTGGTGTCGAGATCGAAATAACCACCAATCGAAAGATTCCACTGCGGGGTCGGTGGGCTGTAGATCTTCATGCCGAGATCGGCATAGCTCCTGGGCGTGATCGGTGCGTTGTTGTTATTCATGCGGTTGAAGCCGAAGATGAACGAGTTCAGCAGCCCAGGCGTAAAGATGTGCGTGTCGCCTACGGTCACACTCGTGTTGCGCCATACGTGTCCGGGATTGGCAGTCAAATAGTTCTTCAGATCAAGGAACGCAGGTTGATTCGCCTTGGAATCCCAGAAGCGAACGCTGAATCGATTCTTGGAAGAAAGTTCGTGATCTATCTTCACCAGGTGCTGATTCTCGTCCTGGTCTCCAGGGATCGCGAAGCTGATCGTATCGGAACCCCCAGCCGGGGTCGGGATGAATCCCAGCATCTGCTGCGAGATCGGATTGAAGTCCGCGGTGGGGATCTTGTTGGCCCCGTATGGCTGGCCGGTTGTCGGGTTACGAATCACGCTGCCCAACTTGGAGAAGTCGCCGACGCGCTGTGCGGCCGTGGGCACAAGCTGCTCGACACTGGTCGGTGCCTGTTTCAAACGGGTCCCTTGATACGAATAGAGGAAGAAGGTCTTGTTCTTTCCGTTATAGAGCTTCGGAATCATCACCGGGCCTCCAATGGTGGCACCGAACTGATTGCGTTCCAACCCATCGTCCTCCTTCCCGCCGCCGGGCAGCGCCGGTGCAAATCGGTTCGCCGCGTTGAGGTCGTGATTGCGGATATACCAGAATGCACTACCGTGCAAATCATTGGTGCCGGACTTCGTCACGGCATTGACGATGCCGCCCATGCTACGACCGTACTCCGCCGAGAAGTTGTTGGTCTGCACGCTGAATTCCTGGAGAGCATCCGGGTTCGGCATCGGGTTTGGCGCGTTGCTGTAGTGATCGTTGTTCTGGCCGCCGTCGAGGATGTAGTTGGTCGTATTTGCTCGCCCCCCATTTACGGAGACGGGTGTGACGCCCGGATACGTCGTGTCCGAGGTGACGTTCGCAAGGATCGGATCGGGAATCACTCCGGCGACCAACTGCATCAGTTGCGTCACGTTGCGGCCATTCAACGGTAGCGTTTCGATCCGTTGCTGGTCGACCACCGTCCGCAGCGTCGCGCTCGTCGTATCCACAATCGCTACCTGGCCCGATACATCGACGGTCTGTGTGAGATCCCCGACCTGGAGAGAGACATCCACGCGGACGAGTTCGTTTACCTGAACGCGAACACCATTTGACACAAAACGCTTAAAGCCGCTGGCAGTCGCGGAAACGTCGTAGAGGCCAACGGGAAGGCTACGGAATGCATAGTTTCCGCCGCTGTCCGATATTGTCTTGAAAGCCGCGTTGGTACCGGTGTTGGTCGCCGTCAATGCGACGCTAGGAGCAACGGCGCTGGTCGCGTCCTTTACAACGCCGCCAATACCTCCGGTCGTGTCGGCCGCAAAGGCCATACTAACCGTCGCAATCGCGGCGGCCAGAAAGAGAACAGAACGTTTTGCCAGACCAAATGTGGGTTGGATCATACAACTCTCCTGCAAGCCGATTTCGTTAAAGTTAACGTTGTAGTATAGGTATAGGTCAAGAGTGGGCCGGTGTCAAGCGAGAAATTTTGAACGGTTCTAGCGAGCGGTCGATGCTCGCTCGATCAGGTGGATCGGCACGATCATCGATACCGGAGCGATAACCCCATTATTTTCAATCATTTTAAGCGCAGCAAGAGCAGCTTGCTCTCCCATCAGAGCACTGCTTTGGTCGATCGTAGAAAGCGGAACCCGAAGGATATCGGTGTAGCGCATGTTGCCAACACCGATAACGGCGATATCTTCCGGCACTCGGAACCCAGCCTCGAAAATCGCGCGCAAAGCACCTGTCGCGGACTCGTCATTGAAGCAGAAAACACCATCCGGCCGCGTCTGCGATCGAAGCAACTCTTTCATTGCGTCGTACCCGCTTTCCGAGCCGAGGTCGTCCGCCGTTGGCAGCTTCACGACGTAGTTCAACGGAACTTCAAGCTGATGCTCGAGGAGCGCCCGGCGGTAGCCGATAAACCGGCCGACACCCGGGCTGATTTCGGGACCGCGGATGTGAGAGATCCGGCGGCACCCTCGTTCAATGAGGTGGTTGGTCGCCATCCAGCCGACCTGTTCGTCGTCAACGCCCACAAAATGTGCATTTACGCCAGCCAAGGCGCGATCCATCATGACGATAGGAGTCTTGCGCTCCTCGATCCGTTGAAAGAGCGTTGCTTGCGCCGAGGTTTGCGAAGAGGCAAGGATGATGGCGTCTACTTGCCTCGCGAGTAGCGCCTCCACCTCCGCCAGTTCAAGATCCGGATCCTCCTCGGCGGACGCAATGACAAGGCTATAACCGCGGGGCCGGGAGACGCGTGTAATCGCTTTGGCGATCTCCCCGAAAAACGGATGAGTCAGATCCGGCACCACCAACCCAAGCATGAAGCTTCGACCCGTGACCAGACTGCGAGCGGCCACGTTGGGGCGATAATTCAGTTCCCGGATGCGTTGCAGCACTCGAGCGCTGGTTTCGGGGCCAATATCGCTGTGGTTGCGTAGGACTTTCGAAACCGTAACTACCGAAACATTCAGGTCACGTGCGATGTCCTTCATGCGAATCCGTTTGCTTTTCGGAGGTTCAGCCATAGTAAACGATGCAGTTATCGATACGATAAAACTATATCTACTCTTGTAAGGCGGCGTCAAGAAGCGCGAACCGAAGCACAGGTAGCAGTAAATTTTCGCTTGACAACAGGCATCGACAAATCGTACACTCGGTTCTAGTTAGCGATTACTTTAACGATATTTTGTGAATATCCTCGTAGTGGGCGACATCAACGCAGACCTCATTCTCAGCGGTTATGAGGCGTTCCCTTGTCCCGGACGCGAGGTTCTCGTCCATGATTGCGCAATGGTTCTCGGTTCGGCGTCCTGCATAACGGCCATCGGTTTGCGCCAGCTTGGAAACGACGTTGCGTTTCTAGGTAGATCCGGAGCGGACCCCAACGGCGAGTTCTGCCTCGCGGAGATGAGTGCGGCCGGTCTTGATGTTTCGCGCGTCATCCGGGATGCGGACGCCAAGACGGGGATTACGGTTTCCATCAGTTCCGGCCAAGAAAGAGCCTTGGTCAGCTACCTCGGCGCGACCACAAGATTAGACGAGTCCGATATTCCAGACTCAGTGTTCCATGGCTTCGAGCACCTGCATCTATCCTCTTATTACCTTCTCGAAGCGCTACGGCCGCGGTGCGCGGAAATGTTCCGGCGCGCGCGTTCTCATGGACTCACGGTGTCGGTCGATCCGGCGTGCGACCCCAAAGACGAATGGAAGCACGGGTTTCTGGAAATGCTCGCTCAAGTGGACCTTTTTTTTCCCAATGAAGTGGAGTTGCAGGGTGTTACCGGTTTCGCCGATCCGCTCGAAGCGCTGCGAGATCTCGATAATGGAAGAACGTTGACGGTTGGCAAGTTGGGTCCCCGGGGGGCCGTGGCCCTTGAGAAGGGCCGGCCATTTTTTCAAACAGCGCCGGCCGTGGCGACCGTCGATACGACCGGAGCGGGCGATTCGTTCAATGCCGGTTTCCTTCACGCTTGGCTGCGGCGCCGCCCGATGCGCGAGGCACTGCTGCTGGGCGTCGCCTGCGGATCCTACTCGACCCTGGGGCTGGGCGGAACCGCTCATCAGGCGAACATCGAGCAGGCGCGGGCGCTGTTAGTCGATCATGGACTGATTTCTTCGGGGTTGGAGGTAGCTTGAAGGGCGGAATTGATTTCCACGTTCATCCGGTCTTGGTGCGCGAGATGGTCGCGAAGTACCCACAGTTGGCGAGCGCCTGCCGCGACACCTACATCTGTGGGAATGCATTTCAACCGCTCGAAGTTTTATTGATGGAATTGGATCTGGTCGGGATCGACCGGGCGGTGGTCCTGCCCCTCGACGCGACAACCGCGCAGAACGCGACGATCTACACGAACGAACAGATTGTCGATCTCTGTGCGATGTCGGACCGGCTCATTGGCTTTGCGAGCGTGGATCCGCATCAACCGGATGCCGTTGCTAAGCTGACCCATGCGATCCGCGATCTTGGTCTCCGCGGCTTGAAGCTGGATCCCGCTTTGCAAGAGTTCTATCCGGACGACCGCAAGTTTTATCCTCTCTACGAGCGCGCCGCCGAGTTGGAGATTCCGATTCTCTTCCACGCCGGCATGAGCTTTAATCCGAAGAGCCGCCTAAAATACGGGCATCCGCTCCGCTTCGAAGATGTCGTATTCGATTTTCCGTCGCTCAATATCGTCCTGGCACATCTCGCCTGGCCGTGGGTAGTGGATGTCGTCGCCATGGCGATCAAGTACCCCAATCTTTACGTGGATACTTCGGCAACGTTTTTCGACAATCCGAGGGACTTCCTCCGGTACGCGATGACGCAACAAGTGCCGCTAACCGTTTTCGAGAGAAGCCTCCGCAAGCAGGTAGTATTCGGCTCGAACAATCCGCGAATTGAAACCAAAGCCGCCGCCCGCGCCATTCGCGGACTTGGCTTCTCCGACGGCTGCCTAGAACTGATTTTCAGGAAGAACGCGGAGCGCCTGCTCGGGGAGGCCGAATGATTATCAAACTGGAGCGGATTGAAGTCTTGTCGCGGCAAGAATTCGAGATGATCGACATCACTCCGCGCGTGGACGCCTTCATTGCGGATAGCGGAGTCCAGAATGGCGTCGTCTTTGTGACGTCCGCCCACACGACATCGAGCCTTGTGGTTACGGAAGGCGTAGAGTGTCTCGAAAAAGATGTCCCGGAGCACCTCGAACGACTGTCTCCGAAGTATCCGCCTGAAGACGGGTCCTGGGGTTGGTATCACAATCGTCTGCTGGATTTCGACGGTCGCATGGGCTTCAACGCCGGAGACCATATCAAAAGCATCCTGGGCGGAATTCAGTGTTTCTTCCCCATTGAGAACGCGAAAATGGTCCGGGGCGGACGGCAGACGATCTACTTCGTAGAATACGACGGGCCCTTAGCCCGGACAATCTTTGTTCAGGTGATGGGTCAATAGATATGCCTGCCAAGCTTGTCTTTGTAACTGGAGCAAGTGGACGCATCGGACGCGCCGTCGTACCGTTGCTGCTCGAACACGGCTATCGTGTACGCGCCACGGTGCATTCGAAACCGTTGCCGCCACAGTGGGCTTCGTCCGTCGAAGTGGTGTCCGCCGATCTGCTCGACGAACACGCTCTCGCGGATGCCGTCGGCGGCGCGGACGTAATCTGCCATCTAGCGGCGCTTATGCCGCCTGCGAGCGATGACGAGATCTTTCGGACGAATATCGAATCGACATATCGGCTGCTACAGGTTGCTTCGCGTCGCACCGTAAAGCCCCGGTTCGTGTTTGCCAGTTCCGATGCGACCTACTGCACCGGTTGGAGTATGAACGGTTACGCGGTGCCGATCGATGAAGCCACCGAGCAGCACCCGATGTTGTTCTACGGAACGTCGAAGGTCATCGGCGAAAAGCTGTGCTTTCATTACAGCGAGATCCATAAGATTCCGACAGCCTGCCTGCGGCTGGTCTGGATTCTCGAGCCGCATGAGGTTCTTGACCTGTTTCTCGGTGCTCCGTACAAAGAGTTCCTGATGCCCGAGGACCATGGCAAGTGGGACGATCCCGCGGTCGTCAAAGTGCCGCTCGAGGCGTCGGGTGCACCATTCGTCGAGCATATCTGCGATGTACGCGACGCGGCCTCCGGCGTTCTGCTCGCCGTATCCAAGGATGGTGCCGCCGGCCACACATTCAACATCGCAGGGCCCTCTTCGTTCCGCTACACGGAAGCCGGCCCCTGGCTGGGCAGCAAACTCGGCGTCGCAGCCGTGTCCGGGCGCTGTCGCAGTATTCACTCCTACGAAGTAAGCATCGAGAAGGCTCGTCAGATCCTCGGCTACCAACCGAAATTCAGCGTCTGTGAGTCGCTCGAAGATGCCCTGTTAGTACCAGCGAAGGCATGATTCATGATTAATCTTGTTGAGAAAAACCTGAAAGCTGAAATCTTCTCGGCGCCCGTCGTGGCCGACGAACTAGAAAGAATGTGGAAGGAAAAGCGCGCTCAGATTGCGGACGTCGCAAAGGAAATCCACGCACGCAAGCCGCGTACTCTGGTTTTCTACGGATCGGGCGGCTCGTCTTCGGCTTTGTTCAGCGGGTATTGGGCTGCGCTCAAATATCTGAAGCAACCCGTTAACTATCTCATCTCTCCGGACATTACCAGCGCACATCCCGCCATTCTGGACTCCGAGAGTGTGATCGTCGGTGCCAGCTACTCGGGAAAAACGGTGGATACCCTGCGCGCTAAGCAGTGGCTGCTCGACAAGAAGGTTCCCCTCTTTTCGATCACCCGCAAGGCCGACGCGGAACTTGCCAAAGGCGCAACCTGGTCGATGACCTACGAGTCGGTCGCGCTTTACAGCTCGCCCGCCTATCTCACGATGACCATTGTCGTCGAGCTAGCGAAGCTGCGCGGCGAGTACACGGCCGAAGTGGAAGCGTTCGAGAAGGCACTGGAGGATCTGCCGTCGTTACTGCGCAAGATCTGGGAGCCGGGCCGTCAAATGGCGGAGCACAAGGCCCCTGCACTGGACGAAGGCAAGCTTGTCGTCCTTTCAGCCGGCGCGGCCACGATGCTGGGGTACATGTTCGCGTACGACATGTTTGGCGAATTTCTAAAGATGCACTGCGCATTCATCCATGCCGGAGAATTTCGTCATGGTCCGCTTGAGATCATCCGCCCGGGAGAGCCGACGATGCTCTTCCTTTTGGGTAACGACGAATCGCGCCAGTTATCGGAGGCAGGAGTGAAGTTTTCCGCGGGCAACGGAGCGAGAGTTGTCACGTTCGACGCGCGCGAACTGGCTCCCGGCGCGCATCCGTTGCTCGACGCGCTCGTGCTCTACAACTGCCAGCTGTGGTTGCTGTACTATATGGCCTGCCGCCGCAACATCGATCTGGAAGACTACAAGTACATGCACCAAATTCCATACTCCGAGGGCGACACGTTCTTCTAGACGGCTACGGCCAATCCAGGCGCGAGATCGCACCTTGCGCCTTCTGAATGCATTCAAACCGAGGTTATTCGATGCTCGCGCTCCAGTTCCCCGAACTCCACAAAATGCACGTCGTCAACGTCCAGCGGCCAGCGCCGGGCCCGCACGACTTGCTGGTTCGCGTGGCCTCATCTGGCATCTGCGGGACGGACCCGCACATCCTCCACGGCGTCTATCCGGCGAACTTCCCCTGCATCCCTGGACACGAGTATTCGGGTGTCGTCGAGGCAGTAGGCGGCGAAGTGAATGGTTTTCGCCCAGGCGATCACGTCGCCGTCGATCCCAATATCCTTTGTGGGACCTGTTTCTATTGCCGCGCCGGGAAAGTCCACCTCTGTAAAAATCTGGTCGCTCTCGGAGTGAATATTCCGGGCGGATTCGCCGAGTACTCGTGTGTTCCTGTGAAGCAGGCCTATTTGTTGCCGAAGTCCCTGCCCCTCGCCCATGCCGCACTCGCCGAACCCGTGGGTTGCTGCTTACGCGGAATGGATCTCTCCGGCATTCGTTCCGGTGACCGTGTGGCGATCTTCGGTGCCGGACCCATGGGTGCGATCATGATGCAGTTGGCTCTCTTGCAGGGCGCGAGCGTGGTCATCATGATCGACCCGCAAGAAGGCCGACGACGACGTATGGAAGCGCTTGGAGCCCATTGGGTGATCGATCCGCGCACCGAGCCTCCGGTTGAGGCCATCCGCAGCCAGTATCCGGACGGGCTCGAAGTGGTGTTCGATTGTTCGGGGAACGTGGCAGCGGTCCGTCAGGCGCTCGAAATCGTTTGCCGCGGCGGAACTGTGATGTTCTACGGCGTCTGCGAGAAAGACAAGAACATTGATCTCAATCCGTTTTGGCTGAACGACAACGAGATCACGATTCGGGGTTCCTACAATAACCCCAATACGATTGGCCGTGCCATTGACCTGATGGTCAGCGGACGCCTGAACGCGGCGGCCGTCGTCACGCATCATTTTCCGCTTAAGGACGCGCTTGAGGCTTTCGGCGCCAGCGGCTCGTCAGAAACATTGAAGGTGGTGATCGACCCATGAAACTCCTGATCGCTCTGCTCCTCTCCTCCGCTGCGTTCGCGCAGCAGAACGTGATTGTTTACCAGGAAACTGGCCGTTTCGCCGGCTGGCCGGCGAATCACGGCGTCTGGTCGTGGGACAACGAAATCGTCGTTGGCTTCGAAGCCGGATACTTCCGATTCAAGACGGAAGAGAAGGGCCGTGAGCATGCGATCGACTACAAGAAAGCAGCCGAACACGCGCTCGCGCGGAGCCTGGACGGTGGCGTCACCTGGAAAATTGAGATCCCTGCTAGCTTGCAGCCACCCGAAGGCGCAAAGGTCGCGGGCGTGCCGGCGGCGAAAGGCGGCAAGGCGCCCGTCGACTCGCCGGGCGGAATCCGCTTCACCGATCCGAACTTCGCGATGACGCTCCGCATGGAAGATATCCACATCGGACCATCCCGATTTTACTACTCGTACGATCGGGGCAAGACCTGGGCGGGTGCCTTTAAACTGCCGGACTTCGGGCAAAAAGGCATCGCGGCGCGGACAGACTATCTGGTCAACGGGCCCAATGATTGCATGCTCTTTCTAACGGCGGCGAAATCGAATGGCAAAGAAGGTCGCGTAATCGCCGTGCGGACGCAGGACGGAGGCAAGACCTGGAAATTTGTTTCCTATGTCACGCCGGAACCCGAAGGACGGGAGCACGCAATCATGCCGGCGACCGTTCGTCTTTCGTCAACCGGATTGTTCTCGGCCATCCGCTATCTTCACCACATCGATGGTTTCCGGTCCACTGACAACGGTGCATCCTGGCAGCACGCCAGCCGCATTGGCGAGACCGACAATCCGGCCAGTCTCCTTCGCCTCAAAGACGGCCGCTTGGCGGTTGCGTATGGCCTACGCAAGGCTCCATTCGGCATTCGAGCGCGCATCAGCAAGGACGAAGGCCAGACCTGGGGCGACGAGATTGTCTTGCGGAAGGACGGAGGGTCGTGGGATCTTGGCTATCCGCGGTCCGTGCTGCGGCCCGACGGCAAGATCGTCACCATCTACTACTTTAATGAGGCCGTCGACAAGGAGCGCTACATTGGCGCAACGATCTGGGATCCAAGGTGAAGCGGTTGCGGCCGAGGTGAATTGAATGGGTCTGAATCGCCGGGACTTTCTCGCAACAGCCGCGCTCGGAACTCTGGCGTCCCGATTGCAGGGCCAACCGGCGGCACCCTGGTTTGACAAGCCCATGCGCTGGGCGCAACTCACGCTCGCGGAGAACGACCCTGGACGATACGATCTGGGCTTCTGGCTCGATTATTTCCGCCGCATTCACGCGGATGCCGTCTGTCTCAGCGCCGGCGGCGTCGTCGCCTATTATCCGACGAAAATTCCACTGCACCATCGCAGCGCCTGGATGGCCGATGCGGATCCGTTCGGCGACCTGCTGGCCGGGTGCCGCAAACTGGGCCTCATCGCGGTCGCCCGCGTCGATCCGCACGCAGTGCATCAGGATGTCTACGACGCGCACCCGGATTGGATCGCGGTGGACGCGACAGGAAAGAAGCGCCGCCATTGGGGTTCGCCCGAGATGTGGGTCACATGTGCGCTCGGCCCCTATAACCCTGTATTCCTCACGGCGGTTATGAAGGAGATTGTGTCCAGCTACAAAGTGGACGCCGTGTTCGCCAACCGCTGGGACGGATCGGGAATGTGTTACTGCGAGCACTGCCAGACCGACTTTCGGGCCGCGTCCGGACACGACCTTCCGCGCACCGCGAATCCGCGGGACGCTGCGCTTCGCGACTACACCGGCTGGCGCGAGAAGCGGCTGTTTGACCACTGGCGTCTGTGGGACACGGAGATTCGGAAGATCGATCCGAACACAACCATGATCCCGAATACGGGCGGAGGCGCATTGAGTACCCCGGACATGAAGTTGACGGGGGAACTGGCGAAAACCCTGTTTGCCGATCACCAGGCGCGACATGGCGTCATGGCCCCTTGGGCGAACGGCAAGAACGTCAAGGAGTACCGCGCCGTGATGGGATCGAAGCCCGTCGCCGCCATCTTCAGCGTCGGGTTGGAAGAGCCCTATCGGTGGAAGGATTCCGTGCAGGGCGCGGACGAACTTAGGCTTTGGGTGGCCGATGCCACCGCGAACGGCGCTCGTCCGTGGTTCACCAAATTTTCCGGCATCGTCTACGACCATCGCTGGCTGAAGACAATCGAAGACATTTACGGCTGGCACTATCGCAACGAACGCTATCTGCGTAATGAGCAGTCGCTGGCCCGCGTCGGATTGGTGTACTCACAGCAAACCGCGCAGTTTTACGGCGGCGAGCAGGCGCAAGCCAAAGTCGAAGACCATATCCTGGGTTTCTACCAGGCGCTCATTGAAGCGCGCGTCCCCTTCGAGATGGTCCACGACGGGTTGCTCGACGCCGTGCATCTGGATCGGCTGCGCACGCTGATTTTGCCGAACGTCGCGGCACTGTCCGATCGGCAATGCGCCCAGGTTCGCGCATTCGTCGACCGCGGAGGAAGCTTGATCGCGACGCACGAGACGTCACTCTATGACGAATGGGGCGTGCGCCGCAAGGACTTCGGATTGGCCGGCATGTTCGGTTGCTCTTTCGCCGGCCGTGTGGAAGGGCCGACGCGAAATTCTTACCTCGCGATTGAGAAAGATCCCCAAAGCGGCCGCTATCATCCGTTGGTCGCCGGGTTGGAGGATGCAACGCGGATCATCAACGGCGTGCATCGTGTCGTCGTCCGTCCGGCCGGCCGGCCCGGATACGCGCCGCTGACATTGATTCCCTCCTACCCCGATCTTCCGATGGAGAAGCAATATCCGCGTGTCGCCAACAGCGGCGAGCCCGAGGTTTATCTCCGGCAGTACGGCCAGGGGAGGGTGCTCTACTTCCCCTGGGATGTCGATCGTACTTTCTGGGAAGTGCTCAACACCGATCACGGTCGTCTCTTGCGCAACGCCATAGAATGGGCGACCGGCGAGACTCCAATGGTCACGGTTGAGGGTCCGGGAATGTTCGACGTAACTGTCTGGCGGCAGAAGCAATCCATGACAGTACACCTTGTCAATCTCACCAATCCGATGGCGATGAAAGGTCCAATTCGCGAAGTCATCCCGGTTTCCGTGCACGTCAGCATTCGCATGCCGGCCGGCGCGAAGGTAACAGGAGTAAGACTCCTCGTCGCCGGGCAGACGCCGGCGTCAAAAAACACCAACGGAACTGTCTCGCTCGACGTGGCGGCAATTGGGATTCACGAAGTCGTCGCGGTCGACCTGGGATAGGTCTTCCAGATCCCGGCCTAAATCAGCTCGATCTGAAGATGGTCAAACTCGGCGCGAAAGCCGGCACCTTTAGGACTGCAAGCATAGATACCGCAATCGACCGCACCACCTCTTGTATCGAGGTGCGTGAGTCGAAGCAGACTCCAGGATTCGCCGCCCGTAGAGTGCTCCACCGTGAAGTCGTCGCCCATTCTCGTGATGCGCAGCCAGATTTCGTTCTGGCGGCCATTGAAATCCTGCACCGACCAATCAGAATAGCCGTGGTTGGTAGCAACGGCGCCAAGCTTCGGCGGCTCCACACCTTCATACTCGACCGACGTCTTTAGCCAGCAGGCTTCGTTCCGGCGGACCATGAGCCCGGCCTGATCGTACTGATTGGCAGGATGAAACCGGACCCTGGTGGTCGCGACAAAATTTCCGGTGACGGATGCAGAGAAAAGATGGCCGTTGCCGGCCTCAAATCCGTAATGGGTCTTGTTCCAGAAGTCGGTCTCTGCGTCCGGCTCGATCAGTAAGGATGAGGAGTGGGGATCGATTCGCCATTTTGCAGGCGCGTTGAACCAATGTAGGCGCCGGTCGGCCTCAGCCTGCGTGAAGCGCTCGTTCAGGAATAGGTTCGGGATAGCGAACCGAGTATGACACACCGGGATGTTGTCGCAACTTCGGTTTGAAACCACGGTGGTCCGCAATAATTCCGTCTGCCATCAAGCAGCCTCCTTCTTCAGGCCATATTCGTGGTGCAAGACGCCGAGAACGGGCGTCGATGTTACACGGCTCCTGTCTTTCGCAATAATTCAACTGCACGAGTGGAAAATTTCGGGAGAAATATGTGACGCTCCTACTGGCTCGGCGCAGGGGGTCGGGCGTTCGAATCGCCCCGCCCCGACGATTCGTTTCAATAGTTTGGGACCGATTTGCATGTCCCCGCTGGAATCGACCCGGGCGCGCGGATTTGTAGGTCGTAGGCGTCGTACGCATACCAGTGGGCATACCTGACCCCATAGACCCTCATTCGTCGCGGGTCCCTCAGCGATACCCCTTGCTGACACGATCACGGCAGCGACTTTTGTTGGCAGAATCACTCATTGAATCGCAATCGCGAACGGTGGGCTGGTTTGCCCGGAAAGAGGCTCGCGGTTCGGTGCCGTTGGTTGTGCGCAGCCGCAGTCATCTCGCCTAAAGACAGCGATCTGCTTTTCCTTGCCAAATATCCAAACCGGAAAGCCGTCACCGCACCGCGATCAGCACCGCCGGACTCACCTGACCTCCCGCCGTTATGGTAACGGTTGATGCGTCGCCAACTGACGCGCCGTCGGGAACCACGGCGTTGACTTGATACAACGCCACGAATCCTGGAGCCAGGCCGGCGAAGGCCACGGGCGCTTCCTTACCTCCAATGAAGACCTTCACGGGATCGCTGACGCGAAGCAGCGGGTTGCTTGGGCTTGCCTCCCCTGTCCCAAGGGCTCCGCTAACGCCGCCCAGGCCGGACAGGTAGAACACGACGGTGTCTCCTGCCTGCACCGGAGTCGCCGGGCTGGGCGTGAAAACTCGCTGAACTCCGCCTTCGACGCGCACCGCGGCAGCCAGTGCTCTGCCTTGGGCGTCCGCGAAGAACGCGGGTTGCGCCGGCGCGACGCTGACAGTAACGGGACGCGAGAGCGTCGCTCCGCGACGGACGTAGATCTGATGCGTCGTGTTCACGGGTAGGTTCTGCGGTACAACTGCATTGATCTGTCCGGGGCCGACGAACGTAAGCGGAAGGCGTTGGCCGGACATCACCACCTCGGTGTCGCCCAGCCGCTGCGGAAGCGGAGTCGATAGGCCGAACTGCGCGGCTCCGGCCAGTCGCTGACCGAAAATGGAGATGTACGCCCGTGGAGCGAGCGGGGCAAGCCGAACCCCGGAGGCCGCGCTTACGACGGCGTCCGACGCGAAGTCCGGTGGGTCTTGACTGGCACTCAGGGCGGCCGCGGTTTCGAGCGATCCTTTTAGAGCCGCATCGGCCGAACTTGCCTCAACGCGGACCGTGACGCTATTCGGCTGCACCGCAGCCTGCCACGTGCCCTGCCAGTGTCCGTCAATCAAAGGTTGCAGCGGCAGAGGGGCATCGCCGTTGGAGAAGGACACGACGACGCTACCGGCGGCGAGAGCCTGCCCGCAGTCGTCGCGTACTTCGACGTCCATGGCGATCGGCCAACCCGCTGAGCCGCCGAAAGACTGCCCGATGGAACGCCATGCCGGAATCAACTTGGCGGGCACGCAGTTCGTTGGGTCGGCGGTCTTCGCAGCCCCGAGTGATTCCGGCTGGGCCGTCGCAGAGCCCGCGGGAGAAACGGTGTATCGCAGCGGCACGCTCCGCACCACGCCGTCGGAAAACTGGAAGGTCATATCGGCGCGATAGTCTCCGGGCGAGAGCACGGAGCCGTCAAACAGATCACGCAACAACGTCTGCGCCGTGAAGCGCGAGGGTTCAGTGGGCAGAACGGTTCCAGTGAGGGGCAATACACGGATCCATCGCTTGCCGGGAGAAACGCTAACCGACGTGGTGAAGGTCACCGGTGTCGCCGAGAGGTTGTAGACGAGAACATCCTGTGCCGCTGCGGACTGACTGCCCACGCCTGCCTGGAATTGCACCTGTCCAGGCACCAACACGGCGCCGGGGTTGGAACCGCGCGGCAAGACTTCGAGGAATACGGTTACGACCTGGGGAGCGTTCGGCGCGCCTTGAGAATTTACAGTCACTAATCCGTAGTAGCGTCCGGGAGCAAGGTTCTTCGGCGCTACGGAAATCTCGACGGTTGGCACCACTTGCCGGGCAGTCGTCGAGCCCTTCGTTGGGGCCGCCAGCAGCCAGGTGGTGCCACCAGACTCCGTCGACGTACTTACGTCCCAACTGAAGGTTCCGACTCCGGCGTTCGCGACGCCAAAGGTCTGGGGAGGTACGACGCCGCCGTCCTGGACTGCCGTGAACGACACGCCCGCTTGCGTCAGGGACATCGCCTGATCGCGATCGCTGACTAACAAGATGACCGGAAGCGCAACCGGCCGCGATCCGGCCTGCGAGACCGAAATCGTAGCCGTGTAAGTGCCTGCCGCAAGCCCTGCGGGGTTCACGCTGACGGCGAGCGCAGCTGGCTTGCGGGGCGTCGCGGTGGCACCGTTCGGCGTAACCGAAAGCCAACTGCCCGGCGTGCCATACGTCAACGACACGCTAACAACTGCATCGCCACCGCCCGCATTGCGGACAAGTATGGTCTCGGAACGCGGTCCGCCGCTCTTCGGGATGAAAAACGTAAGCCCATTGCGGTCGAAGCCCAGCGATACCGGTGCGGCCGGACCCACGTCGAACGTCACCGGAATCCGCGCTTGCACGGGCAAAGCGCCAGGAGTGTCGATCACAACCGTCGCGGCATAACGGCCAGGCTTCAAAGAGGCCGGGTCAGCCGTGACGCCGACGAGGCGCGGCGACTGCCCGCTCGTGGTGCTCAACTGCAGCCAATCGCTCGGCGGCTCGATTTTCGCCGTGAAGGCCATCCCTGGCACGACCGCGCTTAACACAAGATTTTGCGGTTGCGTCGGAGCGCCCGTCGACAATCCAGCGAACGCGAGCGAGGCCGGAGTGGTCGTGAACTGAGGTGCATTGGGTAATACCGCACGAATACGGTCGGCGCTCATGATCAGCAGGCGCCCCAGGCCGTCGACGGTAATGGCACGGGGGTCCAATGCGGCGTCGGTCGCGAATCCGCCATCGCCGGAATTTCCGCAGGCTCCGGATCCGGCGACTCGCGAGATCTTTCCGTCGGTACCGACACGCCGAATCACGCCGGGTGCGAAATCGGAGATATAGAGATTCCCCTTCGTATCAAACGCGATGCTGTTGATCGTTTGGAACGTCGCGGCAGTCGCGGGGCCGCCGTCTCCGGAATTGCCCCTCGCCCCCGTGCCCGCGACCGGCGTTGTGGTGCCGGAAGCGGAAACGCGAAATACGCGCAATTGCGTTGCCGCATAAAGCACACCGGTCGGGTCAAGCGCAATATGGAGGGGAACGTTTCCCCCGCCTGTCTGGAGTCCCGTGTTGATCGTCGCCGTGGATGCTCCTGGCGTAGTTCGGAAAATGCTCGATCCGAGCACGGTGTACAGAACTCCTGTGGAATCCACAGCAAGCTTGGCCCCGATCACGATCCGATCGCGGGGAAGAAGGAAAGTGTCAAGCTGCAGATTGTTCGCGGCATCGATTCCCCCAATGTTGAAGCCACTGTTCATCAATCCGGCGTCATCGACGTACCGAAGGCGGGTGTTGTTGGAATCAATGATGAAGATCGATTTGCCCGGTCCTGTTGCCACCGTGATGGGCCCATTTAGCGCGGCCTGCGTGGCAGGTTTGCCGTCGCCGGATAAACCCGCGGTTCCGTTTCCGGCGGCAACTTCTATCAACCCGGTTGGAGTGATGCGCCGAACCCAGTTCGAGGACGGTTCGGCAAAGTAAACATTGCCAACCGAATCCGATGCCAGGCCCGGGTAAGTGCCAATAATCCTGCTCTCTCCGTCATATCCTTGACACGGGGTATCGATCCCGAGGTTCAACGTGGCGTTCAGCGCGGGTCCAGACGCCGCAACGGCCGAGCGCGCGCCGTTGCCCGCCACTGTATCCATCTTGCCATCCGGCTTTACCCGGCGCAGCCGTCCCGTGCGCGCCGAAGCGATGTACACCGTACCAGAGCGGTCGACGGCCACGGCAGTGGGCAACAACAAGTCGGCACTGATGGCGGCACCCCCGTCGCCGCCCGACGCCAATTGGCCAGTGCCGGCTATCGTGCGAATCGTTCCATTCGACACCGACCGAACCCTGCCGTTCCCGGTGTCGGCGATGTAAATCGTACCCGCATCGTCAATCGCGATCCCTGCGGGATTATTCAGCTGCGCAGAGAGAGCGGGGCCATTATCTCCGCTAAAGCCCTGTGTCCCCTTTCCAACGACCGCATTGACGACCCCATCCGCACCGATTCGGGAAATACGCTGCGCGCTCAGTTCGGCCACATAGAGAAATCCATTCGAAAACGCCAGATGCGCCGGGTACCTGAGAGTGGTGGCGGGAGTGGCCCCCTTTCCCGCGAAGGTCGTAATCAGCCCGCTACGCGTGATCCGCCGGATGTTGTTTGCCGTGACGTCGGAAACGTACAGATTGCCGCTCGAATCGAGGGCCACTCCGAAGGGATCCGAGAACGATGCAAGTAGTGCCGGCCCACCGTCCCCGTTTCCAGACGTCGGCTTTCCGCCACCTGCATACGTCGAAATCGTTCCGTCGGGCGTCACGCGACGGATGCGTTGATTGATGCGGTCCGCGATATACAGAGTTCCATCGGTATCGACGGCCACGGCCGTGGGATCGTTCAGCAGCGCACTCACCGCCAGTCCACCATCTCCGCCGAATGTGTCCACCGCGGGAAACGGCAGGGCAAACTGAATCGTGCGATCCGGAAAACCGCTGATCCCATTTCCGGCGACAACTGTCAAACTCCCATCCGCCGAGAGCCTGAATACCTGCTGCGTGCGGCGATCGCAAAAGAACACGCTACCGTTGCGGTCAACGACCGATCCTGAGACCTCTCCGAGTGGAGCCTCAAGCGCCGGCTGCATTCGCCGCGAAGTATAGAGGTCCGTCCCCGCGATCGTCGTAATGATTCCTTGGGCAGCTAAATCGGCAGAGATGAGCAGACACGGTGCAAACACGCGCAACAGAGAACAAGACATAACCGCAAAAGCATAAATGATAATCCCTGGTAGCGCAAGACCTGGAGCAGTCCTTCTGCGCGAATACATGCAAATATCCAGATCCCTCGCACTCTCCCGATCAAGGAAGCGACTTCTGTCGGCAGAATCACTCACTGAAACGCAATCGCAAAAGGCGGACTGGTTTGCCCGCCGACCGTGATGATCACAGGTACGGCGCTTCCCGGCGAGACACCCGTGGGCAGGGTCGCGTTGACCTGGTACAGCCCGACGAAGCCCGGTGCGAGGTCGGCGAACAGGACCTCCGCTTCTTTCGCGCCAACGGTAACCTGCGTTGTGCTCGACGTGCGGGACAGAGTGGACCCTGCTTCCGCGCCTGCCAAAACAGCCGGGTTTACCGGGCCTAGTATATCGTTTCAGTAAACAGTATCCGATGAGAGTGCTTTGAAGGCCTTCCAGCGATGTACGACCGGTGCCTCATTGATTTCCGCAATACCCTTGAGTATGCGCTGTCGAAGTTCCTCGGCGGACTTCACGCGGATATGGCGGAGGAACGTGCGGGCCATCTTGCCA
>JAYVTO010000280.1:0-5297 GCA_043788745.1 Acidobacteriaceae bacterium
ATGGCAGCCGTCGGATCAACGCCCGTTGTCGAAACGCCGTGCGACTGCAGCAGGCGGCAGAATCGCCCTTCTCCGCAGCCAACATCCACCGCGTTCCGGGGAGATAACCTCAGCGCGCGAGCCAGCATGATCGGGTCAAGCACATACCGCCGCCCGAAATCGCCATGCTCGCCCATGTCCGCGATCCACGCGCCAGCGGACCGCTCCCAGCCATTGTCCATACCAACAGCGTACCCATGTCCATGCCCCGCGCGCCCGCCGCCTCAACAAAGAACAGCGAGCGTAAAGAACTCTGAAAGAATCGATGCCCTCTCGCCAGCAAAGAACCGCGAACAGCCTGCCCGTTACGGGAAGTGAGCGGATCTCGCCAACACCGCCAGTGAGGACATAACCCGACCGTAAGGGAGTGCCCTCGATCGTAAGGGAGTGCCCCCGACCGTAAGGGAGTGCCCCCGCCCGTAAGCGAGTCTCCATCTTACGGCTTCCGCTGCGGTTCGTGCGCCCGCAGCAGCCGCGCGTTGCCGGAAAGCGTGAACGGCCCGTCCGCGCGATAAACCTCGCCCGGCCCAAACGCAAACCCGCCGATCGACCCCGATCCTTCGAGCGTGATCCACAGTTCCTGCGGCGCGGGATCCACCTCGTGCGTCCCATCCAAGTGCACGTCGCGGACCGTGAAGTGTTTGCACGAAATCGGAAACAGACTCGATGTTGACGTCTGTTTCGCGAGATCGCTGACAGCGACGCCTTTGTCGAGATGCAACGCCCTCGGACGCCCGTAGTCGTACAGCCGATACGTCACCTCCGAGTTCTGCTGAATCTCACAAATTGTCAGGCCCGCGCCAATCGCGTGAATCGTACCCGCCGGCACGAAATACGTGTCGCCCGGTTTCGGAGTAATCCAGTTGAGCAGCCGCTCGATTTCGCCACTGAGCGCAGCCTGCCTCAGTTGCTCCGGCGTTAGTGTTTCGCGCAAGCCGAGCGCGAGTTGCGCCCCAGGCTGTGCCGCAAGCACATGCCACATCTCGGTCTTGCCCCGTGACTTCTCATGCTCCGCGGCGTACGCGTCGCTTGGATGAACCTGCACCGAAAGCTTCGCTGTCGTGAACAGAAACTTCACCAACAGCGGATGCGCCGCCGCCTGAAACCACACTTCTCCGATACGCTCTGCGACGTGCGGATACAGAGGCGATAGATCCGTGCTCCCCCAGATTCGCTCCACGAATCGCGCCGGCAGCAGTGTGACGTTGGACAGCACGTACTACGCTTGCGCCGTCACGAAGCTGTGCAGACGATCGAGCCCCTTTGCCAGTTCCTGCATCGACGTGGCGTACGAGATCCGAATATGTTCCGTCGTGCCGAACGCTTCGCCCGGAACCACGGCCACAAACACTTCACTCAACAGCGTATCGGCGAACTGCAGGGAATTCTCGATTCCGCCCTTACGAAACGCACAGCGAATATTCGGATACGCGTAAAATGCTCCCTGCGGTTCCGTGATCGTCACGCCTGGAATCTGCCGCAGACGAGTCACCACGAAATCCCGGCGCTTGCGATACTCGGCCAGCATCTGGGTTACCGATTCCTGCGGTCCGCGCAACGCCTCAAGCGCCGCCTTCTGCGTAATCGACGTCGGATTCGATGTCGAATGGCTTTGCAACTTCAAGATTCCCGACGCGACCGGATCCGGAGCCAGCACAAATCCCATTCGCCAGCCCGTCATCGCATACGTCTTCGATAGCGATCCCGCCACCACCACGTTCTCTGCCGCGCCCGGCAACGATGCCACCGAGAACGGCGTCCCGCTGTACACAAACCGGTGATAGCACTCGTCCGTCAACAGCCAAATGCCGCGCTTCAGCGTCAAGGCATGGATCTTCGCGAACTCTTCGTTCGACATCACGCCACCTGATGGATTCGAAGGCGAGTTCATAATCAGCATCTTGGTCTTCGGCGTCATGTGCGCTTCAAGCGCCTCCGCCGTCACCGCGAAACCGTTCGCTTCGTCGCCTTCGACGAACACGCACTTCGCGCCCGCATAGTTCACAACGTCTTTGTACGTCACCCAATACGGCACCGGAATCACGCACTCGTCGCCCGGATCGAGCAGCGCTTGCGTCAGGTTGAAGATCGCATGTTTGCCGCCGACGGTGACGACGCACCCCTTCGGCTCGTACTTCGTGCCGTAGTCCGTCGCGTGCCGCTCGCAGATCGCCTGCCGCAACTCATCCGTTCCGCCGGCCGCCGTGTACTTCGTGAAGTTGCCGCGGATCGCCACGATACCGGCTTCCTTAATGTTCTCCGGAGTCGGAAAATCCGGCTCCCCCGCGCCGAAGTCGACCACGTCGACTCCCTTCTTGCGCAGCTTGTCGGCCTCCACCATCACCTTCATGGTCGAAGATACGCTAATCGTGGAAATTCGTTCGGCGATCGAGAGAGTGGTTTGCGTCATGATGTCTTTCCTGAAGTTCCCAAATCCGAAAGTAAAGATCCGGAGACCGTCTTCCCGGTAGCATCCCGACGGCGGAGCGTTACTTGCCTGCGGCTCTTTGCAGCCGCGCCGCGACCGACTCAGGTACAAGCCCGTCGATGCTGCCACCCAACCGGAACACTTCTTTTACCAATTTCGAGCTGACGAAGGAATGTTGCGCATCCGCCAGCAAAAATACCGTATCCACCGCGGGTGCCAGTCGCCGGTTCATCAGCGCCATCTCCCGCTCATACTCGTAGTCGGAAACGCCGCGCAATCCCCGGATCAGCATCGTCGCCCCGCGCTGATTCGCGAAATCAACCAGCAGCCCGTCGAAGCTATCCACTTCGACATTGGGCCACGGCCGGATCACTTCGTGGATCATGTCCGCGCGCTCTTCGACGGAGAAAAGCGGCTTCTTCGATTCATTGCGTAAGATCGCAACAATTAAGCGGTCCGCCAGACGCGATCCGCGAGCGATTAGATCCAAGTGTCCGTTGGTCAGCGGGTCGAACGAACCGGCGAAAATGGCGACCAAAAGTGCGGCTCTCCTGGCAGTTAGCGCTACTTGCACAGTGTATCAGTTCAGCCGAAGCCGGCGACGCTGCGCTGCGGACCCTGCGCTGCGGACCCTGCGCTGCGGACCCCGTCAGGACCACCGGAAACCCATTTAGGCCCTCCAGGTGGACGCCCTGCATGTGACGCCCTGCATGTGACGCCCTGCAAGCCGACCACGGTACCGGCACCAAATCCGAGCCACCCACGAAGCCCGACGAAGTCCGGCGCACTAGGTGGTCTCCCCCACCGGAATAATCGCGAACGACCCGCGCCTGGACGCGGACCTACTGCGCCCGAGCACCCCGCAACACCTTTGCCGCCGACTCCGCCCCCGCCACTGGTAACGATGCATCCGTCAGCAACCCGATCTGCTTCAGCACCGACGCCTGATCCCAGTAAATATGCTCATGCGCCAGTTTCCCCTCGCGGAAATGCACAATCGCCACCAACGGAACCTCCACTCGCTTCCCCGTCGGAGCCACGCCAGGCAGCATCCACGGCATCTCGACCGTATGCGTGAACGAAAAAATCATCTCGTCAACCAGTTGGTCTAGCCCCACAGTCCGCGACACCGGAGTCAGCGTCGTATCCGGAGGCATGCACGGAATGAAGTCCTTCGAATAGAAGTCGCGCAGCGCCGGCTTCCCATGCCCACCCGTCAGTGTCGGAATGTGGTTGACGTACGCATCGTCGACCATCGTCTGGAGCGTCGCCTCAGTGTCGCGAGTCGAAAATTCGTGCGCGGTATGTTCTTCCCAAAGCGTGGATAGATCAGGCATGGGTCATATGGTAACCAATGCCTCGCCGGGAAAACGCTATGCGATCTTCCAGCCCTTCCGCACGTGCGGCTTGACCCACTTATTCGCCTCGCTATTATTCGTGAACCGCATCTTCGCCGCGTCCCATTCGAGCGCTCCTTCGCACTTCATCGCGATTACACCCAGCAGCATCCACGATACAAACGGAGCCGCCACCGAGAAGTTCGAGCACGACGGGTCGCCACCCTTGCACGCCCGCATCCAATCGCGATAGTGCCCCGGCGACCGCGTCAGAAACTGCGGCGGCATCTTGTAATCCTTCATCCGCGCATCGGGCATCAGCCGCGTCCGCTCGCCGTAGCAGCCCGTCGTCAGAAAGCCCTTTTCGCCGACAAACACGCTGCCGTTGATATCCTTGTCACCGAGCAGTTCATCCGCCGGCAAGCCCTCGATCTTCGGCTGCTCCTTCAACCCGTCGTGCCAATAGACCTTGACGGCGGGCATCGAACCGCGCGCCGGAAAATCAAATCGAATCCGCGACTTCTTCGGGAACGTGTACTTGCTGACGCCCTCCTGCATCTCGCATTCGACCCGAATCGGATCGCGCAGATTCAGCGCCATGTTCGGCGTGCCAAGGATGTGGCACGCCATGTCGCCGATCGCTCCGCAGCCGTACTCCGGAAAGCCGCGCCAGTGATGCGGCGCAATCCCCGGACTATAAGGATGCTGCTCGGCAACGCCCAGCCATAAATCCCAATCGAGCGTCTCCGGCACCGGAGCCTCCACCGGAATCACCTCCGGCCCCTGCGGCCACGTCGGCCGATTCGTCCACGCATGGACCTCGGTGACATTGCCGATCTCGCCCGACCAGATGATCTCGCAGCACTGTCGCGCGCCCTCGCCCGAGTATCCCTGGTTGCCCATCTGCGTCGCGACCTTGTAATACTTGGCGGCCTTCTCCAGCTCACGCGCTTCCCAAATCGTGCGCGTCAGCGGCTTCTGCACATAGACGTGCTTGCCCATTTGCATCGCCGCCATCGCCGCCGCCGCGTGCATGTGATCGGGAATCGAAACCGTCACGGCATCGATGTTCTTGTGCTCTTTATCGAGCATCTTGCGATAGTCGCGATACTTCGGAATCGACGGCCATTTCTGATGGCTCCGCTCGCTGCGCTTGTCGTCCGGATCGGCGAACGTGACGAAGTTCTCCGTCAGGCAACTGTTGATGTCGGTCCAGCCCTTGCCGCCAGCGCCAATCGCCGCAAAGTTCAGCTTGTCATTCGGCGACTTGTAGCCAAGTCGCGGCAGCGACGGAACAGTACCGAAACCCGCGGCCGGAACTACACCAGCGAACAGGCTGCCAAAGAAGAAGTGCCGGCGAGTAGGTTTGTAAGTCATGGCGATTCCAATCCGCCCAATTATACTTGGCCGCGCGTTGAGACAGAAGCCCGGCAAGAATCGACACCAGGAAACAGTCGACCCCACCCTCCTCTCAAAGAACCGCGAGCGTAAGC
>JAYVTO010000281.1:0-15081 GCA_043788745.1 Acidobacteriaceae bacterium
GCTTACGCTCGCGGTTCTTCGAGAGGAGCAGGAGGCAATTTTTTCACAGTCCTGTAAGCGAGCGCCCCCAACGAAGAACCGCGAACGTGAGTGAGCGGCCCCCAACAACATCCCCGCACCGCTCGCTCAGGACACCCGCTCGCTCAGGACACCCGCTCGCTTACGCTCGCGGTTCTTCGAGAGGAGCAGGAGGCAATTTTTTCACAGTCCCGTAAGCGAGCGCCCCCAACGAAGAACCGCGAACGTGAGTGAGCGGACATGACACTGCGCGGTATTTGCGCCGCACGAAACTAGTACTTACGCAGCATTGCGGCGCATGAGCTGCCGAAGGTAAGTATTGATTCGTGTCTGATAGCCGTCGCCCGGCGATTTCAGTCAGGCCACGACATCGGAATCAAGGCGCATCGTGACGCTGGTCTTTCGTGGCCGATAGAACTTGCCGATCACTGCATCCGACGGAATCTGCCGGATCTCCGGGATGTCCGGAAAGGTCTGGATTGCGATCGGGCTTGGCCGCTAGATTGAGCAGGGCCTGTCGCTCCTTACCTGATAATTTGGGCCTACAACTTTCTTTCGTGCTTTGTCGCGGAGCGAGCCGTTATGATTCGCGTGCCACCGCTCTTCTCCGTCGACGACCTGGTCAATAAAGGTAATGTGGAGAGGGTCGTCAAAGAGGAGTGGCGCGATTTCGAACGCGACACCATGCTTGATTTGGTTCGCGTCATCTATTGCTTGGAAGGCGGTTGAAAGATCACTGATGAGAGTTATCGGCGGCGAATTTCGCAGGCGCGTTCTGAAGAGCATTCCGGGCCTCGACGTGCGCCCAACGCCGGACCGGCTGCGCGAAACGCTCTTCAATATCATCGCCCCGCGCATCGACGAATGCCGCATTTTCATGGATGCGTACGCCGGTACGGGAGCCGTAGGTATTGAGGCTCTAAGCCGAGGCGTCGAACGCGCCGTCTTCATCGAACGCGCCCGTTCCGCCGCCGATGTATTGCGCGAGAATCTCCGCACGCTCGGCCTCGAACGCCGTTCCGAAGTCTTCGTCGGAAAGGCGACTCATGTTCTTGAGCGCCACACCGCCGGCATCATCTTTCTCGATCCTCCGTATCCGGAGGTGAAGGAATACGCGCTCGCGCTGGGCGAGCTAGGCCAGCGTCCGGCGCCGCTCGTGGTCGTGCAGCATGCGCCCAAGTTCGAGTTGAAAGATGCATACGGAGCGCTGCGTCGTTTTCGCGTTGTGAAGCAGGGCGGCAATTCGCTGAGCTTCTATGCGCCATCGATCATGGCAAACGAAAACGCAGATACCTGATCCACCTACTGCGACGACAGCGAGTTCGAATCGCCCCGCGCGTTGTTCAACACCACTGTCGCCGACGACACCGCGCCGCTTGGCCCGGATGTCGTGATCGGCAACGTTAGCGTAAATTGCCCGCCTGTCGCATTTGACGCCGCGCTATTAAACCACGTCGCGAACGCCGTCTCGAGCGCCACCTGCAGCGTCGTTGATTGCTGATTCCCATTGGTCGTCGGCGCGAACGTGAATGTTCCGCGCACCATGCTTCGCGTCGTTGCGTAGCCCGTAACAAGCACGTCGTAGCCGGTCGCCGTCTGATTCAACTGAACTTTCGTAAGCACTGGCGGTGCCTGCTCGACCACCGTTCGCTGCGTCGGCGCGGGGAACGGCGTGACGCTGGTGGCCGCCGTGGCCAGGGCTGCGGTCACGGTAATGGTTCCCGAGACGGTGCCCGTCACAACACCGATCGAAGCTGTATTGAATATCCCCATCCGCGTGCCTGCGGGAATGCGGAACGTAGCGGTCCGCCCGCCGGACGTGAACTGCACCGTGTCGTCGGATCCGCCGACGGCCGACGCGAACGTCAGCGTGAGCGTGCCCGTGACATCGAGAGGATACGACGCCTCGAGGAACACGGCGACATTCGCCTGTCGTGTTGGAAGAGAGGTCGCTGGCAGTCCGCCGACAATCAAGTTGGGCAGTGAGGGCAGGCTCGCCATGGCGACGAAGTCCTTCGTCGCCGTCGCACCGCGCGCGTCGGTCGCGGTGATGATGAAGTTCAGCGTTCCGGAAATGACTGGAGTGCCGGCGAGAACGCCCGTGTCGGCGTCGATCACGAATCCGGCCGGCAGCCCGAACCCGCTCCATTTGTAAGGCGCGACGCCGCCTGACGCCGTTAGTGTTTGCGTGTACGGCGAACCGGCAAGCGCCGGAGCCAGCGGACTCACCGATGTAATCGACAGTGCCTCATTGATCCGGATTGCGAGCGTCCGCGTGGCGGTGCGCTGCCCTGCGTCGGTAACCGTGAACGTCACCGAAGTTGTGTCAGCCGTTGTCGGAATGCCGCTGATCGCGCCCGACGTCGAGTCGATCGACAGACCAGCCGGGAAAGACGCGCCGAATGTGAAGCGATACGGCGGAGTGCCGCCCGTGGCTGCCACGGCGTCTCGATAAATCGTACCGACGATGCCCGCCGCCAGCGATGTTGTTGTGATCGATAGCCCCGGAATCGGGAGTGCGACAACGATGCGGAATGTCTTCAACGCGGAGGCTCCCGATGCCGCGGCAACGCGCACCGTGAAGTCGAATGGGCCCGCCTTGGCAGGTGTGCCGGAGATTTGACCGCTCGATGGATCGAGAGACAGCCCATCCGGCAAGACGCCGGTCGTTACGCCCCATGTGTAAGGCCCGGCCGTCCCGCTGGCCTGCAGGGTCGCCGAGTATGGCGCACCTACAAGACCATCCGGCAGCGAGGGGGTGGAAACCGACAGGCTTCCATTGAAGGCCAGCGGGAAGCTCTTGCCAACGATTGTGCCGTTCTTGTCCGTGAGTTGAACAACCAGCGTGTAGGTCCCCGCAACCTGCGTAGAGCCGGTGAAGACACCCGTTGCCGGATCCATGCGAAATCCGTCCGTATCGAGAGAGCCGATCAACCATGCGTAAGGCGGCGTGCCACCCGATGCGGCGAACGTCTGCGTGTAGAAAATGCCCGTGGTTCCCGCCGGAACTGTAGCCGTCGTGATTACCGGAGGTGTCGCGGAGATCACCAGCGTCATGGTTCGCGTCGCGCTTTGTAGATTGGCGTCGCGCACGGCCATCACGAACTGGAAAATACCTGCCGCGGCCGGCGTGCCTTGTAGGGTGCCACTATTGTCGCTCTTGAACGCAAGCCCGGAAGGCAGTTTGCCCTGGACGAAGAAGAACGTGATCGGCGCATTGCCGCCAATCGTTTTGAGGATCTGTTCGTAGGGAATGCCAACGCTGCCGACGGGCAGCGTCGTCGGAAAAATGTCGAGGACGGCGGCCTCGACGCGCAGCACGTACATCCGCGTGACCGAGGCCCCAAGGCGATCGGCGACGCGCAAGGTGAACGGGAACTCGCCCGTACGGGCCGGGGTGCCCATGAACAGTCCCGTTGCGGGATCGATGCGAAAACCCTGCAAATCGGTCAGCAGCGAGTATGTGTAGGGAGCGTTTCCGTTGAACCCCTGGAACTGCACACTGAAGATGCTGCCGGCGTTCGCGAGCGGCAGAGAATCCGGCGACAGGTTGACTGCGGGCCCAACAATAAAAGGGACAAGCTGTGAGTTGTCGAAGCCACATCCGCTGCTATCGACGAAGATGGCAGCACTTCGCGCGTCCGTCAGCAGGCTCGCCGGCACCAGCGCGCTCAATTGCGTCGTCGCAACGAGTTCGGTAAACAACGCCAGATTCCCAATGGGTCCACCGGGAACAAACACCGCGAAGGAACGGTTACAGAACGCTCCGCCATTCAGTTGCAGACGAAAGTCGGGCGTGCCCGCGGCGACCGACGGTGGCGAGATGGTCCCCAGACGCCCAGGTTGGGCGAGCAGCGATGCGGCGAACAAGGCGAGGATGGCGGCCAACCGCGCGATCATTGCGCCACCGCCGGCACAGGTTCCGGAACGAATCGTTTCGGCACGCGCACGAGTCGCGGCGTCGGCTCGGATAAATCAAGCGCGCTCCATCCGTCTTTCGTGAGATAGAAGAGCACGTCGTCGGCGGCCTGAAACGAACTCGGCTCCTCATCGGGTGTCAGGCGAATCGCCTGGCTTGAGGCGAGATCGATGACAGTGAAGTCCCTGTCTGCAAGAACTGCGAAGCGCGATGTGGTGAAGAGGCTGCCGCGCCCAGGACCAAGCAGCCCGATCTCAGTGACTACTTGCCCATCGCGAACAATCGAGATCCTGTCTGCCGCGGCCAAGGCGAAATCGCGGGTTCGCTGCAGGAACGCTCCCGCTATCGCGCCGTCCATCGAGACGCGAGATACACCGCTGATGTCCAGACGGTAGGCACCGGAAGGGAGCACTGCGAGGGCAGTGCTGGCGTCGTCCGAAATTGCGATTTGCGGAACGTCCGCGCCGGCAAACGAGAGATCAAAGGTTCGTGTAATCTCCGGTTTCTGGGGAAGGCCGGAGACGAGATAGACTCTGTTGCCGCGGCGCAGGGCAGCGCCGCTGCCGCGCGGGCTGAAGACGATGGCGTCTATTGTGGAGACTTCGGAAAGCACAACGCGATCGGCGGCGACGCGGCCGTCGGGTGAAAGCAGCAGCAATCCCGCGCCCTCAAGCGGCGCGGCAAGTAAGAATTCCCGCGTCGGCGATGCGACGACCACTCGCGCATTGAGATCGCGCAATGGCACGACGACCGCTACACCTGGCACACCAACAACCGTTTGGATTCGAGCTCCATCGACAACCAGGCCAAGGCGAGGCGCTTCGATTTGTCCGAAGGCTGCCGACGCTCCCAATACCAAAAGTAAAAGTAAAAGCATAAATACATTCATTACCGTGGCCCTCCCACGCAAGACGTTCCGGGGGTTCGCACCGTGCCGGGCGGCGTCGCGGGAGTCGAAGGTTCCCGTCAGCGTGATCGCGCCGCTCGCAATTCCAGGCAGCGCATGCCGCACCAGGGAGATCGGGAAAACCGCGGACAAAAGTGCGCGAAACATCCCGGCATAACCTCCAGAACGAAAGTATCACACCGGGATTTTGACTACCAGAACAAACGACGCTGAGACTCGGCCGCGCGAAGGCGCCGCGCGAAGGAATAGAGTAGAGCGATGTCTCTTGCCTATGATCTGGCCGCGCTCTACCGACGCGATCTTACGCGCATCATCCAACAGATTGAAGCCTTCGGGAATGCCCCGGCTCTTTGGTCCACCACGCCGGGGATGACGAACTCCGCCGGGAATCTGGTGCTGCATTTGGCAGGAAACCTCCGCGAGTACATCGGACGCCAACTTGGAGGAATCGCCTTTGAGCGGCGGCGGCCGGCGGAGTTCTCGACGACGGGACTCGATTCGAGCGAACTCATCCGTCGCGTCGCGCACGTCCGCGATGTCGTTCCGCCCGCGATCGCGAACCTTTCAGACGCTACGCTCGACGCGCCCTTTCCTGAAAATGTCTTTGGTACAGCGATGACGACGGCGCAGTTCGTGATCCATTTGAGCGGGCACCTGAATTACCACATGGGCCAGATCGACACGATGCGGCGCGCGCTCACGACAAGCGGAGCGATTTCACTGGCCGGGTTGGAATAACGCGGCCCGGCATTGGACTCGGCAAATGACCGACCCCAACGAAGAACCGCGAGCGTAAGCGAGCGGGTGCCCTCAGCCTGAGAGGCGGGGTTGTTGTCGGGGGCCCGCTCACTAACGTTCCCGGTTCTTCGAGAGGAGCAGAGGTCAATTTTTCACAGTTCCGTAACCGAGCGCCCCCACCCCAACGAAGAACCGCGAGCGTAAGCGAGCGGACGTCTTTATTGCGCAGCCTTTCAGCCGCACTACGCTAGATCAGCTTCCCAGCGGCTAGTCCGGCGTAGACCAGGATTACGAATAGCAGTGCGGCGACGCCCGCGAGGGCGATCAGCCCTGCCTGTGTTTGGAGCGGCGCGGGCAGCATACGAACGAGCGCGGGCAAAGAGTCGTTGCCTCGATCCGCGGAATTCTGGCCGGACCCGGTCGACGCCGGCGCGGCCGGTGGGCGCACGGTCATCGGACGCGCCGTGACGGGACGGCCCGTGACCGGGCGCGCCGCTCGTGTTGGATCCGCCATCGCGTCCAACTCGGCGCAGATTAATTCGAATCCCTCTGGACGCTGTTCCGGCTGCTTTGCCGTGCAGCGCAGAATCAGATCGAAGATCCGCGGCGGCGCGCCGGCCGCGCGCAGCGGTTCGAGGTTGATCGGCTCGTACAGAATCTGATTGAAAATCTTATCGACCGTCTCGCCGCTGATGGGTTTCGCGCCCGTCATCAACTCAAACAGCAGGATGCCAAACGCGTAGACATCGACGAGGTAGGTGACGCTGTGGCCTAACACCTGTTCGGGTGCCATATAGTACGGCGTTCCCAGCGTGAAGCCAGCGCGTGTCAGCGACAATCCTTCGGACTTGGCGATTCCAAAATCCATCAGTTTTACTTTGCCCGCCAGGCCCACGTTCACGTTTTCAGGCTTGATGTCGCGGTGAATGATCTTCTGGCCATGGATGTACTCGAGCGCGCGCCCTATCTGGACCGCAATCCGGATCTTGTTCGTGAAGTCGCCTGTGTTTCGTTCTTTGATCGCGGCGCGGAGGCTTTCGCCGCGGAGAAACTCCATGACGATAAACAGGCGTCCCTGTTCCTCGCCGAAATCAAAAACGCTGATGATGTTCTCGTGTTGGATGTTCGAAGCGGTGCGCGCCTCCAGTAAGAAACGCGCCTTGGACTCGTGGTCCGATGCGCCGGCATCCGTGAGGATCTTGACGGCGACGGTCCGGCCGAGGACGGTATCCTTGGCGCGATACACGTGGGACATGCCGCCGCCGAGGAATTCTTGCAGTTCGTACTTGCCGATTCTCGCGGGTAAGTCCATGGTCGCCTATATTGTGTCGATAACCCCGACAGGCAAGTCCCGATTGCTTGACTCCGTAGGGCTAAGTTCTAGTGTAGACAATAACCCGGCGCGTCAACGGGAAGCGTGCGTATTGCCGCGCAACGTCAGACATGATGGAATGGTTTGGCCATGAGTATTCACCAGCGATACGAACTACTTGAGTTGAAGACGGACGACGGCGTCAAGACGTTTTTGGCGAAGCAGATCTCGACGGGCCGTCCCGTGCTCGCGCACCTGTTTCCGAATCCTGGGAGTCCGGATCAGCGGAGCGTGCTAATGCTGGTGGATTCGCTGTCGGAGAACGAACGGAAACGGGTGTTCGAGCGCGGCGAGACGGACGGCACGCCGTTCGTAATTACAGACCGGTTGATGGACCATCCGAACCTACGCGCATGGTTGACCGCTAGCGCCTCATACCGTCCGGAGGCCGTGAGCGCTCCGGCCGCGCAGCCGCCGGTGGTCAAAGATCCGGGAACGCCTCCCAAAGCCGCCGAGAGCATATCGACCAAGAGGTTGGACGACGAGTTCGCGGCGTTGTTCGATACTCCCGCACCGAAGCCGCCCGTCGCGATGCCGCCGACCTTGGCCAACATTCCGATTCCGCAGTTCGCACCGCCGACTCCAGCGCCGGTCGACGAGTTTGATGTTCTGTTCGGAGGGGCGGCTCCCGGTGGGCGGCCGGTTGTGGAACCGGCACCCGCGCCCGCGCCGCAGCCTAAGGCGGCCTTGCCAACGACCAGGGTGCCCCAACGGGAGTGGCCGCCCGAGAGAGTCGACGAAGTCAACGCGCAGGCGATTAGGGATCACTGGGCCGACCCGGAGGAACCGAGCGGGGAGCAGCCGCAGTCTGCACCCGATGCGTTGGAACTCGAGCGACTGTTCAAGCCGTCCGCCGCTCCGGACCAGGGGGCTGGCGCGGCTCCGCCAGCCAGTGCGCGAGTTTCACCGCGCCAGCCGCAGGGGCCACCACCCGGTGCGGCGCCGCAGGCACCGCAAACCTATAGACCGCCCGCTCCCGAGGCGGGAACTACCGGCGAGTTCTCAAATCTCTTCCACCGGACGCCGTCTGGTACGACATTCGGAGTTGGAGCCGGCGCCCCTGCGCAGCATCGCGCGGACCCAGCGCCTAGACCGGGCGCGGAGTTCGACGAAACCGTCGTGATGACTCCGCAGGACGCCCAGCGGGTGGCCCGCGGCGGACCGCCACCGCCACAGCCACTTCCTCCGCCACAGGCGCAACCGCAGGGTTATGCGCCGATGCCCGGCGCGCAGCAGTGGCAGCAGAGCTATCCGCAGCCGCCCGCGGGCCTAGCTCCAGCCCCGGTGGCACCCGCCGCTAAGAAATCCAGGGTCGGGATCGTACTGGGAATCGGACTCCTGCTGGCCGCGATCATGGCGATCGCGCTTGTCTTCATTGCCACGCAGAAGTAACCGCGGTTCAGGCGGCAAAAAGAAACCCCGCCCGTGGACTAGGCCACGGGCGGGGTTTCTTACTTCCTAGGTGAGAGGAACTACTCAGCCGCGGGGCGACGAGCCGACTGATCGACCTTGGTCGGCTCCGGGCGATTGACCGGGACCTTGTAGTTGAAGAAGCCGATCATCATTTCCTGGAACGTCTGATCGCCCCAGCGGACTTCCTTCGACGGATCCGGGTTGTACTTGTTGTTCGCCGAATTGTCGTACCAGGCCGTCGCTTCGATCTTCGTGCCCGCCGGGATCTTGCGCGGCTCGGCGAGGATATAGCTGAGCTGCCAGTTGAAGTCGTACTTCGGTACGTCGAGCATCTCTTCGACGCGGCCGTCCGGGTACGTCATCACGTACTTGAACGCCTTGCCGCGCAGGTGCATGTGCGGCGTGAAGTCGAGCAGCGTGACATCTTCTTTAAACTCGTAGGTCGCCTTGGTCATGTAGTTGGAATCGTTCGGCGGAATCGCCAGGCGGAACTGCGTGGCCGAACCGGAGAAGGCGCGATACTTCGGCGCGTCTTTGCGGAGCTTCAGCCCGATCACCGACCGATCCATCGCTTCCGCGCCGTTCGCCGTGTAGTGAACCTGCAACAGAAGCGTGGAGCCCGCCTTCACGAGGAACGCCGTGTCGTCATCCCACGTGATCGAGGGTACGCCCGGCGCGTAGCCGATCAGCATGTCGCTGAACTGCTCGCCGGCGCGCGTCACACGCTTGCCACCCTCTTGCACGAACACCAGAATGTGGTGGACCTGCTTGCGCTGGGTCGGACGAACTTCAGCAGCCGACACCCACGTGTCTTCCTTGAAGCCCGGATCGACCTTGAAGTACTGATACTGAATGACGCCGTTTGCGGCGATCTTGTAATCGGCGCCGATGTCGAACGTCACATCGGGCTTACCAAACTGCCAGCCAGCGACGAGCGCGGGCAGCTTCGGCATGTCCTTCGCATTGCCTTCCGGCGCGCCCGAATCCACCCACTTGGCGATCGTCGAAACTTCGGCGTCGGTCAAGCGGCGGTCGTTCGAGAAGTGACCCAGCTTCGGATCGGCATGCCACGGCGGCATCGTGCGGCTCACAACCGCGCCCTTAATGGCCTTCGCCCAGGGGCGGGCTTCTTTGTAGCTCGTAAACGCCATCGGACCGGCTTCGCCGGCGCGGTGGCACTCGACGCAGCGCTTGATCAAAACGGGCGCGACGTCTTTTGTAAAGGTAGGCGCATCCCCACCGGTGTTAGCCGCGAAGGCGCTACCGGCGACGAAGGCAAACGCACTCAGTGCGGAAAATTGCTTCATATTCTTCTCCAGACACAAACCGGAACATTCTCTACGCACAAACGAACGGAGAGGTCGGACTAGACGTCCTACCCAACAGCTTAACAGTGTTCAGTACGAATTTCGACCCCAAAATGCGTAAGTAACTGTAAACTGAAACGTACCATGCTGCTTCAGCATCCCGCCGGTTGGATTCGTCGGCCATCCTACGCAAGGACGCCTCACTCGAGTGTAGTCCGGCACATGTCCTGAGGGACCCAATCGCATGTCGGCGCTGTCTAACGTACCGAGAGCACTGAACCCCGCGGCGTCGGAACTGTGAAAACATCGCAGCCCGCAGCCGCAAAGCGTAACAAGGCGGGGATCTGAGTCGAAGAACCGCGACCGTCAGGGAGCGGGCATCTTATTGTTCAGGATTTGATTGTTCAGGATTTGATTGTTCAGGATTTGAGCCGCACTACACTAGAAAGACGTTGGCGAAGCCAATCCGGATTCAGCAGAACAGGTCTGCCGCAAGCGCGGCCAGAAACGAGAGAGAAGAGAATGAAACGAATTACATCCCTGTTTTGCCTGAGCGTACTCGCCGTCGCGATCCCCGCGCTCGCCGACCAGATCGTCCTGAAAAACGGTGACCGCGTCACCGGAACCATCGTCAAGAAGGCGGATGACGCCGTAACATTCAAGTCCGCTCACTTCGGCACGATTACCGTACCATGGAAGGAAATCGAAACGATCAAAACCGACGCTCCGCTCACCATCGTCCTGGCCGGCGGCAAAGAAATGCAGGGCACGCTTGCAACCGCGGGCGACAAGGTGGAGATCGCCGCCGGATCCGGCAAGCAGGCAGTCGCGCCGGCGGATGTGAAAGCGCTGCGCGACAAAGGCGAGCAGGCGCAGTATGAACGGATGCTGCATCCAGGCTGGAAGAACCTGTGGGCGGGAGCGGCGACCCTTGGATTCGCCGGCACCAGCGGCAACGCCCGCACCAGCGTGTTCACGCTCGGCGTGAACGCCGCTCGCGCCACGCGCGTCGACAAAACCACTGTCTACTTCAACAGCATCAAGAGTTCGGCAAGTGCCAATGGTGTCAACACCGACACGGCCCAGGCCATTCGTGGCGGTTTCTCCTACCAACGGACCATCAACAAAAAGCTCTTCGCGAGCGCGTTCAACGATTACGAATACGATCGCTTTCAGAACCTCGACCTCCGCGTCGTGATCGGCGGCGGTCTCGGCTATTCGGTGCGGAAAACCGACAGAGTGAAGGTTGACCTGCTGGGCGGTATTTCGTACAACCGTGAAACGTTCGATCCAGGTCCAAAGCTCGCGTTCACCCGGAACTCAGCCGAAGCCTACTGGGGCGACGATTTTGCATACAAGCTGAACCCACGCTCCAGCCTCGTGCAGAGCTTCCGTATGTTCAACAACCTCTCGAACACGGGCCAGTATCGTGTCAACGCCGACCTTGGCATCAACACAAAGCTGTTCTCGTGGCTGTCCTGGAACATCGCATTGTCGGATCGCTACATTAGCAACCCCGTCTTTGGGAACAAGACGAACGACTTCCTCTACACCACCGGGGTTGGGATTACGTTCGCTGCAAAGTAGCTTCAACGAGGGCTACAACCCCGGGCTTTACGGTCGGGGTTCAATCGGGCTTTGAGGTCCCTTCCCTTACTTACGGGCGCGGCTGTATTTGATTTTGTACGCGCGACCTTACGGCGCGCGCCTCGGCGAGCCCCGCGCCCTGGCCCGGGCGGGTTCCTTTAGCCCGGGGATGTTCTCTGCCGGTCCTCGCACTAGACGGGCCGCCGGTTGATCCGGCAGCCCGTCATTCTTGCACGCTACCAGCCGCTCGCTTTCCCCTGCCCGTTCCGGGCGTCCCAGCCTCCAGCCAACCATCTGCGGCCTTGCGCGTCGGTTTCGACGTGGATGCCAACCACCAGCGCGCCGACGCCCGAATACTCGACCTTGTGTCCAAGCTTGCGCAGATTCGCGACCGTATCGGGTGAAATGCCCTTCTCCGCGAAGATCTGATCCGGCATCCATTGATGATGAATCCGCGGCGCATCGATCGCGTCCTGCATGTTCATTCCGAAATCCACGACGTTGAGCAGCGCTTGCAGCACCGACGACGTAATCCGCGTGCCGCCCGGAGCGCCGATCACCAGCAGCAGCTTTCCGTCTTTGCTGACAATGCTCGGCGTCATCGACGAAACGGGCCGCTTGCCGGGCTGGATCGCGTTCGCCTCGCCCTGGATCAAACCGTACGCGTTGCCGACGCCCACCTGCCCCGCAAAGTTGTCCATGTTGTTATTGAGCAGCATCCCGAGGCCCGGCACCGTCACGCCCGAACCGTAGCCGCCGTTCAGCGTGTACGTCACCGCCACCGCGTTCCCTTGCGCGTCGACAACCGAAAAGTGCGTCGTTTCACCGCTCTCGTAGAGATTCGGATCACCGAACGCGATCGACGACGACGGCGTCGCTTTACCGGCGTCAATCGACGCGCGGCGCTTCGTGATGTAGTCTTTGCTCAACAAGCCCCGCATTGGCATTTTGACGAAATCAGGATCGCCCAGATATTGCCCGCGATCGGCGTAGAAGCGGCGCATCGTTTCGGCGAGCCAGTGCAACTCCGTTGCGGAGTTCTGGCCGCCCTTCTCGTAGCCGCTGCCTTCCAGGATCGCGAGCATTTGCAGCAAGCCGATTCCACCGCTCGATGGCGGAGCCGCCGTAACGATATCCAGACCCTTGTAACGGCCAGTCAGCGGCGCGCGTTCGACGGCCCGGTAGGCTTTCAGATCTTCTTCCGTAATGAGACCGCCGTGCTTCGCCATCTCCGCGGCAAAGCGCTTCCCCGTCTCGCCTTCGTAGAAGTCTTTGGCACCGAGTTTTTGGATGCGGGCCAGCGTACGCGCGAGGTCGGGCTGCGCAAACCTTTCGCCGGGCTCATAGAATGTTCCGTCACGCAAGAAGATCCGCTTCGATTCGGCGAACCGCGCGAGTACGCCGGGCTCCGTCAGCGCCGAGGTCCCCTCCGCGGCCGCTGCGCTCCGGCCCGCCGAACGCAACGACGCCGAAAACTCATACGTCACCGGAAATCCGCGTTGCGCCAATTCAACCGCGGGCGCGAGCAGTTCCGCCCACGGCTTCGTCGCGAATTTCTGATGCACCAGTTCCAGGCCGCGCACGGTTCCCGGAACTCCCGGCGCGCGCCAGCCGATCAGGTTCTCGCGCGTCAGCTTGCCGTCCTTGCCGACATACATATCGCGACTGGCGCGCAAGGGAGCGCGCTCGCGGAAGTCGACGAACGCCGTGGTGCCGTCGGCCTTGCGCAAAACCAGGAAGCCGCCGCCGCCAATATTCCCCGCTGAGGGAAGCGTCACCGCCAACGCCATCGCGACCGCGATGGCAGCGTCAACCGCGTTGCCGCCGCCCTGCAACACACGCAACCCGGCGTCGGCGGCGTTCGGCTCCTGCGCCACCACCATCCCCTTCTGCGCGCGGACCGGCTGCCGCGCCGAACCGAGACTCACGAAAATCAACAGCAAAGCAACAAATCGCATGCAGAAAGTCTACTCCTCCCAATCGCCGATCGCCCTAATACGGCAACTGCGCCCAACGCTCCCCGCGATACAGCACCCAACTGATGGGCTTCTCGCCGCGATCCCGCAGCACCGCTTCCCACACCAACTTCCTCTCGCCCGCCGGACGCAAGCAGCTTACGGTCGAATTAAAGAACTTCGACCGAGTCTCGGTCGCTCATTCCTGCCTGGCGAGCAACCCGGATCGATCCGTTAATGTCGTTGCGAGGTGACTGACGCTCGCGTTTTGCTTTCTGTACTTTCGCCGGAATGCGACCACAACGGCTGAAACGCGCTACGGAACTGCCACAGCAGCAGCGCGTGCACGATCGCAATCGCGATCCAGGGACCCGCCTCTTTCGTCAACAGGACATCGAACAAGATGATGATCAGCATCGGCGGCGACAGCACGGCGAGTCCTAACGGAGCGGTGCGGCGGAACCACAGCAACACTCCGCCGAGGACATAGCATCCACCGATTAACGGCACCATGAATCGCGTGGCCTCGAGCGCCACCCAGAATGCTTCCGCGGCTGGCTCCGAGTGCCGCGGAGGCGGTGGGGCGAATAGAATGGCGGTCCAAAACCCAGCGTAGCTGAATCTCAAAATGCGGAGTGCCAAGTCTATTCGCCGGGTCATGGATGCTCCTTCGGAATCGGTTGCAATGGGTTTCGCTGTCAGCGTACCGCGTTCAGTAGAGCCGCGACGTATCGCCGCCATCCACAGGAAGCACCGCTCCATTCACGAAGCTGGCCGCGCCGGAACACAACCACGTAATCGCCTCCGCCGTTTCCTCCGCGTTGCCCAGGCGATTCTGCGCGGAGTACTTCCGCGTCACCGCCTTGGCAAACTCTGGCGAACCCTCGACAAACGGATCCACCATCTCCGAGTGCGTAAACCCTGGGCTCACCACGTTGACGCGAATTCCCTGCTGCCCGTAGTCGATCGCCGCCGTCTTTGAAAGGCCGATCACGCCGAACTTGCTCGTGCAATACGCAGCGTGGCCGCAGTCGCTGGGCTTGAAGCCGTAGATCGACGAAATGTTGACGATCGCGCCGCCTCCACTCCGCAGCATCGCCGGAATCTCATATTTCATGCACATCCACACGCCTTTTAGGTTGAGGTTCATCACCGCATCCCAATCGGCTTCTTCAATATCGGCACATGGAACGTTGACAGGGCCAACCGTGCCGGCGTTATTGACGGCACAATCCAAGCGGCCGTACTTCGCCAGAGTGCCTTCGACCAACGCCTCAATGTCGGCACGCTTCGAAACGTCTGCCCGGACGAAGATTCCTTCGCCGCCCAATTCCTCAACTTTAAGCAACACGGCTTCGCTCTGCTCCTTGCGGCGGGCAGCCACAACAACCTTGGCACCCTGGCGGGCGAAGTTCAAAACGGTGGCCGCTCCAATGCCGGAACTGCCTCCAGTGACGATCGCGACTTTCCCGGCAAACGCGCTCATTCGAGATTCTCCTTGTTGGTTGCGCCGCATTGTTTGGTTGCGCCGCATTGTTTTGTTGCCCCGCATTCGAGCGGCGGGTCTGACGAGTATACTCTGTGAGCAGTAGGTCGGACCGCCAGGTCCGACCGCCAGGTCCGACCGGGTGCAACGTCATCGCACGCCGGAAGTCGGCTGCGGTACGGTCACGTCCGGCGACCCCGCCCTTCCGGGCGAAGATGCTGAGCCATGTTCCAAGCAAAATGCACCAAATCCGAGCCGCGACCAAAGCGGCCCGAAGGGCCGCGTCGGGAGCGGATTCACCAGCCGGCACCCGGGAGCGGATTCACCAGCCGGCACCCGGGAGCGGATTCACCAGCCGGCACCCGGGAGCGGATTCACC
>JAYVTO010000282.1:0-8590 GCA_043788745.1 Acidobacteriaceae bacterium
GTCAGGTAGTTTCCCTCGGAACCCATCGCCCGCGACCAAACTGTGAGTGTTCCGCCGGAAACCGTCGCGCGGACGGCGGTGTATCCGCGGTTGATTTCAAGCGCGAAGGCGCGCGCGACGGTGGCCGGGGTATCACCCGCATGAATCAAGTGACTGATCGTGGCCGTCGCCGGATTGTCTGTCCGGCCAATCGTCAGGGACATGCTCTGGCTGGGCGTCGGAGTTCCTATAACGGTTATGCTGCCCGATGCATACGAATGACCCAGGCGCGTGAGCTCGTAAAACCACAGTGCGCCGACATAGTGATTTGCGCGCCCACGGAATCCCAAAGAGCGAAGCATCCAGGCAGTCCGCTCCGGAGGCACTGCAATCGAGTGGTCGGTATCCCAGTCAGTTGCGAGTGTGACCTTGTTGTTAACCGCGATGGTGGGCAACGTCGCCACCGGAACAACGGTCTCGAGGAAATCGAAGTAAAGCGCCTTTCCGGCGACGCCCTGATAGCTCACCGTTACTGTGTGTGAGCCGGCGCCGAACTGGCCGACGCGCCGCCGCACCAGCGCATCTTCACCTGGCATCGCGAGATTCTCCGAAAAAGCGGCAGCGCCATCCACGGATACCTGCACGCTAGCACCGTTCGGAACCAGTCGCGTGCCGAGGTAAAGCGTGTGCGCTTGGGTTGCGCGATACGTCACTTGTGCCGACGCGCCCGCCGCACTCGTCAGCCGAATACTTCCGCCAGAGTAGTTTCCTATCGAACTCGACCATACGCCCGTATATTGCACCGCTCGGTCATTGCCTTCAATACGTCGGCTGGTTGGTCCGGCAACCATGTACGCTCGATTCGTTCCACCCACTGTCCAGTTGCTGATGACCGCCGCGAACTCGCTACGTGCGTACGCGCCGCTCTGCAACTCAGCGGCATAGGTCCAACGCAACTTTCGGACATTCGACATAGGAACGAACTGCGGCGTCGGCGCATTGTCATAGAGTGCGGAAAAGTTGAGTGATACGCGCCACTTGGTAGGTGACGCGCCAAGGGCGAAATTCGCCCATGGTACATCCCAACTCGAGGTCGATCCCGCGGAAGCGTAAGAGTACGCGCCAATCCGATTTCCGTTGGCGCCGGTCGTCGCATCCGCGACCGCGGGCTTGGTCCCAGCCACCGAACCTACGTAGTAAAGACGAATCGTCGAACCAGTTCGCGTCGCACGCATCGAAGGCGCGAACGCGTTCACGCTATCAACAATCGCTTGCACCGCCGAGGCCAACGTATCACTGCCATACAAAGTGTAGGTGTGGTGCTGGCCAAGAAACTCGATCCCTACGATGTCGCCGCCGGTAGCCGTGCCTTGCAAAGTGAAATCGGCATACGCCGCTTGATAGGATCCTTCGATTGCGATTGCGTGGTCGCGCAACGGCACGAAGTAAACCGTTTCAGTGCCTCCGCTGGGCGTAGCCCACACGCGAAGCGTCGGCCAATCGACCGTCGGATAGAGATCCGAATCCATTTCGATGCAGTTCGCCCGAGTCTCGTCGTACGTCAACGTCAATCCGGAAAGGTCGCCATCCGGCAAGTACCGGAACACCGGATGCTCGAAAACATTGTCGCGATTCCACTCGACGACAGCCCAATCGAATTGCTGCCGCCATGTGCCAGAAAGAGTGAACCCGGACTCGGTTGCGCCGCTCATTGCGGCGATCGCCGACGGCCGCAGGAAATAGCACTGCAGGTCGCGATTCGGCTGAAGCTTGTTTAGAGACTCGGGCATTCAGTTCTCCTTAGAGGCGCACGATCACAGTAAGATCACTGCCCGGAAGCGATCCCGCCGATTGCGGAACGCCCGTTATGTTAAGCGTCAGTTTCGCGCCGGCGGCGAGCGGCGCCTTGCCGAATCCGTTCACTACGTTCGATGTCGTCGAGCCGTCCGCGATCGTTAGAGCGCAATAGTCGTTACCGTCAACTTTCAATTGCAACGTGATCGCGCCGCCGCTTGGCGCAGATCCAGCGACCGCATACACATCGCGTACCGAATGCGTGTCCTCGATCAAGATCGGCGGTGCCGCTTCATCCTGAATCGCGAGGTAACCCTCAACTTGAATCGACATCTGCCCGCCGCTAAGCGTGCGCAGCCCCAGATCGCTGAAGCTCGTAAAGTTCACTCGTTTCACGCCGCTGCTTCCTCGCGTGTTGGTGACGAAGAACTCCGCGGCGGCGATCCGGACATCCGGAAGGAAGATCGGATGGCTGTAGCTGCCGCTTGCCTGACTGCCAAAGAAATCCTTCACGAACGGTACAATCGATACATTTCGCGCAAGGTCATAAAGCTTGCCGCCAGAGCTATGCGCCACAGCGGTCGTCGCATGCGAACCGCGCGCTACGGTGTACTGCAGCCCCCCGCTCTGCACCGAAGCAACAGCCATCACCTCGGCATCGACCTGAATTAGATCACCCGCCACGGCAGTTCCGGCCGAGTTCAAGCTCAACGTCGTGGACGCGGCAGTGAGGTCAGCCGCAAGAGCCTTCTGCGACGGACTGTTCGTCTCGTCCCAGAAGTAAAGGCTCAGCGTTCCGCCGCTGATCGTCCGTGTCTGCCTTAGGTCTACGAAGCTTACGCTAACCAGATCCACGGTTCCCTGACCAGCCGGCGAAAGCCCAAACGTCGGAATCGCCGGTACATCAGTATCCACAGCGCTTCCCGCCGCGCCCCCAATACGCCAACGCGTCAACGGACAAAGCTCGGCGGCACACTCTTTGTCGTGAGCGTTCGCCGAGCGGCCCGAGATCTGTACGGTCGCATCCTTGCGATTCGGAACATCGAACTCGACAGGGCTCACCTCGCTGATCGCCCCGAATTTCCAGCTCGACTCCGCGATCGCGAACTTGCTCGACCCATCGGGCTCCACGTCCCACGCCGGACGAACGGTCAGCGTCGTCCCCGAATTGCTCAGAATCGTTCGCTCCTGCCCGACCCCCTTCCCTTTGCTGACCCGGACCATTGCGCCACGAAAATCATTGCTCAGCATGTTCAGTGTGGAATTGCCAACCGTCGTTGTGCTGTGCGTATTCACCGTCTGCCCGGGCTGCAGCTCGAGTCGCCAATAGAAATTCGCATGATTGAAGTTCTCGTCGGGCGGGCCGGCAAGTTGCGGCGCAGTCGCACCCAAATCGGTGAACTGCCCGGCCACCGCGACGCCCGACGCGATCCGCAACAATTGCGTCGGCGAAGGCCCGCGATACACGCGGAAGCTCGCTGTGCCTGCGGAGAAACTCAGGTTCTGCAACACAACGGAATTCGTATCCGTGCCGGCCGGGATCTTCGCTTTCACCGTAAATGAAAGTCTGCTTTCCGATCCATCCGCATCCACCGCGCTCACCGCATAGTACAGAGTCGGTCCACCCTTTAGGCTGCCGCCGCTCGTCTGCACGACAGGCGTCAGGCTCGCAAGCGGGATGTGCGCCGCCGACGCTCCAGGCTTCTCCGGTGGAACAAACCCGACGGCCAGCCGCACCGCGTAGGTTCCGTCTGCACTGATCAGCGACGTCTCGCTAACTGAAAACTGCGCGACGCCATCCTCATCCAGAACATCGCCAACCAGCGGTCGCGGAATCCCCACGTTCGAAACCGCGGATCGCCTTCCGCCCGCGCTGTCCGCTCCGCCCGGCGGATACCACGCGTCATCGTGCCACTGTGTTGTAATCGTCACGGTCTGATAATTCGAAGCCGGAGCCACCTTAACAACGCGCATCGGCTGCCGCACCAGCCCTTCCTTCGCGTACGTCAGGCTGATGAGGTCGCCCGGTGCTAGGCCGATTCCGCGAACGCTCGTCTCGAACTCCGCGTACGTATTTCCGCGAATCGACTTGTCGAGAGCAAGCGCCACCATGCGCGTCGCTTGATCGAAGTTCGGAATTCCCAAGGCCGTCAACGTCGTGCTCAACTCCTGACCGCCGCGCGCCAGGTCCTCCGCATCCACCAGCGACAAGCTGTCCTGCTGGTACGCGTTGTACTGATCTTGAAACTCAACGCTGTATCGATTCGGACTCTCCGCCGCCGATCGCGATCGCAGCCGCAATGTCGGCGCACCGTTGTTCTTGCGCAAGATGCCCGAGAATGCTGCTGAACCGTCGCTGAACTCGTACGCTGGCCAGCCGCCGGCCAACGCCGCGATCGCATTCGAGCCTGCTGGTTTCGCCGGCTGCTGAACCGCCAGTGTACCCTCGGCCTTCAACTGCAGTAATCCGCCATTGCCGTATGTCAACAGCAGCCCCGCGCCGCTGCGGATCCCGCGGACCAGTTCCGCCGCGCTCCGCCGCTTTTGAATTACGAGATTGCATTGGTGGCGCGGAATCGACGTCGCGTTTCCATTGAGGTCCGTCGACGAGATCGCCTCCTCACAGTACGCCGCCGTGCGCGCGAAACTTGACAGGTCGATCTCGGATTCGGCCCACCCGCTGCGCCGTAATACGTCCAGCAGCACCCACGCCGGATTGTTCGTGAACGTCTCCCCAAGTGCCGCACCGGCGGCATCGTAACCAGCCACCTTCAGCCCTTCGAGCAATACCTGAATCTTCGGATTCGAACTCCCGTTCTGTACGCGATTCGGAACAACCACCGATAAGTACGCCATGCTCCCATACGGATCGCCCAGCGAATTTCCGCTGGCGTCCTGGAAATCGGCGTTGAACGCGCCGCCCCGCGTTCCCGGACTCACTACGTTGTACCAACCCGTCGCCGTCATGTTGGCACCGGATTGCCCCTCCGGTATCTCGATGTCGTTTACCAAAACCTTGATCACACCCTTGATTTCGCCCATGCCCAGTAGCACTTCAATGCGAGTCAGGTTGCCGTCGTTCCGCCCCATCACGACCGGCGGTTGATACCACCCCGTCCCGTAAACCAGCGCCACATAGTCGTTGTATTTCGCTTCGTTGTCGATGACCGGCGAAAGATGCGATCCACTTTCGCCGTAGCTCCGGACCGCCACTGACGCCGGCACGAACTCCACGCCGCCAAATCGTCGCGTCACCGCCCCCGTCGAATCGCGATCGAACATGCCCCGCGCCGTGCACGCCGCCCGCGAGTAATCGCAAGACGTATAGGCAACACCACCATTCAGGTTTCCGCGCCCGCCCGTTTCACCAGCCGAATATCCGCATCGAGACAGTGCGGAGAACTTTCCCTTCGCTCCACCCGACAGCGCCTCCTGGCGTTGTCCGGAAGATGACGGGAACATCCACGGACACCTGCGCGAGATGCGCACCTCCGGTAGACTCACCCGTTGCAAGTTCAGCCGGTTTGTGAACGAAAGCCGCAACGCCGATTCCGTGATCTCATCCGGCGGATTCGCCACCCCCCGAAACAACACGCGACTCTCAGTGGCCGCCGCACCCGTTGCCAGGTTCATGAACACAAATCTCGCCGTCAGCTTGGCACCCTTCCAGCCGATGCTGCGCTCCAACTGCGAGAAGTAGGAATCCGCGTTCGCCAGTGTGACCGATACGCGCGCCGACGAATCGGTCCCGTCATCGGAGTTCGCGCGCCATTCGAAGAGATTGTGCTGAAGGATACGAGCCGGATACGCGTGGCCGTCAACCGTTACTTGATGCGTGCTCCAGCGCTCCACGGTGCCGTCCACCAGAGTGCACTCGAACAGGAAGAGCGGCGTCTCAGTGACCGCTAGTTGTTTGATTTCGTCGATGGTTGCCATATTGTTCCTAGTTCCCCGTCATCGCGACAATTCGAACCCGCGCGCGTTCGTTCTCCGGACCCTCGGCGCTGATCCGCAGATCATCCTTCGCAAACCTGGCCCTCGCGTAAACACCACCCTGCGATCCCGTGATCTTGTAGCCCGATGCGCCGGGCTGCGCTTCTACCTGCAAGCCGAAGACATCAACGGAGCCTCCCGGATCCACGGTCAGTCGGAAGGAAACGCTCGCCCCCTGTCCGTCCGGAGCCCCTGCCACGCTGATTCGCGTCCACGTGCCGCTCGCAGCAAAGGTCCTCGTGAGCGATCCGGCTGACAGCGTCACCAACCCGCTCCCCTTCACCCATGCGCTCCAGCAGTAGACGAACGTGTCTGGTGCCGCCAACGCTTGCGAGAGTCCCTGATTCGCCAGTCCGCCGTTCACCACGCGCGACGCCCGCGATGTCCCCAGCGGATCGACAACCGCCGCCGTGACCGCGACCAATGCATCTTTCGTCCAAACCGCGTTCGACAACGCTTCACTGTGCGCCAGTAGGTTATCCGCGGGGTCCAGAAACGTGAACGCTCGCAGACGCCCTTCCGTTGCCGCAAACAGCGATTCCACCGCGGCGCGCTCCGCGCTTGAAAGCTCCCGCAAATCGAGGTCCCAGGCAACTTCGCCGAATTCGTCGGCGTACCGCACCACCCGCCCGTCGCCGAGCGAATTCACCACCGTCCGAACGCGGCGCTGGCGCGTCAACGGAAACTGTCCGCTGGCGCCGGTCGATAACTGTGGAAATACAAGCATTGATCTACGTCCTGTTCTGTTGGATCACCAGGCGCACGGCTGCACGGCCTTCGCCAACGATCTGCTCCGTCAATTCATCCGCTTCGAAGCGGCAACTCGCATACACCGTACCGTCCCATGGGTCCGCGAAAGAGAAGTCGCTCAACTGGCCCGCCTTTGCGTCGAAGAAAGCGCCCAGCCGCGCGAGTTCGTCCTCGTCCAGCAAGGTGAGGTTCAGAATCCATCGCTTCAACGACGTCGCCTGCAATCGAAAACTCTGCTCCGCGGAATCAACGAAGCACAGCACCCGCGCCGGCTGTGCAACGGATCGCTCAGACGGATACTGGGCGATCGCACCGGTTTTCAGCAAAGGAAAGTCAGCCACGTTACAGCTCCCTCACGATGTCGTTCAATGTGTTCGACTGCAACATGGCCAGCCGCACCGCTCGCGCGATGTCGTCACTGCGATCGAGAAAACTCTGGCTGTCCATCGCCTGCACATTGACCGTGATTTGCGCAGCCATGGGCTCGCTCGAACGCAGCCCGCGGATCTGCCCATCTTGCCCGGTCGATGCTTCCGTAACCGAGCCTGCACGCGAGTTGTAGAGCCCCTCGAACCCTACCGATGGTGGTGCGGAATACTTTGGCAACGCGGGCGGCGCTTCGCTCGAACCACCACCGCCGCCGAACAGGGAGAATAGTCCCTTGACCAGCGGACTTAAACCAGAACCGACACCCAGCACCTTCAGCAGCGTGCCGGCGATTCCGGAACCGCTGCTCTTCGTCGACGCCTCCACCAGCGGCCTCTTCGCGCCCGCGATAGTCTGCGGTTGCGTCTGACTCTCAGCCTGCAATCGCGAAACAAGCGCTGCAAGCTGCTCTCCTAAGCTCGGCCCCCCGCTGCTTCCACTCAACTTTCCCACTAGCTTGTCCCACGAATCATTCGGCATTCCGCATCTCCTCTCGCCACTGCTGTTCTAGAACCACAAACGCGTCCACCTGCTTGGCTGGCATGTCTCGCACAGACCCCCCAGCCAGTTTCCACACGTGAAATTCTTCCAGAAACTGCAGGCTCTCCGCCGTGATCAACGACTTCGGACACTCCTCCGTCGCTGTTCGTCCGCGCGCCCAGACAACAGTCCGCGGCACGCGCTCACTCTCCGGAAGAAAACCGCATCTCCGTTTCCGGTCCAGCCGCTCTCGCCTGCACTCGTCGCACTTCCAAGCGGCTGGTTTCGAAAAGTGAAACTGGAAGGCGACGATCAGTTTTTTCGTGCTTCGTCCATCAACCCGCACTCGCGCTTTACCGCCGCGATCACTTCCTCGACTAGCTCCACCGGACCTCGTTCGATCAACGAAGCCGCCGTCGCCGGCTCGCCGTCGATGAGGAGGCCGCGCACCGCAACCAGGCCCCACTCCGCGTATACGCGGTCAATCTCGTTCGTCAGTACCGCCGACTCCAATCGCTCCGCGACGTTGCCACCCGCTTCGAGAAACTCAATGCGCTGCGCAAACTCGCGGACCCGCCGCGCCAGTTCCCCCCGCCGCGAGAACGACATCCGCGCAATCCGGAAGGCCACGCCCGCAAACGTCGGAGATGCGAACTCGATTTCGCTCTCCCACCGGACCTCAGCCGAAGGCGATATACAGTTCGTCATTGATCGCTCCTTGTGCGCGGCTCCCGCTGAACTTCCACTCCAGTCGCGAGTCGTCATCGACATACTCCGGAACTTCCGGGATCACGCCATTCATGTGCACGCCAAACAACTGCCCCGACTGTTGCCCCAGTTGGAACATCACGGGCAACGGAGAACCCTGACGCGCCGCCTGATACAACTCCCTCGTCGCCGCGTCTTGCTGTTCGAACAAGCTAAAGTTCACGCTAACTTCGCGCTCGCCTGCGGAAAGGCACCGCGGCAAGCTGCTGCCGAACTCCCGATTGCGCGTCTCAATATTGTTGTTCAACTCGATCTCCGCGGACGTTAGAGAGTAGAACTGCGTCGGCCCGGTCCCGATCCACACTTGGCCGATATGTCCCGGCACGATCGTGTAGTCGAATCCAACCTGCGCCGGCTCCGCCGGAAACTGCGACAAACCAGCCTGGCCGGATTGGAAGCT
>JAYVTO010000283.1:0-3952 GCA_043788745.1 Acidobacteriaceae bacterium
GGCCCTGCGGTCCGCCCCCGACGCGGCCCTTCGGGCCGCTCTGGTCGCGGCTCGGATTTGACGCTGCTACAAGACACCCAGGGTTGATTCGCTCGTCGATCAATAGTCGGACCTGGCGGTCCGACCTACTGGCCGGTATCATGACAGTGATGCTCCGACGACTTGCTTGGTTGGTTCTGCTTTGCCTCTTGCTCTCTGCGGCTGCACTCGCGCAGAACATCGGGGCGGGGTTTATCGAAGACGTGCAGATTCCGCCGGGAGCAACGCGCAGGTATCCAATGGCGATGCGGGCGGGCGACTATCTGCAACTTAGCCTTCGAACGGGCGTTGGGCCAGTGACGCTGAACGTGCTTGGGCCGGACGGGAAGACGCTGAAAACGGCTTCGGCGAATCCGCCCGGTAAGCTGACGCTCTCGTTTCTCGCGGAGACCGCCGGGGCGTACCGCGTCGAGCTTGCGGCAACGCAACCATCCACGGTCCACTTCGAGGTTGAACGTCTGGAATCGCTCGACGACCGCCTAAAGCCCCGGCCTCTGCCGGAGGCCTATGTCAGCCCGCGGATCAAGGCGCTGCGCGAAAACAAGGATCAGCCGGGCGCGGTCGAGGCGTTCTGGAACGAGATGCGGACCGAGGGCACGCCGTACGCGGAGTCGGTTCCGGGCGACGCGAAGAACGTGCTCGCGACGTTTCTGTGGCGGGCGACGCGCGACACGCGGAACGCCGTCGTCGTCTGGCAGCCGTTCGCCAGCGCGCGGCTCAATGACTTCCGCATGGCGAACATCGAAGGGACCGACGTTTGGTATCGGACCCTCCGCGTGCAGCGCGGGGCGCGATTCATGTATCAGATCTCGGTCAACGATCCGTTGCGCACGGATGCTCCGGCAGGGATCGAGAGGCAGGCCACCTCGGTCGCCGATCCGTTGAATGCGAAGGTTCGCTTCGGACAGTCGATTGCCGAACTGCCGGGTGCGGCTCCCTACACTTGGTCCACACCTCGCGAGGGCGTCGCCGCCGGCTCGATGACGAAGCAGAACTTCACGAGCGGGATTCTTGAGAATACACGGAACGTCACCGTCTATACGCCAGCCGGCTATGCGCCGGAAACGAGGAAATATGGGCTGCTCCTTGTGTTCGACGAGGAAGCCTATCTGCGCCCTTCGCAGGTACAGGCGAACGTGATTCTCGACAATCTGATCGCAGCCGGGCGAATTCCACCGCTCGTCATGGTACTGCTCACCAATCCGCCCGCACCGGCCCGTTCGCTGGAGCTGCCTTGCAACCCGGCATACGCGGAGTTTCTGCACACCGAACTGGTGCCCTGGATCCGCGCGAACTGGGCGGTGACCAGCGACCCGCATCAGGTGACGATTGCAGGTTCGAGCTATGGCGGGTTGGCAGCCGCGTGGGCCGCATTGCGGCATCCGGAGACGTTCGGCAATGTGCTTTCGCAATCGGGATCGTATTGGTGGAGCCCGCAAGGCGACCCCGCGCGTCCGGAACAGATGGTGGAAGGCGCGGAATCCGGATGGCTGTAACGTTTGTATTTACAGCGGGAGAAGCTGGACGTTACGTTCTATCTCGACGCCGGCTTATTCGAAGTGGATCTCACCGGCAGTGGCGGATCGATTCTGGTTCCCAACCGCGCGATGCGGGACGTGCTCCGCGCGAAAGGGTATGCAGTCCACTATCAGGAATTCGTGGGTGGCCACGATTACCTGAGCTGGCACGAAACGCTGGCAGATGGGCTGCTGGCGCTGATCGGAACCGCGGTTCGCTAGCCGTCTGAAGGCGCGAGAGTAGCATCAACCCACTACACTAGAGACGTGCCCAGCATTCCAGGACAGCATTTCTTCTCGACCATCCTCGAACGCCGCGCGCTTCTCTACCAACTTGTCCGGCGCGACTTCCAGCAGCGGTTCGTCGGCTCCGCCGCGGGCTGGCTCTGGGGTGTCATCCACCCTTTGGTTCTGCTTGCCAGTTGGACCTTCGTCTTCAAAATCTGTTTGAAAATGCCGTCACCGCGGGGCGAACTGACGCAGGACTATGTCCTGTTCCTATTCGCTGGTTTCCTGCCCTGGCTGTTGTTCCAGGAGACCGTTACTCGCTCCGCTGGAGTGCTGGTCGAGCAATCGAACCTCATCACCAAAACCGTCTTTCCCAGCGAAGTGCTGCCGATCTCGGTCTTCCTCTCGTCGTTAGTCCATCACCTGATCGCGCTCGTGCTGGTCATCGCCGCCATCGCCTTCCGCGAAGGCCGAGTCTCCCCGATGATTGCGCTGTTGCCCCTCTACATCGTCTTGATCGGCATGTTCGCCGTTGGCCTCTCCTGGGTCGTCTCGAGCCTGCAAGTCTACCTGCGGGACACTGCACAGATCGTCAGCGTCTCGCTCACGCTGTGGTTCTGGATCACGCCGATCTTCATTTCGATCGACACGATTCCCCAGAAGCTGCGCTTCCTTGTGGCTTGGAACCCAATGTCCTACGTCGTGAAGTCCTACCAGGATCGCCTGCTCTCGTCCGCCTGGCCCGCCGTGAACGAACTCGCCATTATCGGCGCCGCCGCACTCGGCATGTTCCTCATCGGAGGCCTGGTTTTCCGCCAACTCAAGAGAGGCTTCGCCGACGTCCTCTAAGCAGTTGCGATCGGCGATGATGAGGTGCGTTCGTTGGCGGCCGGATGAATCATGCGGCTTGCATCGCGTCGGCGAGATCGAGTTCGGTTTCGTCAGAATCGGGTTCCTGGCCGCAAAACGTATCATTCTCTTCGGCGGCGCGCAGACCTTCCGGCGTTTCGGTTGCGGCGTTTGAAAAAACGAAGCCATTTGCGTTCGGCTGTGCGGCTAGTGTCTTGTACTGCTGAATCTTACGGCGGAGCAGGATGGCGTCTTGCAACTGCGTCACTGTGTGGAGAAGCAGCTTGCGGAGGCGCGATTCATGGCGCGAAAGAGTGTCGAGCGAACGGATGGTTTTGTGGGGGTCGGTATCGAGGTCGATAAAGAGGCGGGCTTCGAGGGAGGGGATCCGCTGGATGCGCCATTCCACGTCGATGATGGTTTCGACCAACTGCCGCTCATCGGCGGTTTGCGCATCGTAGCGGCGGAGCAGGCCGGCGGCGAAGTCGAGGAAAACGGATTCCTCGCTTGGGAGGTAGGGTTTCATGGCCGTGAGGCCGTGCTTGAGGGCATTCATCTTGGAGGTCTCCTTGCCTTTTTCGGTGGCGGGTCCGGTTGAGAATTTCGCGTTTTCTTTGTTGGCAAATTCCTGTTTCCAAGAGACTCGCTTTGCATCCCGGCGGGCTTGTCTGTTCATAGAGCGTTTCCTCTGATTTCATTGTGGTGCATGGGAGGGAGGGAAAATGGCGGTTGGAATTTTAAGTAATTGAAATATCAGGAGAAATAATTGTGGTTTGCGTGTGACCGCTTTTTCTTCGCCCTGGCAATTTCGGTTCCGCTGGAGAACTCTGGAGAACCGTGGTAGAAAAAGAAGGTATGGGCCCTGTTGTCCTGGTGTTCGCTCTCGCCTCGCTTACCGCCGCCGCCGATCCCGTTTGGCCGCAGTTCCGCGGCCCGAACTCGAACCCCATCGCGCCCGACGGCAAGCTGCCCGAGCGCTGGTCGACGAAGGAAAACGTAGAGTGGTCCGCGAAGATCCCCGGCCTGGGCTGGTCTTCGCCGATCGTCGTCGGTGACAAGATCTTTTTGACCACCACCGTCACCGATGGCCAAGCGAAGCAGCCCCAGCGCGGCACAGACTATAGCAACGACTACACGGCGGAGCTTATCAAACAGGGCCTGTCCCGCCAGGAAGCCTTCGAGAAAGTTCGCGCGCGCGACAAGGAGCTTCCGAACGAAGTCACCGTGCATTACTTCCTCTATTGCCTTGACCTCAAGACGGGGGCAGTGAGTTGGAAGAAGGAATATTTCAATGGCCGCCCGCCGGGTGGACGCCATCG
>JAYVTO010000284.1:0-9703 GCA_043788745.1 Acidobacteriaceae bacterium
GCCTGGGCTTACGCCCAAGCGGCCTCTGAAATCCGTATCCGATCGCTAGTTAGCTGGGGTTGGCAGCGGTCGTCATGACCGAACTAATCTTGGAAAAAATGGTCGAGATCGAGGTCGAAACGCCCGGCATGATCGCGCCCGCCGCTACTGCGACAAAGCCCGCCATCAACGCGTATTCGATAAGATCCTGACCCTTGGTATCATTCCAGATCCGCAGCTTCCAAACCAAATTCATCATAGTTTTTTCCTCTTCCCTTTGTGTGCGACATTTATTTGGCGCCGGTCCAAAGTTATCATCGCTGGGTCCACATTGAAATCAGGCGATGTCCTTAGGGACCTTACTCAAATCAACGCAGAGTAGGAGCGCAGATGGGAAACCCACGTACAGCGTTCTAGACCGGATACCCCCTAGTGAGGGGCCCGCAAGGTGGTAGGCGGACCGATCCATTCACTTGACGATAGCACCATCAAACAATTGATAATAAGCAGCTTATCGAAACGAAATCAGGAGATTCGGGTTCAGCTCTTGCGTAATTGGATCCCGAGATCTCGCAGAGTCCGGTCCGGAACCTCGCTCGGAGCCTCGCACATCAGATCCGTTCCGCGCGCCGTCTTCGGGAACGGAATCACCTCCCGAATCGACGATTCGCCGGCGATGATCATCACGATGCGATCGAGCCCCAGCGCGATCCCGCCGTGCGGCGGCGCGCCGTACTCGAGCGCTTCGAGCAAGAATCCGAACCGTTTCTTCGCTTCCTCTTCCGTCATGCCAAGCGCCGCAAAGACCTTCGTCTGCACGTCGCGCCGGTGGATACGGATCGAGCCCGAACCCAGCTCCGTGCCGTTCAGCACGATGTCGTAGGCCTTCGACCGGCAACGCGCCGGGTCGGCGGTAAGCTTCTCGATATCCTCATCGTGGACCGAGGTGAACGGATGATGGGCCGCGTTCCAACGATTCTCCTCCGCGTCCCACTCGAACATCGGGAAGTCGACCACCCAGGTGAACCTGAATACCTGCGGGTCCAGCAGCTTGTGCCTGTCGTTGTATTTCTGACCCGCATGCAGACGCAACTGCCCGGCCGCCTGCAGCACCGAGTGCTCTGGAATGTGGCCCTTCGGTTCCCCGCCCCAGCCGCACACCAGTAAGAGATCGTCGTCGGCAACGCCGGTGCGCTTGCGCAGTTCGGCCATCGGCTCCTGGAAGTCGCGGTCCAGACGCTTCGGATCGTCGAACACGCGAAGCCCTCGCTCCTGCCCGAACGCCTTCAGATCGTCGCGCTCCTTGCGGCTTAACGCGCCGACTTTCGGAATCACTACAGCCACCAACGGCAGACCTGCCGTTGTCAGATTCGCGTCGGCCGGAAACAGATCCTCGACGCAGTGGAACGGCGGCAGTCGCAGATCCGGCTTGTCGATGCCGTAGCTGTGCATCGCCTCGGCGTACGTCATGCGCGGGAATGGAATCGGGATATCGAAGCCACCCGCTTTGAACGCGCTCTGCAGCATCGGCTCAATCACTTCGAATACGCGATCCTGCTGCGGGAACGACATCTCCAAATCGATCTGGGTGAACTCATACTGGCGGTCGGCGCGCAGATCCTCGTCGCGGAAGCAGCGGACGATCTGGAAGTACTTGTCGAAACCGCTGATCATCAGCAGTTGTTTGAAGATCTGAGGCGATTGCGGCAGTGCGTAGAACAGGCCCGGCTGCACGCGCGCCGGCACCAGAAAGTCGCGCGCGCCTTCGGGCGTCGACCGCGTCATGAACGGAGTCTCGATCTCGTGGAAGCCCTTCGCGTACAGCGCCTGCCGCACCGCGATCGACACGTTTGAGCGCAGTAGGATGTTGCGCTGCATCTGCGGGCGCCGCAGATCGACGTAACGGTGCCGCAGCCTGAGATCTTCTTTGACCTCCACCGAATCTTCGAGCGGAAACGGAGGAGTGCGCGATTCGTTGAGGATCCACAGCTTTTCGACAGCCAGCTCAACCTCGCCGCTCGGGATCGCGGGATTGATCGTATCGGCGGAGCGCAGTTCGACGACGCCTTCAACAGCGATCACGTACTCGCTTGAAAGCTGCTCCGCTTTCTTGTGCACTTCCGCGGCGGAATCGACGCGCAGCACCAACTGCGTAATGCCTTCGCGGTCCCGCAGGTGGATGAACACTACGCCGCCCAGATCGCGGCGGCGGTGTACCCAGCCCATCAAGACCGCGCGCTTGCCCGTGTCGGACGCGCGCAGCTCACCGCAGGTGTGGGTGCGGCGAAGATCTCCTAAAAAGTCGAGTTGCAAGGTTTCCATGCTCTTTGAAGCCCGCCTCCGGCGGTTTTAACTGCCCGCCACTCGCGGGTCTTACTCTGTCTAGACGTAACTATCTGCCGCCGAACCGCTCCAGCAACAGGTCGCGCGAAAGCGCCAGTTGCTCGCCGGTGACCATATTCTTCCATTGAAACGTACCAGCGGCGATCTCGTCATCTCCGAAGATCAACGCATACTGTGCGCCGAGCTTGTTCGCGGTTTCGAGAGCGCGTTTCAGTTTCTTGTCGGTCGATACTTCCACCGCTGCGCCACGCTTACGCAGGTCGCGCGCAAGCACAGCGGAATGCCGCATCGCTGCATCACCCAGCGGCACGATGAACACGTCGAGCACATGCGTGTGTGCGTCTGGATGGGCCGCTTCGACGCTCATCACCAAGCGGTCTTCGCCGATCGAGAAGCCAATCCCCGGAGCGGCCACCTTCGAGCCGATCGACTCCGCCAAGCCGTCATAGCGGCCGCCGCCCATGATCGAATTCTGCGCGCCCAGCGCACCGTGCGTGATCTCGAACGTCGTCTTTCGATAGTAGTCGAGCCCCCGAACAAGCCGCGGCTTCACCGTAAACGCCAACTCGCGATCCGCGAGCGATTGCTTAACAGTCTCGAAGTGTTCCTTACAGCTCTCGTCGAGGTAATCGAGGATTGATGGCAGGCTATCGATGATCGGCTGGTCCTCAGGAACCTTGCAATCGAGCACGCGCAACGGATTCGTGTCGATGCGGCGCTGGCAGTCCTCGCACATCTGCGTGCGAACGGCGTCGAGCCGCTCCTTCAACGCGGCTAAGTAAGTCGGCCGGCAGTTCGGGCAGCCTACCGAGTTGATCAACAGTTCGAAGCCGTCGAGTCCGCAGCGTGACAGGATCTCAACCACGAGTTCGATGACTTCGGCATCAACATACGGCGACTCAGATCCAATCGCTTCCGCGCCGATCTGGAAGAACTGCCGAAACCGGCCCTTCTGCGGACGCTCGCGCCGGAACATCGGCCCGATGTAGTAGAGCTTTTGCAAGCCGGGCTGCTGGTCAAGCCGGTGCTCGATGTAGGCGCGCATCACGCCAGCCGTGTTCTCCGGACGCAGCGTCAGCGACGTCTCATCGCGGTCCGGGAACGAGTACATCTCTTTGGATACAATGTCGGTTTCTTCGCCGACGCCTCGCGCAAACAGCGCGGTCTCTTCAAATACGGGAGTCCGAATCTCCTGATAGTTGTACGAGCGGAAAACTTCGCGGGAGACTGTCTCCACGTGGTTCCACACGCTGATCGACGGAGGCATCAGATCGCGCGTGCCTTTGATCGCTTTGATAGCGCCTTTGCTCACGACTGTCCGCTTTCGGCCTTGAACTCGGCGGCTTTCTCGACGTAGTGCTGGGCACCTTCGGCGAACCGGCGTTTCTCCGCGTCCGACACCGCGCGCTTCACCTTGCCCGGAACGCCCATCACCAGGCTCCCCGGCGGAATCACGGTGCCTTCGGCTACAAGAGCGCCAGCGGCAATCACCGAACCTGTCCCGATCTTCGCGCCGTTGAGCACAATGCAACCGATGCCAAGCAGGCATTCGTCTTCAATGAGGCAGCCATGCAGAGTGACCGAATGCCCAACCGTCACGCGCTCGCCAATAACAAGCGGAAAGCCGTCGTCGCTATGGAGAACGCTATGGTCCTGGATGTTCGAGTCGTTGCCAATGCGAATGACGCCAGTATCGCCGCGGATGACAGCGCACGGCCAAACACTAGACCGCTCGCCAAGAACAACCTCGCCAATTACTTGGGCGGAAGGGTCAACAAAGGCAGAAGCGGCGACAACGGGAGCGATGCCGCGATAGGTGCGAAGCATGATCGATGGGAAACTCCCATCGTATCATGCGAGGAACGAGGCACTCTTGCGCGGGGGCTTTTTTGAGCAAATGCCACGATTCACCGCTCGCACATCCGTCGATCAACGTCGAGAGGCGCGCAAGTACCTCATCCACAATGAATGCGGGAGCCTTCTCAACAAAGCGGGCCTGCCGCGCATGTAGATCGTGCGCGCGAGCTTGATTGCCCAAGATGACGCCAGCCGTTTGAAGGCCATCGCCGTTCAAGGAAACCGCGAAACCGGCATGCCTTGCGAAATTTCCGCCCTGCGTTATGGGGCAAACTAATGGAGTACCCAGCGCATTGAACGCGGCCGGAGATTCAACCAAAACAAAACGCGCGCCGGCTTGCTCGCGGCCTTGGATGGGATTCTAAATCGACGTGCTACATATCGCCGCGCCGCAGATCTAGCCCGCATGTCTCACAGAGTATTGGCAAAAGCCGTCATCCATGGCATAACTGAGTTTCGACACAACAGTTAGAGCCAAACAAAGGACGGCCTTCGCGATGACAGAGTGTAACCAATCCGGATTTGGATTTGAAGCTTGCGGGTCGCTCGAAATCGTGGCGCGATTCGACGGCGGCGCGGTCAGTTCGGATGGAGGCGCGTTCCGGCGCATCGCAGGGCCTCCCGGCTCGCTCCTGATCCAATCACCGGCCCTCAGCGATCGACCCTTGGCCGAAGCCTCTGCTCGTTGCGCCTCCTGCTGAGATCTTTAGTTGCTGCTGCTCGCATCTGGTTTCTGGCGGTCATGAGGCGCGCGCGGGCGTCCGCTCATTTCGTTCGCGGTTCTTTGCTGGCAATTGGCCGGTGCATCTCGCGCAAGTTTCTTCTCTTGTTGACGTCCGTCCCGTTTGGGTCGTCCGGCGCTTGACGAAGCATCCCCGGGTTGACACCCGGTTAGATCGGTCTTCGTCGCTATGGATCCGCTCACTCTCCATGAACCACCTTGTACGTGATTGATTTCGAATGCCGCAATTCTTATTGTTGCGCGGGCGCGGGCGCTTACTTCGCTCGGCCTTCGGCCTCGCTTCGTGCGCGCCTCGAAGCTGAGTGGTCTCGGATTTGGCGCTTTTGCGCTTGAACTTGCTGCGTCGCTAATAGTTTTTGATGGTCATGACGCGTACCTGCGTCCGAGACTTGGTCGCGGCTCGGATTGGGTGCCATGCGGTTTCTTATTGAATGTTGTGGGCCGAAGATCATCGGATGCCTCTTGCTTGATCGGAAGGACGGAGGCGGTCCGCTAGACTCAAGTGGTGCCTTCTGCCACTGCGGCCGCTCGTGTCTGGGCGAATCGCGATTTCCGAAAACTCTGGTTCGGACAAACAATCTCAGAAGTAGGTTCGCGCGTTACGCGCGATGGCCTGCCGATGGCGGCTGTGCTGATGCTTGGCGCGACGCCATTGCAGATGGGCTTGTTGACGGGTCTTAGCGGCATTTCCGTGCTGTTGTTCGGGATGTATGCGGGCGTGTGGGCGGATCGCGTGCGGCGGAAGCCTGTGATGATTTGGAGCGACCTGGCGCGTGCCGCGCTTTTGGCCATTGTGCCTCTCGCCGCCGTGATGGGTTGGCTGCGCATGGAATTGCTCTACGTAATCGCCGCGTTGAGCGGGGTGTTGAGCGTGCTCTTCGTTGTCGCCTGCCAAGCCTACGTGCCAGCGCTTGTATCCAAGGATCTGGTCCTCGAAGCGAATAGCAAGTTGAGCGTGTCGAACGGCATGGCTGAAATTCTGGGACCCGGGCTTACGGGGATTCTGGTGCAGACGTTCACCGCACCGATCGCGATCCTAGTGGATGCGGCATCGTTTGTTGCGTCGGCGATAAGTCTCCTTTGGATCCGGACGCCAGAAGCGCAACCTGAGGTATTCGGGGAATCGCAGGACGCGTGGCGGGAGATGAAAGAAGGGTTTGCGGCGATTCGCCACAGTCCGGTGTTGCTGGCGTTGGCAATCCGCAGCGTGGGAGCGAACTTCTGCTACGGCATCATCGCGACGCTGTATACGTTGTACGCCATCCGCGATCTGGGGATGACGCCGTTGTTATTTGGCTTGATGGTGGCGATGGGCGGAATCGGCAATCTCTTTGGAGCGCTGATCTCGGATCGGCTAAAGCTAGGCAGCGTGTTCTTACCAGCGGGCATCTTTCATGCGCTGACGACGTGCCTGATTCCGCTTGCGGGCGGCAGCCAACTGCGCATTCTGGTTTGCATGATGGGTTCGCAACTGCTCGGCGATGCAGCGTGGGTGGTGTATTCGGTCCACGAAACCAGCGTCCGGCAGGCGCTGGTACCGGATCGCCTGCTCGGCCGCGTGAGCGGCGCGATGCAACTGCTGTCTCGGGGCGTGTGGCCTATTGGCAGCCTTGTTGGCGGCGTGCTGGCGACGCAGTACGGCGCGCGGACGATGTTGTGGGTGGCCGCGCTGGGGATTCTCGCCTCCACACTTTTGCTGCTCGGCCGCGGCACCCGGCACGATTCCTAGACCGCCTCCAAATGCTACTATCAAGCGTTCGGATGACCTGCGCGAGGATGTTTGCATTCGGCAACCTTTTTCCGCGCGGCTTGGCACAGAGGCGACGCGCTCCGCGCCGTCGAGCCTCGGGTATCTAGCCGTCGCCGTTTGGTCTATGAGGGCATGAGGCATTCACGATGAAACGGGCAGTTCGCTGGATCGTAATCCTTCTGATAATCGCTGGAGTCGGCTACAGTTATTCCGCTACGGTGCGCATGGGCCTGTATTCGTTGACGGGCCGCAGCCCGGAGTGCACGTTCGGACGTGCCCTCGAAGTCCCGGGCGAACTCGAACAGCAGATTGGGCTCAAGGAACGACTGCTTTCTGAAAGCCGCAAGATGGAAGACAACCTGAACGGATACTCGCGCTGGCATACGCCAGAAGGCGATTTCTGGATTCCGGCCACAAGCGCCGCCACACTGCATTTCGATTTGGCGGAACAAGCACGGAAGATTTACGGGTCCGGCGAACAGGCGGTGAAACTAGGCGATGTTGTATTCGACTGCGGCGCCAATATCGGATTGTTCACTTCGATTGCTCTTCGCGCGGGAGCCAGGCGAATTATCGCCGTGGAGCCGTCGCCCGAGAATCTCGAGTGCTACCGGCGAAACTTCTCGGGCGCCATTGACGAGGGCAAGATCGTCTTGATTCCGAAGGGCGTGTGGGACAAGGAAGACACGTTAACGCTGTACGTCGATCCGAACGATTCGAAGACGGCCAGCTTCATGTTGAAGCCGAAGGGCGCGGAAGGCAAGATCCAGGTGGCACTGACGACGATCGACAAGATCGTGGCTGACATCGGTCTCGAGAAGGTGGATTTTATCAAGCTGGACATCGAGGGCTCGGAGTCCAACGCCTTGCGAGGCGCAGCGCGGACGATCAAGCGGTTCAAGCCACGCATCTCAGTCGCGGCGTACCACAATGCGGAGGATCCAAGGCGCATTGCGGAAGCGATCTCGGCGACGCGAACAGACTACAAGCGCGAGTGCGGTCCGTGCTTGGAAATGAACAACGGAGTGCGTCCGATGGTGCTTTGGTTCCGGTAGATCTCGAGTGGACAATCGAGCTGAGAATTCCGTATTGCCGCCGGGGCGAACAGACCGCGGATATCTGATTGTGGTCAGCGCGATGTGCGCGCTGACGGCGGGCCTTGTTGCGTATTCGCAAACATTCGCGTTTGCCTACGACGAAGGCTTCCACCTGCTCGCGGCACAATTGATCGGTACCGGCAAACGCCCGTACGTGGATTTCTTTTTTCCGCAAACGCCGTTGAATGCGTATTGGAACGCATTGTGGATGTGGGTCTTCGGAGGTGGCTGGCGCGTCTCTCACGCAGTGGCAGCGCTGCTGACCGGGGCCGCCACGATGCTGACGGCGGACTTCGTGTACTTTCGCTGCCCTGCCCCGCAATGGCGCGTTACGGTCGCGCTGACCGCAGCGTTTGCAGTGGCGACAAACGCCCTGGCGATGGAGTTCGGCACCATCGCGCAAGCGTACGGAATCTGTACCTTCCTCATCGTCGCCGCATACCGCTGCGCGATTGCCGCGCCGGCGTCCATGTTGGGTGCGGCAGCCGCTGGCCTGCTGAGCGTCGCCGCTGCGGGATGCACGCTGCTGGGTGCGCCGGCTGCCCCAGTGCTTGCGCTGTGGATTGTGCTGTCGCGCGAGACTGTAAATCGATGGGGAAAGCTGGTCGCGTTTTGTCTGGGCGCAGGCGTTGCGCTAACGCCGATCGCGTGGTTGTACTCGCTATCGCCAGCGAACGCGGCGTTCAACGTAGTGGGCTATCACTTGCGCTACCGCGAGGTGCAGTGGTCCGGGGCGCTGCAGCATAATTTAGAAGTACTGACCGCATGGATCCTGTCTCCGCAGTCGCTGGTGCTGGGATTGCTTGCGGCTTCCGGGATATGGTTTGCGCGCTACCGCAGCGGCTGGAATCGAACGCGCCGCTCCGAGTTCTATCTGTGCGGATGGTTGATTCTTGCACTTGCAATGCATGTTTCCCGCGCCTCGCCGACGTTTGAGCGGTACTACATTCTGTGCGTGCCATTTCTGGCGATGCTGGGCGCGATGGGCTTGTACTCGATCGGCACTCGGCTGTCCGCGATGCGCACGCTCGCGGCGATTGCGATTCTGATCACGTCGCTGGGCCTGGCACGGCGACTGTGGGATTCGCAGGAAGACACCTCGTGGAAGCGCTACGAAGAAATCGCGGCCAAGGTGGAAGAAGTGACCCCCGCGGGCGCAGCGCTGTTCGCGGAGGAGGCGGTGCATTTTCTCTTGCGGCGGGCGCCGATGAGCGGGCTGGAGCATGCGGACGCGCGCAAGTTGGACAACGCGATCTCGCCGGAGTTCGCGGCGCGGCTGCACGTCATCCCGCAATCGGCGGTTGATGCGATGATGCGGAACGGCGAGTTCGCGACGATCGAAACGTGCAAGGACGAGACCAAGATCGCGGAACTGGGCTTGACGGATCTGTACGCGCAGAAGACAGAGATTGGGGACTGCGCGATCTTCTGGGACCTAAAGCCGAAAGGAAAGGTCAAGGATGAATGAGCGACCGATGATCCCAATTGGCGGGCTGTTTGAAGCGCACCTTACGGTAACCGATCTGGATCGGGCCATGCTGTTCTACGGCGGTGTCCTGGGTCTTGCACTCGCCGAAGTCTTTCGCGAACGCGGGGTCGCCTTCTATTGGTTAGGTGGACGCGGCCAGACGATGCTCGGCGTGTGGGCGACGGGGTCGGCGCCAGTGCGCATCAGCGCTCATGTTGCGTTTCACGTCGCGCTTGGCGATCTGTTGCGCGCGGTGGAGGCGCTACTCGATCACGGGATTCAGCCTCTGGGTCTTGCGCGACAGCCGGCGCGGGAGCCCGTGGTGCTTGCTTGGATGCCAGCCGCGGCGATCTACTTTGAGGATCCGGATGGAAATCTGCTGGAGTTTCTCGCGATGCTTCCGGATTCGCCGGCGCCTGAGCGCGGGATCGTCGCGTGGAACGAGTGGAACAAATAGAAAAAGCCGC
>JAYVTO010000285.1:0-14660 GCA_043788745.1 Acidobacteriaceae bacterium
GAGCGCTTGGGTCGGGACGGTGGTGGCGGTCTGCGCGGCGCGAAAGGTGAGTCCGGTTTGCGAGGTCACGAGGCCTTGGGTGGTCGGGGTGTAGAGTTCGGCGGAGGATAGAACGGTGCCATAACGAACCGGGCCCTTCGTGGCCCCGCCAACAACCATTACGCGGCCGTCAAGAAGCAAAGTGGAGGTGTGCCCAACCCGCTCGGCTTTCAATGAGCTAGTCACGGAAAACGTTCCAGAAGCGGGATCGTAGATCTCGGTTGAACCGAGCGCGGGAAACGGCTGGAAACTTGATTCCCCTCCGGAAATCAGTACCTGTCCGTTCGCAAGCAGTGTTGCGCGCGCGTTGTATCGTCCGGAGGACATATTTCTTGTAAAAGAGAAACGATTTCGAACCGGGTCAAATAGTTCGGCGGAACCCAAGCCGGAGTCACTGCCACCAACAAGAACAGTTCCGGTTGGCAAAGAAACAGAAAAATGGGCACTCCGGCCGACGTTCATCGAAGGTCCCGCAATGAACCGATTCGTCGCTGGATCGAAGATCTCAGTGGAAGTTAGGACATTACCGATCTGAGACGGTGCCGCTCCCGACCCGCCCCCGGAAATCAGCACCTTGCCGTCGGGCAACAACGCGGCCGCATGCCTGTCCCGATTGACATTCATCACCCCCGTCCTGGTAAATGTACGCGTGCGAGGGTCAAATAGCTCGGCACCCGAATCCGTGTTTTGCAGCGGGAATGGGTTTTCGCCAGCGTGGTCATATCCGCCTACAAGCAAGACGCGGCCGTCGAGCAAGAGCGTCGAAGTATGAAACGAGCCACGCGGCTCGGCTGTTGGACCGAGAGCCGTAAATCGTTTCTGGCTGGGGTCAAACAGCTCCGTGGAGGATGGCCCGCGATCACCACCGACAATCAGAACATTTCCATCGTTCAGCAGCACGGTAGAAACTTTCGCTCCGTGGTTCAGACGGGTTGGGCCAACCACCGCGAACGTTCCGCTGGAGGGGTCGAAGATCTCTGCGCGGTCATCATACCCGACAACAAACACCTTTCCATCCGGCAAAACAACCGCGCTGTGCGCGATTCTTTGGTACGTCATCGAGCCGGTTGAAGCCCATCCTCGTACCCCTTGTTGGACCTGACCCGGACCGATCCGAAACGCGAACACGGAGCCGAGCTGATTCGTCGGAATCACGCCACCCGAATACGGCTGGCTGGTGCTGGGATTCACGAGCAATCCGTTAAAGGCGCTGAAATTGCCGGACCGCTCCGCCACGCTGGGCACGTAGACGTTGGGATAGAACTGACCCGCAGCAAGCTGCACAGTGGAATCGCAAAATGTCTGCTCAGGCGAATCCGGAAGCGCGATTCGGGCAAGCGTGTTGAGGCCTCCCGCGAGCGCGCCAACCACGAGCTGGTCTCCGGCGGAGTTCGCTGCGGTGACGTAGGATATCGAGGCGAGGGGGATGAGGTTCTGGGGAAAGTTCACGCACTGGGAATACAGGACGTTTGGGAGCAACAGAGCTGCGGCCGAGAGCCATTTGGTTCTGGTTGGCATGATCGACAATATCTTACTACCTAGAGCAGGAATCGACTAGAGATATGATTCGCATTGAAGCCGTAAGGCTATCCCAGTAGCGTTGTGAACTCAAGCCTTACAGCCCACGTCTGATCATTTACATTGGAGGCTCGGGATAACTTAACATGACTGGGAAAGCTGTGCGCACTGCGAACCCACAGTCCGAGCCCGCCATGGAGATGGCCTGGGTCTTGTTTATGGACCTTGTAGGCTTCTCGCGAAATTCCATGGAACATCAGCGAGAGGCTCTGCGGAACTTGCAGGAGATTGTCCGGGAGACGAGGGATTTCAAACTGGCGGAGCCCAGCGGGGAACTGGTCAAGTTGCCCACCGGGGACGGCATGGCGCTCGTGTTTTTTCACGATCCGGTGGCTCCTGTCCGGTGCGCGATCGAGATCCAACGTGCGCTGCGGGCCTATCCGGACCTCCCGCTGAGGATTGGCATCCATACCGGGCCGGTCTTCCGGCATTCCGATATCAAGGACAACACGAATGTGGTCGGCGGCGGCATCAACATTGCGCAGCGCGTGATGGACTGCGGTGATGCAGGCCACATCCTTGTGTCGCGCGCTGTTGCCGACGTTCTCGAACAGATGGAGGAATGGGCCCCCTGTCTCCACGATTTGGGAACCGTGGAAGTCAAACACGGGGTCCGGCTTCAACTTTTCAACATCGTGGGTGATGGCGCGGGTAATGCGAATCTTCCGTCCAAAGTGTCTTCGTTGAAGCAGTCTGTTCACAGTGGCGGGCGCCCCTGGTGGCCAGCGGCTGCCGTGATCGGCGCGGTCCTTTTGGCCGGAGGAGGCTGGGTCATATCTCGAATGCTGCCCAAGTCCGATTCGGCGGGATCGACCGCCGCGGCTATTGGGAGAACGCTCCGCTACCACATCGATGTTCAGCGGTTTCGCGACGGGAGGCCCTACAAGGAGACTTTTCGTCTGTCGCGGGAACTGGCGTTTGAATCGGACTACCGGGTGCGTATTGTTGTGTCCGGCGGCGAGTCGGGGCACCTGTATGTACTGAACGAAGGGCCACAATCGACCGAAAGCAATCCGGATCTGAACTTCTTTTTTCCCACGCCCCAAGTCCGTGCCGGTTCTGGCCTCGTTCAGGCCGGCCAGGAAATCAGCATTCCGAACGGGGATGGATTCCTGCAACTTGACAACGAGAAGGGCAAAGAAAAGCTCTGGCTGATCTGGTCAACTTCGCCAGTTCCGGAGCTGGAAGCATTGAAGGCATGGGCGAATCCCCGCGACAAAGGCGTAGTTGGGGACGGAAAACAGGCTCGAGCAGTGGCGTTGCTGTTACGAGAATACGTCACGACCGGAAGGGCTACTTCTGGAGTTGACGAGGCCCGTAAAGAGACTACAGTCTCTGGTCCCGGGCCGGTTGTGGTGAAGCTGATCGAACTGGAGCACGTGTGATGGAGGGCCGGATGAAACACTCCCTTCGAGGAATCGTGGTGGTGCTGTGCCTTTGGGCGGTATGTAATTTGTGGGGCCAAGATGGCGAGGCCCGAACTCGGAAGCTATGGGACACGACCCTATTGAATCAGCGGCAGGGGGGGAGCACCACTTCGTCCAAACAAGGAAAGGCGGCGGGGGCAAAGCCCGTCCGCGGCCTTATCGGAGTCACGCTGTGGAGCTACCGCCCGGCGCGACCGGCGGACAAGCCGGAGGTCCGCGCCCTGATTCACGAAGGGTCGAAGGACACTGAGTGGACCGCGGAGCGCATTGCCGTAGACACACCGTTGCCCGAAGGGCAGCGAGTGAGTATCAGCATTGAGTCGGGCGAAGAAGGTTACTTGTACGTGATCGACCAGGAAGTCTACGCTGACGGCACGAAGAGCCGTCCGGCATTGATCTTCCCGACGCTTCGCACGCGTGGTGGCGATCATCGAATCAAACCCGGCGTGGTCGTCCAAATCCCAGGCCCGACGGACACTCCGCCGTTCTTCAAAATGGAGCGCACGCGGCCAGACCAAGTCAGCGAAAACTTGATTGTGATCGTAAGCCCCAAGCGGATCCCTGGAATCACGGCAGCGAAGGAGCGCATCCTGCTTCGTGAAGATCAAGTCGCCGCGTGGGAAAAACAGTGGCCGGCAAAGGTTTTTCTAATAGACGCGAAAGGGGAGGACGGGAAAACCATGACATCCGCGGAGAGAACTGCCAGTTCCGGCAAGCCCCTGACGGCATCCGACTCAGTTCCGCAGAGCATGTATCTGGTTGAGTCCCGGGATGGCGACCCACTGATGCTGCGAGTTCCCCTGAAGATATCGAAATAGGCGCGTTGCTATTCCAGTCGGCCGGGCAGGCGGCTACGATTGGGTTCCCGTGTCGCAGAAGTAGTACGATCCTTATTGGAGATTTCGTGGGCCGGTCTCTGTTGATTGTTCTTTTGCTCTCCGCGACTGCCGCAGTCCTAGCTGCCCAGGGGATCATTACGACGATCGCCGGCACGGAGTTCAACTACCCGGACTTTCCGATGCGAGCCTTGGACACGCCGCTCAATATCGTTCTGGGGCTGGCATCTGATCGGCGCGGAAATCTCTTTATCACGGACGCAACGAACAACCGAGTCCTGAAAATGGACGCGCAAGGTGAGGTGACCGCGGTCGCGGGAAACGGAATCAGAGGGTTTAGCGGGGATACTGGGGCGGCCGTGCGCGCTTCGCTGTTCGCACCGCAGGGGGTCGCTGTCGATAGTGCGGGAACTCTGTACATCTCGGATGGTGGCAACAACCGAATCCGAAAGGTGGGTGCCGACGGCATTATCCAGACGGTGGCGGGAACAGGCGTCTACGGATTCTCGGGGGATTCGGGAATCGCGACGAAGGCGATGCTCGCCATTCCTTCGGGCCTGGCTTTGGATTCCGCGGGGAATCTATTCATTGCCGACTTGGGTAACAGCCGAATTCGAAAGCTGACGCCAGCCGGAATCATTTCTACCGTCGCAGGGACGGGGAACTTTATCTTTTCGGGCGATGGCGGGTTAGCTACCGCCGCGGCCATTGGGGAAGTGCGCGACGTCGCGGTGGATTCATCCGGGAACCTGTTCTTCCCGGATTCGACGCATCACCGGATTCGCAAAGTTAGCTCGAACGGTACGATCACCACGGTCGCCGGCAATGGAACGGATGGGTTTTTCGGAGACGGCGGACTCGCTACCGCCGGCTATCTTTCCGGTCCGCGCGGAGTGACGGTCGACGACGCGGGAAACCTGTATGTCGCCGATTATTTCAACAACCGCATCCGCGTGGTATCCGGCGGGATCATTCAAACCATAGCCGGATCGCGTCTTTATAGCTTTTCCGGCGACGGCGGTCCTGCACTGGCGGCTCTGCTGGCGCATCCCACCAAAGCGATTGTTGACACACAGGGCAACATCGTCATCGCAGATACGGACAATCATCGCGTTCGCGTCGTCGCGAAAAATGGAATCATCAACACGACGGCGGGTAGCGGCAGCTTTCGGTTTTCGGGGGACGGCGCGGCGGCCAGCGGCGCTCTTCTGAACCTTCCCTCCGCCGTGGGGCTGGACACGCAGGGCAACGTGATTGTTGCGGACGGCGGTAATCAGCGCATTCGAAGAATATCCAGCGATGGCGTGATCTCGACCATCGGCGGAAGCGGAGTGTTCGGCTTCTCCGGAGATCGGGGGCCGGCGACCGCGGCCGCGTTGTTCTTTCCCGCGGGCGTTACGGCGGACGATTCGGGCAACGTGTACTTCGCGGACGGAAGCGGACGGATTCGGAGGATTTCAACCGATGGCCGCATCGATACGGTAGCCGGGACAGGCGCTTTGGGGATTAACGGAGGACTAAATGGTCCGGCGGTGCAGGCGGACCTCCGCGCTCCGAAGTCCGTGTTGTTCGATGCGCAGAAGAATCTATACATCGGCGAGAGCTTGGGGATAAAGAAGGTTTCGCCGGCGGGCATCATTACCAGAGTGGCCGGGTCACTCGGTACCCTGCCGGGGGATGGGGGGCCGGCGTTGGCTGCCGGCATCGGGTCCGTTTCAGCGATGAGTTTCGACAGCGGCGGCAACCTATATTTTACGGATTCGCAGAACCATCGCGTCCGCAAGATAACCGCGAGTGGGATCATCACCACACTGGCCGGGACAGGCGCGGCCGGATTCTCGGGAGACGGCGGCAGAGCCGCCAGCGCGCAGGTCGATTCGCCTTCTGGTATTGCAATCGACGCGATCGGCAATGTGTTCTTTTGCGACACTTCGAATCATCGCGTACGGAGGATTGGCATTGACGGCATCCTTCGTACAATCGCGGGAACTGGCGTTGGCGGACTCTCCGGTGACGGCGCTGTAGCCACGGAGGCCTCCTTGAATAACCCCAGTTCGCTCGCGCTCGATGCTGCGGGCAATCTGCTCGTCACCGACCAAAGCAATCATCGCATTCGGATGATACTGGCAAATCCACCGCAGGTACGCCTTTCTTCCACTCAACTGCAGTTCACGGCCTCCAGCGGTGGCAAGGCGCCGCCGGTGCAATCCGTTGGACTTCTAGGTTCGATCCCAGGGCTTGGTTTTACTTTGAAATCGGATGCGGCCTGGCTGGTTGTCGCGCCGGCTAATGGGTTTTCGCCGAGACTGCTCGAACTGACGGCCGACCCGGCGGGATTGAAGCCGGGCGATTACTCCGCGAACATTACGGTCACGACGCCGAACGCGGTTCCTGCGACGAGCACGCTCGTTGCCAGGTTTGCCGTAATGGCGGCGGAGTCTGCAAAACTCGCCGTCGACAAGCAGAGCGTTTCGTTTCCGTTTCCGCGTGACGGGAAAGCACGCAGTCAGACCGTGACCGTCTCTAACGCTGGAGGCGGAACGCTGACGTTTCGGGCGGTCGCGCAGACCAACAACGGTGGAAACTGGTTGGCCGTGGCTCCACTGGCGGGTCAGGTGTTGGCAACCAGCCCCGCTTCCCTGGTGGTTACGGCGAATCCGGCAGGTCTGCCGCCGGGAACCTATTCCGGTACGGTTACGATCTCGGCGGGCAGCGAGCAACAAAGGGTGCCTGTGACGATGACGATCAGCAGCGTGAATCAAGCGATCCTTCTGTCGCAAACGGGTATGTCGTTTCTGGGAATATCGCAAGGCGGCTTGGTGCCGCCGCAGAGCTTCGGCGTGATCAACATTGGCACGGGCATAGTGAATTGGACAGTTAGCAAATCCACGCTTTCAGGAGGGCCCGATTGGCTACAAGCGCAAACGCCCAGCGGCTCCTCGGATAGCGCGGCCGCGACGGTGCCTGTGGTTGGCGTGACCGTAAACGCATCCAGCCTGCCGCCGGGAAAATACTATGGCTTGATTCAAGTGGATGCGCCCAGTGCCGCGAATTCGCCGCAAGTCGTCACCGTCTTTCTTCAAGTTCTGCCGGCTGCCAGTGACTTGGGCGCGGCTGTTCAGCCTTCCGAGATCCTATTCAACGCGCCGGTCGGGACTTCTCCTGGGTCGGAGAATCTTCAGGTCTTCAACCTCACGGCGACTCCCAAGAGTTTTCGAGCCGCCGTTGCGGCAGACGCAGGACTGCGGGTCGCCTTTTCGCCGACCGACGGTACGGTGGATCCGCGAGCCCCTGCCAGCATCACCGTACAGCCATTCACCGACGGGCTCGCACCGGGCGTCTATAACGCAACAGTCACCTTGCAATTCTCAGACGGCCGCGTCCGTACCGTACGGCTATCGATCGCTGTGTCGAATGGAGCATCGAAGACGGCCAGCGTTTCACGCGAGGCGGCTGGCGACTGCGTCCCAACCAAGCTGTTGCCGGCGCTGACGACGCTGGGTCAGGCATTTTCCGTTTCCGCGGGATGGCCAGTCGCGCTCGGAGTCGATGTGAGGGATGACTGCGGAGTACCGCTTGAGACCGGAGCAGTGTCGGTGGTTTTCTCGACAGGGGACCCGCCGTTGCCCTTGCAATCATTGAAGCGCGGCCGCTGGGAGGGGACCTGGAATACACAGGCCCGATCCATCGCAGACGCCGTCGTGAAACTGCAGGCGCGAGACGCCGATCGGAATCTGACGGGCGAACGCCAGATTAGCGGCGAGCTGCTGGCCCAGACGGACCCACCGGTGATTGAGAGGCGAGGTATCGTCAGCGCGGCGGACAATGAGCCCTTCGTTGCCCTTGCCCCCGGCTCCATCATTTCGATCTACGGAGACCGGTTGGCTTCGGGGCTCGAGGTCGCGACCAAATCCCCACTGCCGACGCGGTTGCTGGACACCAATGTCCTGATGGCTGGAAGAGTGCTGCCTCTTTACTTCGTCAATTCCAACCAGGTCAACGCCTTTGTGCCTTTCGACCTCAACGTAAACACAACCTACCAAGTCTATGTGAGGCGGGGCTCGACGTATTCGCAGCCCGTATCGGTGGATGTTGGTCCCGCGCAGCCGGGCATTTTCCGGGACTTGTCTGTCTCGGCGAATCAGGGGTTCATTTTCGCAGTCCGGAATACGGGAGATTCCCAAGTGCAAACGGAGGCCAAGCCAGGATCGCCGGCCCGTCAGGGAGACGTAATCACCATCTACTGCTCGGGGCTGGGATCCGTGGTGGGTAGCGTGGCGGATGGCGCCGCTGCCGGAGGAGCCTTCCAAACCGCGAACCAGTTACGTTTAATTATCGGAGGCCGAAGCGCGACCGTGCTCTACGCGGGCCTCACACCAGGTTCGATCGGACTCTATCAAGTGAACGGCGTGGTTCCAACTGGCGTCGCCGGAGACGCCGTCCTGGTATCGATCACAGTCGCCGACCAGTCTAGTGTTCCTGTCGTCATGGCCGTGCAGTGAAATCATGGGGCAACAAAATGAGATCCTGAACTGCGGCGACGACAGCATTTTCCCGTGCTCGAGTAGAGTGTTGGGAACGTTGATGCGGATTCTTTTCGGCTGGGCTGTGCTGGCGGTCCTCGCTTTGGCCAACGCCAAGGCGGACACCAAGGAGAAGCCCGCAGGCATCATCATCGCTGCCAATCGCGTTCAGGTCCGACCGGTCGGTCAGAACACACCGCTTGAGCTGAGCAAGGGCGATTACATATTCGCAGGTGACACACTGTTAGCTGCAATGGGCGCATCCGCCGAGGTGGCTATTTGCCAAACCGGGAAGTCCTACGTTTTGGTTGGAGAGGGCGAGTTTACGATTGCCCTGAGTGGCGTGCGGGCACAGAACGGTTCCCGCGTTGATACGCGGGATTATCCTCCCTGCAATTTGCAGCCGTTGACTCCCGACTTGGCGTCCGCGAGGCGAAGGGCGCTCATTCATGAGACCCCTGCAAAGACAGCCAACTCTGGTGATGATCCTTCCAAGCTTCCCTTAGGGCCTACGTACGCGCTGGTGATTGGCGTGTCCCAGTACGAGCGGATTGAAGAGCAATACTGGCTCCGGTTCGCGGATGCGGATGCCGAGACGTTCGCCGGGTTCCTCGCGAGTCCGCGCGGCGGCAGTTTGAAGGGTGAGGATCGAATCAAAGTCCTCACCAACAAAGAGGCCACGCGAGACGCGGTCCGGAACTACATGCGGCTTTATTTGCAAAAAGCCAGAGAAAAGCACGGGACTTTCCTGCTGGTAATGGCCGCGCACGGGATCGTGGATGATAAGACGAGAGAGGCCCACATCCTCACGCACGAGGCAGATCCCGAAGACTTGTCGACAAGTGGATTGCCCATGGACGAGGTCGCGGAGGTGCTTGGGGAAGGTCTGGCGGGCCTCGGCAGGATGCTCTTGTTTGTCGACGTTTGCCACGCAGCGGAGATCCGGGGCATCCGGAGCAATTTGAAGCGGAACGGCATCAACGGCGCGATTCAGCTATCGATCAACCAGTTGCCGGGCCAGATCTTCAGTTTCGTATCGAGCAAGGAGACGGAACCCTCCTTCGAGGGGCAAAACTGGGGCGGCGGCCACGGAGCGTTCACCTACTTTGTTCTGCGTGGCCTGAACGGCGATGCAGACCAAGACGGCAATGGCACCGTGAGCGTGGCGGAGTTATTGGATTATGTCGGGAAGCAAGTCCGCGAGACTACCAGGGATCAGCAGCATCCGAAAGAGCTTACCGTTACCGTCCAGAGTTCTTCGTCTCTTTCTGAGGGCGCAAGAGCGCAGTTCACACCCGTCTTTGACCAGTACCAAACGCTGACTGCTTCGCAAGCATCCCGAAGCAGGTCCGGTAAGCGGGGTCTCGGCGAGGGAGCGCAACAGGCAGCGACACGTGCAACTGAGCCCAACCCCGCAGTCGAATTCGATCGAGCGCTTAAAGCAGGCAGAATACTTCCCGGCGATCCGCAAAGCGCATTTGAGATTCTCAAGAAGCAGTTCACTCCTGGGTCGGCGACTTTCCGGCAGGCCGAGACGGAGCTTCGCGTCGCTCTTGAGAATCAAGGCCAGGAAGTCGTTCTGCAATACCTGAGGGGCGACCAGTTAGCACCAGATCGCGATTCATTCCGGAGGGCTGCGCGCCTCTTCGCAACGGCTGAGCAACTTGCTCAGGACTCCGCCTCCGTCGAGGGCAGAAGGCTTTTCTGTGAGGGTCGCTTCGCAATCTTTGAGAAACGGTATCCCGAGGCGATTCGATTGTTGGGCAGCGCCGCGCGCGTAGATCCGAAGGGCGCCTACTCATTTAACGGGCTCGGAATTGCGTACTTGGAGCAGTCCAAGTATTCACTCGCGATCGGCGCATTCGACGATGCCATCCGGCTTGCGCCGTACTGGGTATATCCCAGACACAACCTGGCACTGGCGCTCGCGGAGCAAGGCCAATACGATCTCGCGATTCGCGCGTACCGCGAGGCGATGAAACTGGGGCCGGAGTATAGCTATGTCGCGTATAACCTGGGGTTGTTGTACGAGCGGTTGAACCGGTCCAATGATGCGCAGGAATCCTTTGCAGCCGCTCTCCGAATCGCGGAGGCTGCGCGATCAAACGGACTGCGTCCGGCGATTGCAGGCAATTGGCAAGAGGGCGCGGAGATCCTAAACGCTCTCGGCAGTTTGGAGGCAGCGCGACCGGGCCGGAAGCATGCGCAAGCCGCTGAGAATTACTATCGCCTCGCCATCGCAGAATACAAAGAAGCACGGACTGCGCGCCACAATCTTGCGCTGCTGTTGAGCCGCAACGGTCCGTCCACTGAGGCCGAGCAACTTTGGCGAGGCATGCTTTCGTCAGAGACGAGCGACCTGGCGGCCAGGCTTGCGTTCGCCCGCTATTTCGCCCGTGTTGGACGACCGGAAGACGCGGCGCGGGAGTACTTGCTCGCGGTTGGCGGTGGAGCGTTTCCTGGAATTCGACGTGAACTCGCATCCGTCTATTTGAAACTAGGCCGCACGGACGAGGCGCGAGCGGCACTGGAGCAAGCCCTGCGGCGTTCTCCGGCGGGTGGACCGCTGCTCGAAGACCTGGGAGATGTGGAGACCGCCGCCGGAAATACAGCCCGGGCACGTGAGCGCTATCGAGATGCGGAAGCCGCCTACGCCGGCAGCGCCGACAAGGCGCGTGTCCGCAAGAAACTTGAGAATCGACGGAAAGCATGAAACAGGCTGTGCTGTGCGCCTCGTTTGCGATCCTGACGAGTTCTCTGGATGCTCAGACCACTCAGGGGTTGATTACCGGTCAAATTACGGACCTGAACGGAAATCCAATCGCGAACGCACAAGTCGCTTGTGAAAACGTCGAAACGTCCGCGCATGCCGACGGAAGATCCGGCGCGAGCGGGTTGTTTGCTCTCCCGTTGCTTCCTCCCGGAAGATACCGCGTTCGCGTCGGGGCCAATGGATACCAACGTCAAGAAATCAACGAACTGGAACTACCCGTGGCGGCCTACCTCGACATTCCTTTTCGCTTGCGATTGCTCGAAGATGTATGGGAATCGCGGCAGTATCAAAATCTTGTGCTGCCGGGTCAAAACACGCTTCTGAAATTCTATGGGCCGGACCTGGACCTGAGCAGAACAGTCAACGTAGGCGGCACCCAATTCACCGCCGGCGCACTCGAATCCACCGTTTCTCGTGTCATGAGTCCGCTCAGCATTCGGGACTTACCCTTGTCAGGCCGCGACGTGTATACAACCTTGGCGCTGCAGGCCAATGTTGCATCGGACACCACGACGGCACGGGGCATCGGTATTTCCGTGGGAGGGCAACGTCCATCTTCTTCGCATTTTCTTCTCGACGGTTTGGAGAATAACAACCAACTGATCACTGGCCCGCTCGCGATCATTCCGCCTGAAACCGTTCAGGAGTTTCGCATTTCAACGAACAACTTCTCAGCCGAATACGGTTGGACGACAGGCTATCTGGCCAACGCGGTGACCAAATCGGGGACGAACGCATGGCACGGGTTGGGATACTTCAACCTGAAGAACGAAGTACTCAACGCGAACGACTTCTCCCGGAACGCGGCGTCGCAGCCGCGAAATCCGCAGAAGGAAGTCCAGGCCGGAATGCAGATCGGCGGACCGTTGTGGCGAGACCGGCTCTATCAATCCGCGTCAATCGAGTATTTGCATGGCGGCAGCCGGGATGAAGCTCTGCACTTCTACGTACCGTCTCCATTGTTTCTCGATCAATTGAAAAACTTTCCGCAGTCGAATCAGGCGCGAATTCTCCTGACCCGATTTGGCGTGCCGTCTCTGCCAGGGCAGCCAGACCGGTTTGACACGAATCTCAAAGCCGTCGCGGTGGCCCCGCCCATCGAAGTGAAGCGTACGACCGCGCTGGAGCGGCTCGATTACGTCACCCGCCGCGGAGGGAATCGCGTTATGGGACGAACCTCGGTCTCAAGGTGGTCCCGTCCCGATTTCACATGGTCGCCGTACCCTGACTTTTCGGGTGGACTCGCACAAAACGCCACCGGACTGGGCCTTTCTCTGCATAGCAACTTGAGTCCGGCCCTGACCAACGAAGCTCGCGGAGGCCTTAGTTTCGACTTGATCGAGTTCAACCGTCCGCACCCGGAACTCCCGACGCTCAATGTCAACGGTCCGAATGGTCCGGTAATCCTTCCTGGGAGCCTTGCCGCCTACTCCTATCGAAATCGAAGTCGCACTTTTGAATTGAACGACAATTTGACGTGGTTTCGCGGACGGCATACCTTCAAGTTCGGTGGCGGGGTGCTGTTGCGAAAGCTCGACGGCTATCTGACGTTTGCGCAAGCTGGCCAGTACGTCTTCGGACCCTTCGCGCTGTTCACTGCGGACCTGCCAGATATCGCCTACGTGGGCATGTCGCGCGAGAAGTTTGAGCAAGCGCGTCTTCCTGTTTCTCCCGACTATGACCGGGAGTATCGGACGGCGCAGTTCCACGCTTTCGCGCAGGACAGCGTTCGCCTAAAGCCTCGGCTAACCATCAACTACGGCTTTCGCCTGGAGCGCGCTGGAGTGCCGATCAACACCGGCGCGGCCAAGGACGCCTTGGTGCAATTGGGTGCGGGCAACAGCCTCGCCGAGGCTCTAACGCAGGCGAAAGTCGTCTATCCCGGTGGAGGCGACCAACCCCTATACACCGCGAAGCGCTTCAGCTACGGCGGGCGTTTTGGAGTCTCATACAGCCCGGCCAAGGACACAGTGGTGAGGGCGGCGTTCGGCGTCTTCCATGATCGCCCGTTCGATAATCTTTGGCAAAACCTGCGCAACAACAACGTCGAACTTGGCGTATTCGTGCCGGAGCAGCCGGTCGCCTATCTGGATCCGGTCGACAAGGTCTTGCAGGCAATGCCGAAAGGGATCGCCGACGCGAACTCGTCCCGCCTTACGCTCTACCAGCCGGAGATTCGTTCGCCGCGCGCCTCCATTTACTTTGCCGGATTCGAGCAGCGATTGGGAAATCTGGCAGTCGAAGCCAATGCCTCGGGCGCATACGGTCGCAGCCTGATCACCACCGATACCGTCAATCGAAGTTACAGCCGCCCGGGCATCCTCGACCCCTTTGCGAGCCGTCTGCAACCGGACTTGCAGCAGATCTATTACCGCGCGAATCAAGGCATCTCGAGCTATAACGCGCTCTCGGCCCTCGCGCGCTATCAAGGCCGCCGCAGTCTGTGGCAAGTCTCCTACACCTGGAGCCACTCGATCGACAATCAAAGCGAACCGCTTTTCGGTGATTATTTCGATCTGAGTTTTACCAAGTCGTCGAGCGCCGCGCGCCGTCCAACGTCGACCTTCGTGCGCCAGTTCGACAGCGCCGCGGATCGAGGGAATTCCGACTTCGATCAGCGGCACAACCTTGTGTTTTACGGCCTCTGGGAATCGCCAAGCACGTTGGCGGGACGGCGCCTGCCAGCCGTGATGCGAGGCTGGAAGCTCGGTGCGATCGGCGCGATCCGATCCGGACTGCCGTTCACGGTGACCGCAGCCAGTGCACCCGGTTCGCCGTTGCTTTCGAATCGCGCCAGCCTTGTCGTTCCGGCTTCGGAGGCGCGAATCGATTCGCCTGCCGGGGGCGGGCGGATTCTGTTGCAGGCGAGTGCGTTTCGGTCGGGTGGATTCGCTATCGGAAATACCGGCCGAAATGCTTTTTCTGGTCCGGGTTTATATAACGTAGATCTATCCGTAAGCCGGGGATTCGCGCTGTCGTGGCTTGGGGAAGCGGGAAGACTTACGGTACGCGCCGATGCGTACAACGCACTCAACCATGCGAATCTGGGGAATCCAGATGCGTTCCTCGGCTCGCCGACGTTTGGTTTGGCTGCCTACGGGCGTCAGGAAACAGGAAACGGATTCCCAGCGGTCGCTCCGCTTCGTGAGACGGCACGGCAGGTTCAGTTGCTGTTTCGGTTGGAATTCTAGAATGGTGTGCCGGCGCACGGCCGGGCGGGGTTGGTGAGTTTTCGGCAGGAGGTATTCATGCGAGGGTTAATTGCGTTTGGCCTGTTGATCGGTGTGCGTCTCGCGGCGCAGAACACGTGTGTCAATTTCCCTGCCGGACTGATTCCACTGTCGTCGGTCGCGTATGTGACGGCGGCGAACTCGTCGGGCGATCAACTAGTATAGCGTTTCACTAAAACATATCCGTATCGATTTGTTTGATGCTATGCTGAGTCATGGCTCGTTCATCGACGCGTCCACGACTGTTATTGACG
>JAYVTO010000286.1:0-7267 GCA_043788745.1 Acidobacteriaceae bacterium
CCCCTCGGTCCGACCACGAGGCGCAACCGTAAGGTTGCGCGTACTAAATCCTCGCGGGAGCGCACTCCGAACACGCCCTGACATCCTCTCGGGTCAGCGACGGAAAATCTGCTACGCAATAATCTCGTGCAGCACTTCCCCACTCACATCCGTCAGCCGGAAATCGCGACCGCTATAGCGATACGTCAGCTTCGTGTGATCGATCCCCAGAAGATGCAGAATCGTCGCGTGCAGATCGTGGACGTGCACCGGCTTCTCCACCGCCTTGAATCCGAAATCGTCCGTCGCGCCGTAGGTGATCCCGCCCTTGATTCCGCCGCCGGCGAGCCACATCGAGAACCCGAACGGATTGTGGTCGCGCCCATTCTGCTGCGATCCGCCTCCGCCGACTTCAGCCACCGGCGTCCGCCCAAATTCCGATCCGCAAACAATCAGCGTGTCATTAAAAAGGCCGCGTGACTTCAAATCCTTGATCACCGCCGCAAACGGCTGATCGGAATCCTTCGCGTTCTTTCGATGCGATTGGATATCGCCATGCGCATCCCACGGATCGGCCTTGCCGTAGTAAACCTGCACCATGCGCACGCCCTTCTCGAGCAGCCGCACACCCATCAGACAGCCCCGTGCCGTGCTTCCCTGCCCGTACAGCTTCAGCGTCGCTTCCGATTCCTTCCGGATGTCGAACACCTCCGGAGCCTCGGTCTGCATCCGGTAGGCGACCTCCATCGACTGGATTGCGCCTTCGAGCTGCGGATCGCTTTGCTCGCGCATTCGATCCAGTTTCGCCAGCAAATCCAACTCGCGCCGCTGCTCCGTCAACGAAAAGCGATCATTGTACACATACGAAACCAGCTTCTTCGGATCGAACTCCTTGCCGACAATCGCCTCACCAGCCTGCTTCTCCACCTTGTCCGAAATATACGTGCCCTGATGCACCGGTGGCAGAAACGCCGAATTCCAGAGCGGCGGACCCACCGTAGTGGGCACATCCGGACACAACACCACAAAGCCCGGCAGGTTCTTGTTGCCGGTTCCCAAGCCGTACGTCAACCAGGATCCCAGCGACGGACGCCCCACCTGCGTATGCCCGGTGTTCATCATCAATATCGAAGGCTCATGATTCGGAATATCGGTGTGCATCGAACGAATCATGCAGATATCATCGGCGCAGGCACCCACCTGCGGAAACAACTCGCTGACTTCGAGGCCGCACTGTCCGTACCTTTGAAACGTGAACGGAGACCGCATCAGTGCGCCCGTCCGTCGCTCCGTCGCGATTCCGCCGCCGGGCAGCGGTTGCCCGTGATACTTCGCGAGCGCCGGCTTCGGGTCGAAGCTATCCACTTGCGACAGGCCGCCATTCATAAAGAGGAAGATCACGCGCTTCGCCCGCGCCGGATGATCCAGCTTGTGCGCGCCTTCATCGGCCCGCGCCACCGAATCGCCCACCATCCCCGCGAACGCGAGCATCCCGAATCCATTGCCCATCCGCCGCAGCGCGTCTCGCCGGGTCACCGGGCTCGAACTTTTATGAGCAGACATTGCCTTCTCCCCTACTCGACAAACAGAAACTCGCTCGCGCTCAGCAACACCTTCGCGTAGCGCCCCCACGTCGTCACGGGCAGCAGCTTTACTTCTTCCTTCGGCTCCGCGCCGGGCACCAGCGGCGGCGCGGGCTTCTTCACTTCCGGCTTCGCCGTAGCCTTCGCTTCGCGCCGTTCTTCGTACCCCTTCAGCGGCTCCGACTCCAGGTACGCGATGCCCGCCTGCACTTCCGCGTCCGTCGGCTCCCGCCCGTACGCCAACGCGTACGCCTTGCGGATCCGCGCCTTCTGATCCGGTTCGCCCACTACCCGCCGCGCCAGCAACTCCGCTTGCTGCTGCACGAATTCGCTGTTCATGAGAAACAGCCGCTGCAATGGAACACTTGTCGAAAAGCGCTTCTCCGCCGACAAGTTCGGACTCGGAAAATCGAACAACTGCAGGTACTCATCCAGCCGATACCGGCTCACCTTGCCGTACACCGTCCGCCGCACGCCCCCTGCACCCAACTCCACCGACGGCCCGCCCATCTTCAAATCCAGCGCGCCCGACGCAGCCAGCATCGCATCCCGAATCTGCTCCGCATCCAGCCGATGCCGGTCCACCCGCCAATACAAACGGTTCGCCGGATCCTTCTCCGCATTCGCCGCCGCGCTGTCCGAGCTGGATTGATACGCCGCGCTCAGCAGAATCTCGCGATGCAGCTTCTTGATCGACAATCCGCCATCGACAAAACGGTTCGCCAAATAGTCGAGCAACTCCGGATGGCTCGCACGCTCTCCCGCGAAACCCAAATTGCTCGGCGAGTCCACAATCCCCGTGCCGAAATGCGCCTTCCACACGCGATTCGCAATCACTCGCATCGCAAGCGGCTGCCGCAGGATCGCCTCCGCCAACTCCATCCGCCCGCTGCCCTGCGCGAACTTCGAATCCTGTTCGAGCACCGCCACGAACCGCCGCGGAACCTCATCGCCCAGATTGAACGGACTGCCCCGCAGATTCACCCGCAGGTTCACCGTCTTCTCCGCCTCCTTGACGCCGTGCACATACGGCAGCGGCGGACCCAGTTCCTTCCGCGCCGCTTCGATCTCGGTCCGCAGCGTCTCCATATACGCCCGCCGCTCCGCGTTCAATTGACGCTCGAGACCCCATCCGCTGAACGCCATCAATCCGGGCTTCGCGGTGTCGTCGAACACCTGCGACGGATCGAACCCCTCTCCCAGATCGCGGTCGAACACATCGATCGCGAGCATCCCCTTCTCGACCTGCAGCGACTTCAATTCGAGCCCGCAGTTCGGGCAAAAATCGTCGTTCGTGAGGAACTCATTCGGCAGGTTCGATTTCTTCTTTTTCTTCGTCCCCTCCGTCGCCTTCGCCTTGATGATGTCGTTCTCTTCTTTCACCTCGGCCTGCTCGCGCAACACATCGAGCAACAGCGCCTGAAACTCATCGCCAATCGACTTCGCTTCCTCCGCCGAACCGCCCTTCGCGATCATCTCCTGCCACTTCGTCAGATACGGATAGAACTTCGGAGGCTTCCCCAGAAACGCCGCCCAACGCACCGCCAATTCGTAATCCAACTTGGCGTCATGGACGACCTTCGGCAGCTTGTCCTTGGGTTCGCCCAGAACGCGCCACATCGCCTGCATATATTTCGAAGCCTGCAATACCAGGCTCGCCGTCAGATGCCGCTGCTCGTCCGCCGTGAAATCTTCAAGCAGCTTCTCTTTGTGCTCTACCTGTTTCTCTTTCCGCTTGTACTCTTCCTCGACGGCTTTCGGAACCTGCGGGAACTGGTGATACACCGCGTTCGCAAACACACCCGCCAGCGCGTAGTAATCCTTCGCCGAAACCGGATCGTATTTGTGATCGTGGCAGCGCGCACACGCGACCGTCAGCCCCAGGAAGCCCCGCGAAACCACATCCACCCGGTCGTTGCGTTCATCCGCGCGCGTCACTTCGACCGACCCGTTGTCGTAAAACCACGGACCCAGCCCCAGAAATCCCAGCGCCGGCAGCATCTTCGTCCGCGCCGGATCCTCCATCACATCCGCCGCCAACTGGGCCTTCACAAACTGGTCGTACGGCAAGTCTTCATTGAACGCGCGAATCACCCAATCGCGGTATAAATACGCGAACGGGTACGGATTCAACCCTCGCCCTTTCGGATCCAGGCTCCGGTAATCGTCTTCACCGTACCGCGCGACGTCAAGCCAGGCTCGACCCCATCGCTCACCGTACCGTGGAGACGCAAGCAATCGATCGACAACCTTCGCGAACGCATCGCGCGACGTGTCCTTTTCAAACGCTGAAATCTCTTCGGCTGTGGGAGGCAGCCCCGTTAGATCGAGCGAAGTCCTTCGCAGCAGCGCTCGCCGCGACGCCGGACGCACCGGCTTCAGCCCTTCCTTCTCCAGCCGCGCCAAAACAAAACGGTCGATCTCCGTCTTCACCCAGCCCACGTCATTGACCTTCGGAGCAACCGGCTTCGACAGCGGTTGAAACGACCAGAACGCGCGCCGCTCCGCCGTAATCGAGTACTCCGCCGGAGCCACTTTCGCCGCCGGCCACACCGCGCCGTCCTTCACCCACTCCGCGAGAGCATCGATCTCGGCCTTCGCCAGCTTGCTGCCTTTCGGCATTTTGAGCGGGCCCGCATGACGCACCGCTTGCATCAGCAAACTCTTCTCCGCATCGCCAGGCACAACCGCCGGACCCGTTGCGCCGCCCTTCAGGATCGCTTCGCGCGAATCGAGCCGCAGCCCGCCCAACGCGGATTCGCCGTGACATGCCATACACTGATTCGCCAGCAGCGGCCGGATCTTGTTTTCAAAGAAATCCGTCGACGCCGCTGAAAGCGGAGCCCATGCGGCGATCAGTGCCACGCCTACCTTCACGAGCATGAGAATTCTCCTCCGTCGCAACGTTACTCTGTCATTACAACACGGCCTCGCGCTATCATTCCATTCGTGCTCCGTCTGCTCGCAATCCTTATCACCCTGACCGCCAGCGCCCAAACCACCAAGCCCATCAAGGCCAACGGAGTCAAGGGCGTCCAGATCCCCATCGCCCGCCTCAAACCGGACCACATCTTCGACATCCCCGGCAAACCCGACTGGATCGCCATCGGCGAAAACACGATCTGGGTCTCGAATTCGCCGAAGAACACCGTGGCCCGCATCGACGCCAAAGCCAACACCGTTGTCGAACACATCGCCACCGGCAAGAACCCCTGCTCCGGGCTCGCCCTCGGCTTTGGCAGTCTCTGGGTTCCCAACTGCGGCGACAAGAACATCGTCCGTGTCGACGTCAATACCGGAAAAGTAACCGCCACTCTCCCCCTCTCCGTCGCCGACGACGAAGGCGGCATCGCCACCGGAGCCGGCAGCGTCTGGGTAATGATCGACAAAAAAGGAACGCTAGCCCGCATCGATCCCGACACCAACAAGATCGTCACGCTCATCTACGTCGCGCCCGAATCCTACGCCGTCGTCTACGGCGCAGACTCCGTGTGGGTCTCGAGCACCGGAACTAACGTCGTCTCCCGCATTGATCCCAAAACGAATCTAGTCATCGAAACCATCGCAGTCGGAAAGCAGCCGCGCTTCATGGCCTTCGGCGAAGGTGCCCTCTGGACCCTCAATCAAGGCGACGGTTCCGTCTCCCGCGTCGATCCCAAAACCAACAAAGTCACCGCAACCATCGAAGTCGGAGTCCCCGGACCCGGAGGCGAAATCGCCGCCGCTGAAGGCTCCGTCTGGGTCACCGCATTCGACTTCCCCATCTCCCGCATCGATCCCCAATCGAACAAAGTCGTCCAGCAATTCACCGGAGAAGGCGGCGACGCCATCCGCGCCGGCCTCGGCTCCGTCTGGCTTTGTCACCTAAAGACCGGAAAGCTCTGGCGCATCGACCCCAAACGAATCGAAGCCACGCAATAGCTGGCCCCGACAAAACTTTTCAAAGATAACCCTCCCTGCGCCAAGCCAACCCGTAATCAAGGGCCCGCCGTCGTCGTCTCTCCACCGTACGACGCAATCGCAACAGACCACTGCCGTCCCACAACCGGACACACGAGCCGGTGTAATCCGCCGAACACATCCCGCAAGTCACCAGCTTTGCAGGGCATTTCGTCGATCTGCCGAATGGTCTTGCGTTTGCTAATGTTACGATGAAAATGCAGATGAAATCCGCCCAATCCCTACTCGCGCTCTTTTCATGTTTTCTCACGGTCTGGCCGCTGGCTGCCCAGCAACAGACTTCGAACCAGACGGAAAAGCAATCCATGATGGAAGCCCCGGGCCTCTTCTGGAGCAAGCTCTCCCAGCCCTACCGCACCGTCGTCCTCGATCCCATCCGCATGGCCAACTCTTCGCGCCTCGATTCCCTCATGCGCGCCGGCAACATTTATCTCTCCCTCACCGACGCCGTCGCTCTGGCGCTTGAGAACAACATCGACATCGAAATCCAGCGCTACAACCCGCGCATCGCCCAGGCCGACCTCCTGCGCGCCAAAGCCGGATCCGGTATCCGCGGCGTCCAAACCAACGCCACCGGCGGCGCCGGAGCCACCAGCAACTACGGCGGCAACGCCCCCACCAGCACCAACGCCGGAGTCTCCTCCGCCTTCAGCACCGTGCCTGGCACCGCCAACTTCACCTACGATCCCGTCTTCACCAGCAACATTCAGTGGGGCCACCGCACCAGCCCGCAGAGCAACACTATTACTTCGGGTACAACCTCACTCGTCAGCGAGACCATCATCGCCAACTTCGGCGTCAGCCAGTCGTTCCAGTCCGGCACCACCGCCTCGCTGACATTCAATAACAACGACACCAAACAGAACGCGGTCTTCAATATCTTGAACCCCGCGACGACATCCTTCCTCGACCTCAGCGTCTCCCAAAAGCTCCTGCAAGGCTTCGGCTTCGCCGTCAACAACCGCAACATTCGCATTGCGAAAAACAACCTGAAGGTCGCCGATCTCACCTTCAAGATTCAGGTCCTCAACACCGTCTCCTACATCGTCAGCCAATACTGGCTGCTCGTCAGCTACAACGAAGACGTGCGCGTCCGCCGTTCCGCCCTCGCCCTCTCGCAGAAGCTCTTCGAGGACAACAAAAAGCAGGTTGAAATCGGAACGCTCGCGCCCATCGAAATCATTCGCGCCGAAGCCGAAGTCGCCTCCCGCCAGCAGGATCTTGAAACTTCCGAAACCAACGTCCTCCAGCAGGAGACCATCTTGAAGACCGCGCTCAGCCGCAACGGCATCGCCGACCCCGCCGTCTCGAACGCGCGCATCGTGGCGACCGACCCCATCCGCATCCCGGAGCAGGAGGATGCCAGCCTGTCCGACGACCTCGTCACGGGCGCACTCGCGGCCCGCCCCGAACTGATTCAGTCGCGCATCATCCTCGAGAACTCGAACATCAGCTTGGTCGGCACCCGGAGCGCCATGCTCCCCACCATCGACGCCTACGGTTCCTTCCGCAACAACGGTCTCGCCGGCAGCCCCAATGCCCTGCCCATCCCCGGTTCCGGCGGTCTCACCAACGGCGGGCGCGCCGACCAATTCTTGGTCGGCGGCTACGGGTCCGTCCTCGGCCAGGTCTTCCGCCGCAACTTCCCCGACTACATCATCGGCGTCCAGATGAACATTCCCCTGCGCAACCGCGCCGCCCAAGCCGATATCGCCGCGGCACAGGCCAACCTCCGCCAGAACACC
>JAYVTO010000287.1:0-23674 GCA_043788745.1 Acidobacteriaceae bacterium
CTTACGGTCGCGCCAACCCCGCCCTGAAGGGTGGGGTTATAGCGGTGACGCGTGGCGGGGGGGCTCAGGCTTACGGCTGTATTTGATTTTGTACGCGCGACCTTACGGTCGCGCCAACCCCGCCCTGAAGGGTGGGGTTATAGCGGTGACGCGTGGCGGGGGGCTCGCTCAGGCTTACGGCTGTATTTGATTTTGTACGCGCGACCTTACGGTCGCGCCTCGGTTGCGGAGTACGAAATCCCTGACAATACTCTAGCTACGCCAGCGCCGCCTTGCAGTAGGCCACGCACTTCTTCACTTCGACGAGCGCGTCTCCGGCGTATTCGAACTCGATGTTGGCCGGGATGCGGTACTTCTTGTCGCGCAGCAATTGCAGGACCTGCTTGATGGGCGTGTCGCCTTCTCCGAGCGGAACGTTCTTGCCTTGGTTCTTCAAACGATCCTTGACGTGCAACGTGATGATGTTGGCGTGATGCTTTTCGATAAACGCGATCGGATCGAAGTTCGCGGCAGTGAAGTGCCCGATGTCGAGATTGATCTTGATGTTCTTCGTGCCTTGCATCGCCTCGGCGAAGTCTTCTTCGCGTGCGAACTCGTTGGGCTTGATGTTGGAGTGATTGTGCATCGCGACGAGTATGTTCGCCTGCTGCGCGAACTGGTCGAGGCGGGCCGCGGCGCTGGGGTTGGACGAGGCGGTGATGTACTTGACGCCGAGTGCCTTCGCGATCTCGAAGCCTTGTGCGGTTTCTTCGTCGCCCCAGTTGGAGCGAAAGCTGTAGTTGAGCGCGTATAGCTCGATGCCGGCTGCGTCGAACTTCTTGCGGACTCCGCGGAGTTCGTCGAGCGGCGGGCTTTTGCGCCACGCGGCCAAGGTCTCCGCGCCCTTGGGTTCGATGTGGCCCTGCCAGAGTTCACAAAGGCCGATGCCGGATCCTTTCATGGCGGCGATCATGGCGTCGAGGGGGCGATCGCGGAAGCTGTAGGATTGCGCTCCGATGGATACGCCGTTGACGGTTGAGTTGATCTTCGCGGCGCGGGCCGCAGTGGCGCCGAGCGCTGCCGCGCCGATCAATCCGCTGAGTTCTCTTCTGGTAATCATGCTTGCTCCTTGTTCAGTGCCGCTGCGATCGCGTCGGCGATCGTGGTTCCGTGGAAGCGGCCGTTTTCAATAAAGATTTCGTTCGTGTGCACGCCGGCAACGATGACGCCCGCCAAGTAGAGGCCCTTGCGCGAACTTTCCAGCGTATCCGGATTTGTGACGGGACGCCGAGTGCTTTGATTGTATTCGACGCCGTGGGCTTCGAGAAACTCGAAGTCGGGGCGGTAGCCGATCATCGCGAACACGAACTCGTTCCTGACGTCGATCTCGCCGTTTGGTGTCGCAACACGGACGGAGTCTCGGCGGATGTCGACGACATGGGAATTGAAATGCGCAGTGACCTCACCCGCGGAAATACGGTTGTCGATGTTCGGACGAATCCAGTACTTCACTTTCTTCGATATCGATTCGCTGCGATGGACGAGTGTGACGTGCGCGCCCGATTGCCAGAGTTCGAGGGCGGCGAGCGCGGCGGAGTTTTTGCCGCCGATCACCATGACGTCGTGGCCGAAGTAGGGATGCGGCTCGCGGTAGTAGTGGCTGACTTTGTCGAGGTCTTCGCCGGGCACGTTCAGCTTGTTCGGCATGTCGTAGTAGCCAGTGGCGATGATGATCTTTTTTGCTTTGAATTGATGTCGTGCGCCGCCTGGCGGTTCCGCGGCGCGCGAGAGGACGTCGTGCGGCTGGGAGTCCTGCGTGTGGGTGACGTAGTTGCCGTCCTCGCCCTCGAAGCGGAGCACGCGCCGATACTGGCGGATGTCGAGTTCGTAGTGCGCGGCGACGCGGCGGTAGTACTTCAACGCTTCGCCACGCACGGGCTTCTCGTTGAGCGACGTCATCGGAATGCCGCCGATTTCAAGCAGCTCCGGCGTGGTGAAGAACACCATGTTCGTCGGATAGTTGTAGAGCGAGTTGACGACGCAGCCTTTTTCGATGAGGACTACGTTGAGGCCGCGGCGCTTGCATTCGATGCCGCAGGCGAGGCCTGTGGGTCCGGCGCCGACGATGAGGACGTCAAAGGATTCCACGGTACGTACACGCTCCTGCTGCGCATCCGGGCGCTGCTGACGCGCGGGGGTTATGGTTCGTCCGCTCACTTCCCGAATCATGGGCAAGCTGTTCGCGGTTCCTTGCGGGGGAGTGACTGGTGGGAGTCTGCGGATGGTTTGATTGGGCCACTAGAGCATCGCCTCGACGGAGGCGTAGACCGCGTCGAGCGCGGGATCGAGTGCGACGGCGTCCTTACCGCCGGCTTCGGCCATGTCGGGACGTCCGCCACCTTTGCCGCCGACTGCTTGCGCGATGGTGCCGACGAGCTTGCCGGCGTGAACCTTTGCGGTGAGATCTTTCGTGACGCCGGCAACGATCGACACTTCGCCGTCTTCGACGGTGCCGAGCACGACGACCGCGGACTTCCATTTGTTGCGCAGCGCGTCGACGAGCTGGCGGAGCTGGGCGCGGTCCAGGCCATCGACGCGTAGCGAAACGACCTTCGCGCCTTTGATCTCGCGGGCGGATTGCTCGATGGCTCCGGCTTCGGCTTGCGCGACTTTCGTCTTGAGTTGTTCCATCTGCTTTTCGAGTGTGCGCTCTTTCTCGAGTAACTTCTCGACGTGATCGATGAGTTCGTGTTCGGAGACGCGGACGATGGAGGCGACTCGGGCCAGCGAGGCTTGCGTGTCCTGGAAGCGGCGCAGCGCGCCTTCGCCGGTGATTGCTTCAATGCGTCGGACGCCGGCGGAGATGGAGCCTTCGTAGACGACTTTGCAGAGTCCGATGTCGCCGGTGCGGCTGACGTGGGTGCCGCCGCAGAGTTCCTTGCTAAAGTCCGGGATTTGCACGACGCGAACTTGTTCGCCGTACTTCTCGCCGAACAGCGCCATCGCTCCGGTTTCGAGTGCCTTGTCGAGGCTCATCACTTCGGTGTTGACGGCGATGTTGTTGAGGATCTCCTGGTTCATCAGGCGTTCGACTTCGGCGAGTTCGTCTGAGTCCATCGCCGTGTAGTGCGTGAAGTCGAAGCGGAGGCGGCCGGGTTCGACGACGCTGCCAGCTTGCTTCACGTGGGTGCCAAGCACGGCGCGGAGCGCGGCGTGTAAAAGATGCGTCGCGGTGTGGTTCCGCATTGTTGAGAAGCGCAAAGGCGCTTCCACTCTGCCGGAGACGGTGTCGCCAACGTGCAGCGGCGCGGAGGTTTCGATGCGATGGACGCTGAGTCCGGGGACCGCATTGACGGTGGTTGCGACGGAGGCGAGGCGTTCGCCGTCCGCGTTGAGGATAGTGCCTTGGTCGCCGACCTGGCCGCCGGCTTCGGCGTAGAAGGCGGTGCGATCGAGGACGAGTTCGGCTTTCGCGCCGGCGGGTACTTCGTCAACGAGCTTGCCGTCGATGAGGAGTCCGACGACGCGCGAACCGTCGAGCTCATAGGTTTCGCGGAGGAACTGCGTCCGGCCTTTGGCCAGCAGTTCCCGATACGCCGGCGCGACTTGCGTTTTGTCCGCGCCTTTCCATGACGCCCGCGCACGGGTGCGCTGCTTTTCCATCTCCGTGTGGAAGCCTTCGGTGTCGATCGCGAAGCCAGCTTCGCGGGCCATGTCTTCCTGCTCTTCGAGGGCAAGGCCGTACGTGTCGTACAGCTTGAACGCGGCGGCTCCGGGGAGCATGCCGCCAGCAGCGGACTTGGCTTCGTCCTGGAAGAAGCGTTCCGCTACCTGGAACGTGGTCGCGTAGCGGTGCTCTTCATCTTTGACGACGCGCGCGACGCGCTGGATGGTTTCGAGCATCTCCGGATACGGGCCTGACATATGCTCGGCGACGAAGCCGGCGAGTTGATAGAGGAAAGGCTCGGTGACGCCGATCATGCGCGCATTGCGCATCGCGCGGCGCATGATCTTGCGCAGCACGTAGCCGCGGCCTTCGTTGGATGGCAGCACGCCATCGTGAATGAGGAATGCGGTCGCGCGGGCGTGGTCGGCGTTGATGCGGAGGACGGTGTCGCTGCGCGTCGCGTCGCCGTAGGCAACCTTGAGGAGTTCACCGGCGCGGTGGATGATCGGCAGGATGAGATCGGTCTCGTAGTTGGTGATCTTGCCCTGGATTACCGCGGTAATGCGTTCGAGGCCCATGCCGGTGTCGATCGAAGGGCGGGGAAGCGGCGTCATCTTCCATTGATTGGGGCCGTCGCTCGAACGATCGAACTGCATGAAAACGAGGTTCCAGATTTCGACGAAGCGGCCGCCGCCATCGAGCGGAAACTCTTCGTGCTCGCGGCCGGGCTCGGCACCTTCGGGCCCGAGGTCGTAGTGGATTTCCGAGCACGGTCCGCAAGGGCCAGTGTCGCCCATCTGCCAGAAGTTGTCCTTCTCATCCATGCGGAAGATGCGCGATGTTGGAATTCCGGTGACTTCGTGCCACAGGTTTTCGGCGTCGTCGTCTTCGCGGAAGACGGTGACGTAGAGCTTGTCCTTCGGCAGGCCGTAGACTTTCGTGATCAGCTCCCACGCGTAGGCGATGGCTTCGCGCTTGAAGTAATCGCCGAAGGAGAAGTTGCCGAGCATCTCGAAGAACGTGTGATGGCGGCGCGTGTAGCCGACGTTTTCAAGATCGTTGTGCTTTCCGCCCGCGCGGACGCACTTCTGCGACGTTGCGGCGCGCACGTAGTCACGCTGCTCGGCTCCGGTGAAGACGTCTTTGAACTGGTTCATGCCCGCGTTGTTGAACAGCAACGTGGGATCGTTCGCGGGGACCAGCGAAGAACTGCGCACGATGCGGTGGGCGTTGGCGGAAAAGTAGTCGAGAAACTGCTGGCGAATCTGATGGCCTGTCATGGAGTCTCTTCTATTTTGGCAGATGCGGCCACGGTGGGCACTCGCGAATTTGTTGGAATGGGCCGAAACGATGGAACTCCACGCTCTCGGCGCAGTATTCGTCACCAGTAGGTATTCGTCGCCGACTGGGCGAGTGGAGCCAAACGAAAATCTCGAACGAAGCGAGATAACCAATCGACGGATCTTTCGTCCAAGATCTGTCGTAGTTATGGGCACGCGACCGGTAGCGAGGCGAAGAGCGAGTGGCGGTGTCCCAAGATCGGAACAGAGTTCCATGGGCGGGAATCACCGGAAGGATTCAGCGCATGAATGATCGGGTTCGGCCGGTATTCCCGATGCCAAGCGGGAGCCGCGAAGACGCGTTGCCTGCCGCCTGGGTTTCGTTTATCCAGTATTGCCGGGAGCTCGGGCATGGTGAGATTTCACTGCTGAAGATCCAGGACGGCTTGCCGGTGCTGGCGGAGATGACGAAGAAGAAGGTGCGGTTCACCGAGGACCGCTGAGTAAGTTCATTTCGCGACGTTTCACAATCGCGTGCTGACCAGATTCCCTGGAGGCCGCCGTGCCGGAGAGCTTTTCCGATGCGGCGGCCTGTTGTCTTTAATAAGGAGATTCGAAATGCGAGTTCATGGAAGAGACGTCCGAATTCTTCTTGCGGGCCTAGCGCAGGCGACGCTTCTTGCTGCTGTCGCGATGGCGGAGCCGCAAGATTGGGCGCAGGCAATCGCCAATGGTAATCGGCTGCATCGGGCTGGTAACTACGTCGAGGCGGAGCGAGAGTTGCGCGAAGCGTTGCGCCTTGTACCGCAAGGCGGTGAAGATCGCGAGGGAATGGAGGCGGTCACCAGGAACTCGCTCGCTCCGAATTACGACCTACTCGGAAAGCATCGCGAGGCCGAACGTGAAATGCGGAAAGTGCTGGTGCTTGTTGCGGCGCGCAACGGCCCCGAGAGCGATCGCGCGGTTACGATTGCGAATCTAGCCGGGCTGTATGGGAATCAACGGCGGCTTGGAGAGGCCGAACGGCGGTATCGCGAAGCGATCGCAATCTTCGAGCGGGTGACCCAGCCAGACGATGTGCACTTGGCGCTCGCCCGCAGCGGGCTGGGGTACGTGCTGATCCAAAGCAAGCACTACAACGAAGCCGACCGGCTTCTGACACGAGCGATTCCCGTGCTGAAGGCGCAGGCGGCGCCTCCGGTTGGGCTCACCGGCCTCGCGGTCAACAATCTCGGCAGCCTGCGCGTGCAGCAGGGCCGCTTTGCGGAGGCGGCGCGATTGCTTGAAGAAGCGGTTCGACTGACGGAAGCGGAGTGCGGGCCGGCGCATTCGAACATTGCGAATCCTCTGAGCAATCTTGCGAAGGCGTACGCGGCGCTCGGACGTACCGCCGACGCTGCGAGCACGTATCGGCGCGCGCTCGGTGTCTCGGCGGCGGCGTTTGGCGCGAATCATCCACTCCATGCGACGATCCTCGGGAACTACGCCGGGTTCCTGCGCCGGAATGGACGTAAGCAAGAGAGCTTGGCTTTGGAGGCGCAGTCAAAGGAAGTTCTTCGGGACAGCGCGAGGCGGAATGGGATGGGCTTTACGGTGGATGCCGCGGCGTTGCCTTTGAAGTAAGGTCGCTACGCCGAGATTGCTCGGATGGTTCTTGGCGGCAGTTACACGCAATAAAAACAGGGTGAAGCGCATTGCACGCTTCACCCGGTTTCGGGGAGAGACTAACCTGTTTTCAGGTGGACTACTTCTTGGCGGGCTTGGGCATGATGACGGCATCGATCACGTGGATGACGCCGTTCGCACAGACGATGTCGGTCTTCACAACTTTGGCGCCGTCGATCATCACGGCGCCGCCATCGACGCTGATTTTCGCTTCGGAACCCTGGACGGTCTTCGCCATCATCGGCTTCACATCGGCGGCCATCACTTTACCGGCAACAACGTGGTAGGTGAGGACGGCCTTGAGGCGGGCGGGGTTGGCGATCAGCTTCTCGAGAGCGCCGGCGGGCAGCTTTGCAAACGCTGCATCGGTGGGGGCGAACACGGTGAACGGACCAGCGCTCTTCAGGGTCTCGACGAGACCGGCGGCCTGGACGGCCTTTACGAGGGTGGTGAAGCTACCGGCGGCGATCGCGGTATCGACAATATCCTTCTCCTGAGCCTGGACAGCAAAGCTCGAGAGAACGAGGAGGCACACTGCGGACATAAACTTGAAACGATTCATTTTTTCTCCTAGACGAATGGTTGGCAACGAGGCTGCTGCCAAACGCTACCAGCGGCAGGACGGACGCTCGGTGAGCGTGTTCTGGTCCACGCTCTTATGGATGACGAGCGGCGTAGGCCGAGTTCTTTTTTTCTGTAAAGGTACGAAAAGCGGTTACTGTTTGTCGCCGCGAATGTTGAGGCGCGTTTCGAGAATGCGGACGGCGCGCTCGAGTTGTTGGATTCGCTCCGTCTGCGATCCCTTGGTTCGCTGGAGACGATTGACTTCTTCGGCGAGTTGGTCGCGTTGGCGGCGCAGTGCCGCAAGATCTTCCGAATCCTTGGCCGGGGCCTCGCGGCCGAGGAAACGAGTTGACTCCTGCGTGCTCTTTCCTTCCGGAGAGAAGACGGAGAGTTTCACCTGCACTTCGGCCGCGCGGCGGACGTAGGGCATGGAGCCCTTGCGCAAATCGTCGAGGTTAAGCGGGATCTCCTTGGACGCCGTTCCATCTGTAATGTTGACCAGAGCGCGCGAGGCCATTGCGACAATGCGCGCGGAGCGGTTCCATTCGATTTGCAATTGACCGTCGCGTTCCGCGACGCGGAGATCGAGTGGTTCCGGCAGCGCACTGGCTCCGGCGAACCAATGGGCGCCGTATCCGGTTGCCGCGAGGCTGACGACCCACATGAGCCACCAGACCCACTTGAGGTTGCGTGGCGGTTCGGTCGCGAAGCGTGGGACTTCTTGCATGCGAGGAGCCTGAAAGCGTGGCGGCTCGAGCTTGGATTCGGCGGGGCGCGGCGGCGCTGGAGCGGGGGGCTGCGCCGGTACGGCGCGAGCCGAGTCGACCTGACGCGAAGCGCGCAGCAGATGGGTCCGGGATTGTGGCGTGCGGTCCGCTGGACCGGGACGCTGTTGTCGCGGCTCGGCGACGATGCGCTCCAGCGCATTCGGTGTGCGATCGGGAACGTTGAAATCAAGGTAGCTGCGTTCAACCTGCACGGAGCCATCGGGTTCGCGCACAAAAAATCCCGCGCGCGTTCCGCCGTAGCGACCGGGGCGCAATACGAGCGTCACATGCCACGGCGCGGCGAAGTAGCCGTTGTAGATTTCGAGATCGGATTCGTTCAGGCAGATCTCGCTCTTGGTGTGCGACACATACCAACCGACGACTGTCAGGTCGCCGAGCGATTTGTCGCGCCGGTCGAGCAGGGCGGTGAGGCCGGCCTTGTCCTGGTCCGATAAGAGGAACGCGGGGCCTCGCGTGTGTTCACACGGTATGGGCCGCTGGGCGAGGACGCGAATGGTGCGGCCGGAGTGGGTACCGTACAGCACGCCGCCTGCCTCGATGCCACCCCGCGACAGGCGCTGAAAGCCCTCCTGCACGGCGGCGCGGATCTGCTCGATCACCTCAATCGAGTATTCCGCGGTGAAAGGACTCTCGGCAACGTTCCAGGTGCCGAAGTTGGGATCATTCATGGGATAGGGAACATGCTCCGTTAGGCGCGGGTTCGATCCGAACGAACCGCAACGCTTGTGATGACACCATCGTCGGAATCGAGGGGCTCCTTCGATTCCTGCAAATGGTAATAATACGTCAAACCGGCGATGATTCCGGCAAAAAAAAGTGCGCTAATCAGCCAGAGAACAGCCTTGCGATTCCAGGCATCGGGTTGCCGTCCGGCGGCGATACTGGCGCGGACGATGGTGAAGCTGAACGCGAGCGGCAAGAGCAGTTTCCAATAAAACGGCATGACGTCGAGGTGCGCCTGACCGCCCACCTGCGGCCAAATGGTAAACGACACCAGGACAGAAAGCAAGAAAATCAGAACGTAGGCGGCGCGAATCAAGGAAGAGGACGCGGCAGGCTCTTCGATCGTTTCCGGAGGCGATGCGACGCCTGGAGTCGAATCCGCGGGTTCGGGCGGTTCCGGCGCGACTTGAGAGTCAGACGCTGTTTCAAAGGACGGCAACGCCACCGGTGGCGTTCTATCCGGATCATGTTGAAGCTGCTGCTGCACAGAGATTTCCCTTGAGACTGACCCGGCTATTCCCCAAATATAGCTGTTCGGCCCCTTTACCAAATATAGTCCTTCGCGTCCTCGCGGCGCTCGTAACTGTCGAGCACGTGGACCACGCGAAGGCGCTTTAGCTTGGTGGGCGACAACTGCCCGATGGGCACGTAGAGAATGGTTCGGCCCAAATGGGCGGCGATCGAACGAAATATCGATCGGGGCGGCTTGGCCGCGACGTAGACGACCAGCTTCTCGACCGAATAATCGAGTGCGGCCATCAATAGGCGCTCGGCCTTCGACTCGGCGAATTGATAGTCGTCGTCGGCCCACACGTCGTACATCCGGCGCGCGGGCAGAGTCATCAAAAAACCGCCGTATTCGGCGCGTCCGATCCCGGGGCCGACGATGTTCTCGAACGGGTACGTAGAGTAGAAGGCCATGTCGCTCTCATTTTGGTGTTCGCCCAACCACGTGGTGAGGTAGCGATAGCGGTCGGATTGGTCCTCATCGAAGATTACGAGGACGGCGCCAACTTCGCCGGAAATGCGGTCCTGCTGACGGACGTAGATCTTGCCTTGATGCCAGTTGCGAATGGTTTCGCGCAGATCGATACCGTCGAGAATGGACGTTGTGAACGGCTCGACGCGGACACGCTCTTCGCTGAGCATCGCTTTGGCCTTGGTTTTGAGAAATCGGCCATAGTCTTCGATCACGAGATCTTCGGGAGGATAGGAGCAGATGGCGGTGCCGTCCGTGGCCTCGGCCCATTCGCCGGGGCGCGATTCTTTTTTTCTTGCCTTGAGGCCCTTAGGCTTAACGCGTTGTTTCGGGCGCGGCAAGCGCCGCCGGATGCGCAGCTTCTTCGTGCGCAGCCAGATCTCACCCGCCGTGAGATGCACCGTTTCGAGGTCGGAGGTGGCGCTCTGCGGCAGATAGCGATTCGCCATCTCCCAAACTTCCCAACCGTAGTTGTCGTCGACGACGGAGCGCGCCGCGATCGCGAGATCGAAGACGCTTGCGACAAGATCGTTCGAGATCTGCGCGAGATTGCGCGTGTAGCGAGCGATCATACGCCGCTGCCAGTGGGCCATCACTTCGTCCGTGGATTGCTCGTACTTCTTCTCGGCCTCCCGCAATAGGTCCATCTGGACGCGTGGGCGGTCGATCATTTGATCGGCGTCGCTTGCTTCCGCTTCGCCCGTCAAGGACAGACGGTAGAACTCGTAGCGGTCCTGCAAGTAGGGGTATTCGACGGTGATTTCCGCCAGGCAATCGGGGTGCGGATTCAGGAGCCGAATATCGCCGGTCTTTTTTCTGGAGGCGGGAGGTTCCTGAGGCTTCTCCATCGCGTCAAGCAAGGGATCGAGCATGTTCAGAGACGCGACAACCAGCACCCGCGCGGAAGGGTCGGCACCTTGCAGCTTCCACGCCATGCCCGCGGCGTGCGACGATACGTCCTCGTTGCGGGGTTGCGGATAGACGCGATACGCCTCAATGTAGGGGTCGAGCCCAATCCGCCGGATCGAGTAGGTGTCGGGATAGTTGTCGGGCAGGTGCGGGCGTTCGTTGTCGTCGGGTTCCAGGAACAGGAGCTTTGCGCCGGTTTCCTGCGCGGAGCGAATCGCCTCTGTGAAGGGATCGGTGGGTTCGACGGGGACGTAGATGGCGCGATCCTCGTCGGCGGGGTCCGGGTAGAGCAGGACCGACATCTCGGGGAGCCGATCGATGGCGCGCAGATAGGCGGATTCGAGCGATGCCGGAAGTTCGATGGCGACGACCTCCGGCTTCTCTTTGAGGATTCGCTGCCGGAGTGCGATTGCGAATTCGAGTTTGCCGGGCGCGACGGGAAAATACGAGAATCGGCCACGGTCGAGGCTACCCGCGCCCCAGGGCGAGGGCCCAAATTCAGGAGCGCCCGGCATAGCGCAGGGCCTCTTCGCCAAGCGTTTGTAGAATCGCGGTTTGTAGCAGCCGCGCCGTGGCCGGCGATTCGCCGGATTCCTGCCTGTGCGATTCGCGCAGCTTCATCGAAAAGCGCGCGATGTTGATTCCGTCGCGAACCGTATAGCGTTCGTCGGCGGAATGAGCCTGCTGCAAAAAATCGGTGACGTAGTTAAGAATCTGGTCGTCTCCGAAGGGCAAATTCTCCTTCAGAATTGCCAATTCTTCGTGGCGCTCGGGGAAATCGATAAGGATCTGCGGCTGCAGGCGCGAATGAATGTACTCCGGCAGGTCGAATGTGGATGCATCGTCGTTCATCGTAGCGACGAGCCGGAATAGCGGGTGCGCCTTGATCTTGATTCCGGCGACGATCGATTCCACGTAGCGCCGGTTGTCGAGCAGCGGCGCGAGGCTGGCCCAGCTCTTTTCGCTCATGCGATTGGCTTCGTCGAGGATGCAGACGCCGCCGCGCAACATTGCGGTGACCAGCGAAGAGGCGACGTAGCGAAGGCGTGACGGGCCTTCGACGACGGGTGTCACTAGAAGGTCTTCCGGGCGGGTGTCGACGGTGGCTTGAAAGATGAAAACTTCGCGGCCGAGACGTTTGCCGGCGGCGTAGGCCATGGTGGTCTTGCCAACACCGGGCTTGCCAAGCAACCGAGGATTCATCGGGAGATCCTCGGGGCCCAGCACGAGCCAGGCGGCGAGCAGTTGGCGCATGACTTCGTCCTGCCCAACCCACGTGACGCTCAGTTCGTCGGGATGGGCGAGGTGGAGAGAAACGCCGTCAATATCTACGAGCATATCTGGGCCTATGCTACCAGAACGACTGAGCGAATACGTCTTTCCATGCAGAAAAAGGCGCGGGGCTTAGGCCCCGCGCCTTCTGCATCAGACACGTTAGTCGGAGGAGCGAACGGCTACTTGCGGCGGCGGCGAGCGATCACGCCGAGAGCGAGCAGGCCAGCGCCGATCATACCGATCGAGGCCGGCTCTGGAACCGCGTTGGGGTTCGTGATATCCAACTGCACTACGAAGTCCTGATAGTCGCCGCTGAGTTCACGGCAGGGGCCAGTCGCGCCGGTGTCACAGTTGGTGTTCGAGTAGAAGCCATCCTCATTGCCGAGGTAGAAGCGCTGGAGATTTCCGGTGACAGTCGTGTTCTGCAATAGCGTGAAGTGCTGGTGCAACGGGCTTTCCGGGCCGCTAGGAAGGCCGAATGCGCCGCCAGCGTAAGTGTTCAGACCCGTGACGCCCTGGCTCTGGGTGCCGGCCGACCAGCCAGCGCCGAACCCGGTGCTGTTCAGGAAGCGAATATAGAAGCCGTAGGTGGCCGTGGGGGTGAAGCTGACGGTGGTGGCACCGCCCGCACCCTGCGCACCGCGCGCGCAGGTGTTGATTCCGCCCGGGTTGCAACCGGTGTTGGTGAACAGACTGGTGCGGTTTCCGTTCGAAGCGTCGTACCAGCCGAATTCAAGGTTGTTGCCAGTAAGCGAGAGCAGAAGCGTCGCCTGATAGGTGCCGCCCGCGTTGTTAAAAAAGAAGTTCGAGGGAGCCGCGCCGCCAGTGGTGCCGCCCGTAGTCAACACGTTGAGATTCGAAGCCGAGAGGCCCGGCAGAGCACCGTACCCTGACGCCGCCCAATCGCCGTTGCCGACGAGGAAGTTGCCGAGGTTCAAGTTCGCCTGATTCTGGGTTCCCGGACCGGAGGTTAATCCGGTGAAGTTGCGGCCCGTGCCCTGGTTGAATCCGGCGTCCGTCGACCGATTCACGAATAACGGAGTCGCCGGCTGGCCGATGCCTGAAATTAAGAAGTTCTGTCCGTTCAGGTTAGCGAACGCCGCGCCGGCTGCGGTGATCGTGTCCGCAAACATGCTGGTGGTGCCAAATGCGAAAAGGACGAAAGCGAGAAAGGTCTGTTTCATTTTTCCTCCGAACCGGAATCGACCGAGACCCACTTGGGGCGTACTAGCCCATCCGGTGACGTATTCTACTATCGGATGTTAGCACAAAAGATCCATAGGGCAACCAGTATTTTCGTGACTTTTACAGCTCCGGATACTAGTATCTCGGATAGTACTCCACCACCTATGGATCGGCTCGTCGACTTGGCCCATGATCTGGTGGTGTGCAGTCGTCCAATCGGCCGCGCATATTACGCAGGCCGAGTTATACTCAAGGCCATATGCCCGCCGAGCCAGTGGAAACGGCCTCAACTACCAAGTTGTCTCCCCGCATCAGTGTAATTTTATGTACGCTGAACCCTCGGCTCGGAGTAATGGAGTGGGTGTTTAAAGGGCTTCGAGAGCAGACGCTGCCCGGACACCAAGTAGAAGTTGTGCTGGTTGATAACAACTCGAACCCGCCTGTCAGCCGCGAACTTTTCGGCCCGGAACCTTTCGTGGTGCGCCGGGTGATTGAGCGCAGGCCTGGCTTATTGGCGGCGCGCCTTTGCGGTCTGCGGGAAGCGAGCGGCGAGATCATTGCGTTCCTGGATGATGACACGCGGCCGGACCCGGACTACCTGGAGCGGTCCGTGAGGCTGGCGGAGAGCCATCCGGAGATCGGGTGCTTCGGGGGCCGAATTCGGGCTGAATTTGAAGAGCCACCGCCTAGTTGGGTGATTCCGCTGCTAGCCTACGTGGGAGTCCGCGATTTTGGACCGGATCCCATCCGGAGAATCGTCGAAACGCCACAGCCTTGGGAACCGATCGGCGTAATGGTGGTCCGGCGTCGGGTGACGGACCGGTTCTCGGCCTGGGTCTCTGCCGAGCGCGAAGCCCAAACGCTGGGCCGGCGAGGGTCTAACATGATCAGCGGAGAAGACACCCTGTTGACCCGTTCGGCGGCACAGTGCGGGCTGGGCTGTGCCTACGAGCCATCCTTGGGTTGCCGGCACCGGCTGGCGTCGAACCGGTTTCGTCCCGCGGCGTTGGCAAGATTGCTGGTGGGGATGGGGCGGAGCCACGCCAAGCTGAACCGGCTGTGCGGGCAACGCTCTCCGTCTTGGCCGCGGGCAATCTTCACTTTGGCGGGAGCGCTCCTGAACCGGCTCCGGCGCTCCGGACCGCGTGCTGGCTTGCTCGAATGGTTGTTTGACTGGGGTTGGATGCTTGAATCGAAGGAGCGATAGCGCAGCCGTGCGTTGGTCGATTGTTGTGCCCAATCGAAACTCCGGCCCGACCTTGCGTCGCGCGCTTGCTTCTCTCCTGTCGCAGGGGCCAGGCGTCGAGATCGTAGTAAAAGATTGCGAAAGTACGGATGAATCCGGGGATATTCTGGCGGAGCACGAGGCGCGATTGGCTGCGATTTTGCGCGGGCCGGATGATGGGATTTATGACGGGATCAACCGTGGTTTTGCGGGCACTCAGGGCGAAATCCGCGGATGGCTCGCGGCGGACGACGAGTTAATTCCCGGAGCGCTCGCTCTGGCCAGCCGGTTCTTTCAAACCCACCCGGAAATCGGCGTTGTCACGGGTGCCTGTGAAATGGTCTACCCGGACGGAACGCGACGTGTGCAGCATCCGCCAACAGATCCGTGGGAATTGATCGCCCGAAAAAATGTCATTGCCCAAAGCAGCACGTTTTGGCGGTCGAACGTGCACCGGCAATTGGGAGAGCTCGACACGTCGTATCCGTCAGCCGGCGACTGGGACTATTGGTGCCGCATGAAGTCGGCCGGGATTCGAGTCGGCGTGATTCCAAGCGTTTTGTCACGCTGTTACTGCAACGGTTCGAATCTCTCCAGCCGGCTAGGCAGCGGCTTTGTCGACGAAGCCACTCGAATTCTTAGCGCTTACGCCACGCACGGTGAAGCGTATTCCGCTCTCTATCGCTTTCTATTCAAACACTATGACTTGACTGGTGCGATGGATGTCCCTCCGACCAGCAGCTTTCCCCGCCGGGCCGCGAGTGCGGCGACCTGGATTTGTTTGCGCGCACTCCTGGGGCGACAGGTTGTCGAGAACTACAACTGGCACTTTGCGTCCTTGCAGGAGCGTGGTCTCAAGTGGTGGTAGTGGTCTCCCGTGGCCCGGTTCAAACAAGACAGGCCGCACGCGGTTCCGTGCGGCCTGCTGTGCCGGTACCTGAGCGAGAGCATTTTCAGGGTTTTGGTATGCCTTCAAGCATGGATTTAGTACGCGCGACCTTACGGTCGCGCCTCGGTTGCGGAGTACGGAATGCCTGAAAATGCTCTAGGCGGTGCGGTTCACGTCCGATTTGCCGCCCGTGATAGCGGCCTGCGCCGCCGCCAGCCGCGCGATCGGCACACGATACGGCGAGCATGAGACGTAGTTCATCCCGACGCGATAGCAGAACTCGACCGAACTCGGCTCACCGCCGTGCTCGCCGCAGATGCCGATTTCGAGATCGGGCTTCGTTTTGCGACCGAGTTCGATCGCCATCGCGATCAGCTTGCCGACGCCTTCCTGATCGATGACGCCGAAGGGGTCCGCCTGGAAGACCTTCACTTCCTCGTAGTGCTTCGAGAACTTCGTATAGTCGTCGCGCGAAAGGCCCATTGTCGTCTGCGTCAAATCGTTGGTCCCGAAGCTGAAGAAGTCGGCGAACTCGGCGACTTTGTCCGCCAGTAGGGCGGCACGCGGAATTTCGATCATCGTTCCAACGAGGTACTCGAAGTTCGTCATATGCGCGGCTTCGAGGACCTCGTTCGCCACGCGCACCACGATCTTGCGCTGATTCTCGAGTTCCTTCGCGGAACCGACCAGCGGAATCATGACTTCGGGAATGACCTTATTGCCTTTCTTGGCAACCATCACAACGGCTTCGAAGATGGCGCGCGCCTGCATTTCGGTGATCTCCGGGTAGGTGATCCCGAGACGGCAGCCGCGATGGCCGAGCATCGGGTTGAACTCGTGCAGTTCTTCGACGCGCTGCAGCAATTCCGGAACGGCTTTCTTCAGTTCGCCCACGGAAACGCCATACTTCGCGGCCATCGCCTTCTTGGCCTTAATATCCGAGTAGGGCAACAGCGCGACGTCGACCATCAGGTCCTCGCGCTTCGGCAGAAATTCGTGCAGCGGCGGATCGAGCGTGCGGATGACAACCGGGAAGCCGTCCATCGCCATGAAGAGGCCGGCGAAATCCTTGCGCTGCATCGGCAGCAGTTTCTGCAAAGCTTTGCGGCGGGTTTTTTCGTCACGCGCGAGGATCATCGCTTGCACAAGCGGCAGACGATCCTCGGCGAAGAACATGTGCTCGGTGCGGCACAAGCCAATGCCTTCCGCCCCGAAGTTGCGCGCGGCCTTCGCGTCGCGCGGGATGTCGGCGTTCGCGCGCACGCCGAAGCCGCCGCGGAATTCATCGGACCACTCCATCAATTTCGCGAAGTGGCCGGAGTGCGGATCAGGCTCGTTCGTCTTCGCCTGACCCAGGTAGACGGCGCCGAGCGCGCCGTCGATCGAGATCCAGTCGCCTTGTTTCACCGTAAACGTCTTCTCGGCGACCTTCACCGTGAACTGCTCACCCCGAATATCGATCGAGCCGGCACCCACGATGCACGGGCGGCCCATGCCGCGCGCGACTACGGCCGCGTGCGACGACTTTCCGCCGACCGCGGTAAGAATGCCCTTCGAAACGTCCATGCCGTGGATGTCGTTCGGCGTGGTTTCCTTGCGGACGAGAATCACGGGGCCGGACGCCGCGAGTTTGACGGCGTCGTCGGCGGTGAACGCGACGCGGCCAACGGCAGCGCCCGGTGAGGCGGCGATTCCGGTGGCGAGTTTCTGCAGACTGCGCAGCGAAGGTCCGTCGAATACCGGGTGCAGCAGTTGATCGAGTTGGTTCGGAGCCACGCGCATCACGGCTTCCTTCCTGTCGATCTCGCCCTCTTCCTGCATTTCTACGGCAATCCGGACCGCGGCCGGGCCTGTGCGCTTGGCGTTGCGCGTTTGCAGCATGTAGAGCTTCGTATCTTCGATCGTGAATTCGAAGTCCTGCATATCTTTGTAGTGATGCTCGAGCATGGTCGTGATCTCGACGAGTTGCGCGTACGCGGCGGGCATCACCTTTTCGAGATCGTGAATCGGCAGTGGCGTGCGGATGCCGGCGACGACGTCCTCGCCTTGTGCGTTCATCAGGAATTCGCCGTAGAGAATCTTCTCGCCGGTCGCAGGGTCGCGCGTAAAGCCGACGCCGGTGCCCGATGTTTCGCCGAGGTTGCCGAAGACCATCGCTTGCACGTTCGCCGCAGTGCCGATGTCGTCGGGGATCTTTTCCATGTTGCGGTAGTAACCCGCCTTCGGATTCCACCAGCTTTGGAACACCGCGCCGACGGAAAGCGAGAGCTGTTCGCGGGCGTCCTGCGGGAACGGCTTCTTTGTCTCTTTCAGGACAAGCTTCTTGTAGTCGTCGATAATCGCCTTGAGGTCCTCGGCACTGAGGCCGGTGTCGAGTTTGACCTTGGCCTTTTTCTTGCGCGCATCGAAGATGTGGTTGAAGTGCTCCATTTCAATGCCGAGCGCGACCTCGCCGAACATTTGAATGAAGCGGCGATAGCAATCGTAGGCAAAGCGGGCGTTGTTGGTGATCGCGATCAAGCCCTCGACGGTCTGGTCGTTGAGGCCGAGGTTGAGAATCGTGTTCATCATGCCCGGCATGGAGAACTTGGCGCCGGAGCGGACGCTCAACAGCAGCGGGTTCGATGCGTCACCGAGCTTCTTCCCGATCTGCTTTTCGAGCTTGCGGAGCGACTTCGAGATCTGTTCCTCGACTTCAGGCGGCACGGTGTTCGTCGCGTTGAAATAGAGCGTGCAGACTTCGGTCGAGATGGTGAATCCGGGAGGCACGGGGACTCCGGCGCGGCTCATCTCGGCGAGGCCAGCGCCTTTGCCGCCGAGGATCTCTTTCATCTTTCCGTGGCCATCGGCGGTTCCGCCGCCGAATCCGTATACGTAGTTTTTCATTTCCCTGTTGTCTCCTGACGTTTATCCGAGGCGCGACCGTAAGGTCGCGCGTACTAAATCGCCCACACCGAGGCGCAACCGTGAGGTCGCGCGTAGCAATCTGCTTTCGACACGCGTGACCTTACGGTCACGCCTCGACATTCAACCGAGCCGGAGAAAGGTGCGCGTTCGGACGGGGATCGCATCCACTCCTAAACCTCTTTACTCGTCACGATCTCCGAGAAATCGGCGATCGTTGAAAATTCATTGAGGATCTGGCTGAGCAACGTCAGCCTGTTATTCCGCACCGCTTCGTCCGGTGCGTTGACCAGAATCTTCTCGAAGAACGTGTCCAGCTTCGGGCGCAGCGAACCAGCGGCTTGCTCAAACGGCTGCCCCGAAATTTTCTGGAATTCGGCATGCAGTTCGCGCTCCGGCCCGTCCTCAAGCAGCGTTTTATTCACCGCACTCACACTGACGAAGCTGGCCTGCGCGACGATATTCTTCATGCGCTTGAAGCTGGCGGCCAGCGGCTCGAAGTCGGGTGTCGAGCGAATCCTGCTGACGCGGGTGAGCCGCGCCTCGACGTCGGGCAGGGAACTCCAGCCGGCAGCCATCACCGCGTTGACCTCGTCATAGGCGAACCCGCGGACGTCGCGGAAGTAGTATTTCAGGCGCTCCGCCAGGAAGTCTTGCAATGCGGCATTCGCGCCTAGCAAAGTTTGCATGGGCGTCGCGATGCCGCCCTCGACCAGAATCTTCACAACGCCCTGCGCCGCGCGCCGCAACGCAAATGGATCCTTCGAGCCTGTCGGAATCAAGCCGATCGCAAAGCAGCCGCGCAGTGTGTCGAGCTTGTCGGCGAGCGCGACCAGACGCCCAGCAAGCGTTGCCGGAATCGAATCTTCCATTGAGAGCGGCTTGTAATGCTCGTAGATGGCGCGCCACACAGGTTCCGCCTCGCCCTGGTGCTTGGCGTAGAGGCCGCCCATGATGCCTTGCAGGTCGGTGAACTCCTTCACCATTTCGGTCGCCAGATCGCACTTCGCCAAACGCGCCGCGCGCTGCGCATCCGCGTCCCCACCCAGTTCCTTAACCAGCGCCACCACGCGTTCGGTCTTCGCAAAATACGATGACTTCTCCGCGCCAAGATCGCGCTGGAACGTAACAGTTTTGAGATCGTCGACGCGTTCGGCAATCTTCTTGCGCTGATCGACGTCCCAGAAGAACCGCGCGTCGTTGAAGCGCGCGCGCAGAACGCGCTCGTTGCCTTTTTGCACGAGGCCATCCGGATCGCCGCCTGTGTTCATGACGGCGAGAAATTTCGGCGCGAGTTCGCCCGAAGCGTCTTCGACCGAGAAGTACTTCTGGTGATAGCGCATCACCATCACCAGCACTTCCTTCGGCAGCTTCAGGTACTCGGGGTCGAAGCCGCCTTCGATCGCCGTCGGATACTCCGTGATGTACGTCAATGTATCGAGCAGCTTCCTGTCGGCCTTCGCGTTCTTGCCGGCGATCGACTCGACGATGCGCGCTTGGCGGTCTTTCGCCGAGACAATGACGAAGGTCTTCCGTAAATCTTCTTCGTAGTTCGCAATCGTCACCGGAATCGCTTTGTTGCTGAGAATGCGATGGCCTCGCGTCGTCGCGCCGGACTGCACGTCTCCGTAGGTGAACCGCACTACTTCATCGCCGAGCAGCGCCACCAGCCACCGAATCGGCCGAATGAAACGCGGACCGCCTTTTAGAGGTGCGCCCGGAATCGTCCAGTACATCGTTTTCGGCCACTGGATCTTGCCGATGATTTCGGGCAGCTTGTCGGCCAGGATGTCGGCAGTCGGACGCCCCGCGGTTTTTTTGAGGAAAGAAAAGTACTCGCCCTTTGGCGTCGATTCGGTGCCCAGTTGATCGGGCGTGACGCCCATTTTCCGGGCGAATCCATTGGCCGCGCCCGCGCCCGCCGACTTCGGAGGGCCGATCACGACTTCTTCCGAATCCGGTTGGCGGTCGAGCAACGGACCAGCCCACAGCACTAAGCGTCGAGGAGTCGCATCCACGCGCGTAACGTTTCCGACGCCTAGCGTTTCAAACAGTTCTTTCAGATTCTGTAGCGCAGGAACAATCATCCAATCGGGAACTTCTTCGCACCCGATCTCGAGGAGGAAGGGAAGAGAACTCATGCCGTCACCTCTTCCGCCGCGACCGGAGTCTGTTGATCGTTCCACGCCTGCGCCGTTCCGACAGCGAGCTTGCGGACGCGACCGATGACGCCGACGCGCTCGGTGACTGAGATCGCTCCGCGCGAGTCCAGTAAATTAAACACGTTCGAACACTTCAGCACCTGGTCGTACGTCGGAAGCAGCGGAAAACGGGCCTTCTCGACGGGATCCTTCAGCGTCTTGTACTCGGCAAGCAGCCGACCACATTCCGCCTCGTGCAGCTCAAAGAGCTTCCACAGCATCTCGACGCTAGCCTTCTCAAAGTTGTACACCGAGAACTGCAATTCATCCTGATAGCGAACCTGCGCGTACTTGAACTGCGGCGTCCACGCGATATCGTAGACGCTTTCGACGCCTTGGAGGAACGCGACCAGGCGCTCCAGCCCGTACGTGATTTCCGCCGGGACGAGATCGAGATCGATGCCGCCGCACTGCTGGAAGTACGTGAACTGCGTGATCTCCATGCCGTCGAGCATCACTTGCCAGCCGATGCCCCACGCGCCGAGCGTCGGCGCTTCCCAGTTGTCTTCTTCAAACTTGATGTCGTGCTTGGTGAGGTCGATCCCGATCGCTTCGAGCGACTGCAAGTACAAATCCAAAACATCGGCCGGCGACGGCTTTAGGATCACTTGCAACTGCTGGTGCTTATACAAGCGATTCGGATTGTCGCCGTAACGGCCGTCGGCCGGGCGGCGCGAGGGCTGCACGTAGGCGACGCGATACTCGTTCGGCCCGAGGACGCGCAGAAAGGTCTCGGGCGCCATCGTGCCTGCGCCGACTTCGACGTCATGCGGCTCCGTGATGATGCAGCCCCGGTCGGACCAGAACTGTTTCAGCTTGAAAATGGTTTGTTGGAAGGAATCCATAGGTTGGGTTAGAGTGCTTCGAGCATTTTGACAGTCATCAGGCGGCGCTCGACGTGATCTTCGATCTGCCGGATGCAGAAGCGTCGCAAATCGCGCGCGGTCTCCTTCGACCACTCGCGTTCGGCGAGGTTGGCGATCGGCGTAGCAAACATTTCATCGGCGATTTCGGCGGAGTCGCGACTCACTTTCAGCGCCGGCAGGAATCCGGAAAGACGAACGGCCCACAGTGTGTAATACGTCGCCGCTGCCCAGATCTGGCCGCCGCCGCGCAGGTACAGGAGCATCGAGTTCAGCAGGCGGAAAAATTTCTCACTGGGTTCGTTCAGCGGCAGCAATTGTTCGGCGAGTTCGGCCATATAATCGAGAACTAGGCTGGCTTCGTAACTGGATTGCAGCGCGAATTGCGACTCGACGAGTTCGCACGAATCGAGTCGCACGAGTTCGCGGGTTTCTCTTTGATCGAATGACATGCGCACGTGCGAAAGCCTTTCGAGTCCGGAGCCGAAATTGCTTTTCGGCCGCCGCGCGCGTTTGGCAACTCCGCGCAGTTTGCCTTGGTCACGGGTCAGGAAACTGACGACCAGATCCGCTTCCTGGAAGGGATAGGTTCGAAGGACGAATGCTTCACTGACTTTAGCCGGCACCGGCGCAACCCATCAGCGTAGCACAGCAGGGAACAGGTACCTGATCTAATAAAGTTGTGTCGAGTCGGCCATCGCGTCGAAGTTCTAGAAGGGCGCTCGTGTTGATGTGGAGATCGCGAATCGACGTGCTCTTCCCCATGTGCCACAGTGTGGCACAATGACGGCGTATGCGCGCCTGGGAACTACGCCAATTCGGCCTCGCCGGACTCACTCTGGCCGATCGCCCCGACCCCATTGCCGGGCCCGGCCAAGTGCTAATCCGCGTCCATGCCGCGTCGTTGAATTACCGGGATTGGCTGATGGTCCAAGGCAAGTACAATCCGCGCCAGAAGCTGCCTCTCATCCCGTGCTCCGATGGCGCGGGCGAGATCGTCGCGGTTGGCGAGGGCGTCACGAAATGGAAAACGGGCGATCGCGTCATGGGCTGCTTTTCGCAAGGCTGGTTGGGCGGCGCGCCGACGCGCGATAAGATTGGACGCGCCCTGGGCGGACCTGTCGACGGCATGCTCACCGAACTCGCCGCCTTCCCCGAAGACGGCGTTGCGTGCACTCCCGAACATCTGTCAGACGCCGAAGCCGCGTCTTTGCCGTGCGCCGCGACGACGGCCTGGAATGCATTGGTTGAACAGGGCAGGATCAAGGCGGGCGACGTGGTGCTGGTGCAGGGCACCGGCGGTGTCTCGATCTTCGCGTTGCAGTTCGCGAAACTGATGGGCGCCCGCGCCATCGTCACCTCGTCGAGTGACGCGAAGCTCGACCGCGCCCGATCCCTGGGCGCCGACGAGACCATCAACTACAAAACCGACGCCGATTGGGCGAAGCGCGCACGCGAACTGACTGGCGGCATCGGTGTCGACCACGTGGTCGAGGTCGGCGGAGCGGGTACGCTCGGCCAATCGCTGAAGGCGGTCTGCGTCGGCGGAACCATCAGCGTGATCGGCGTGCTGGCGGGCAACGCGTCCGAGGTCAACGTCATTCCGATCCTAATGCAGAACGTGCGGCTGCAAGGCGTGATCGTCGGAAGCAAAGAGACCTTCGAGAGCATGAATCGGGCGATCGCCCAGAACAAAATGAAACCCGCCATCGATCGCATCTTCGCGCTCGATGAGGCTCCGGCGGCGTTCGAATATCTCGCGTGCGGCGCGCATTTCGGCAAAGTTTGCCTAGCCTGGTAATGGCCTCCCGTATTTTGCGTGTAGTCTCGATGAAGGATTCTCCGATGACCCAAAACATCACTCTCGCTTGGGACAAACAGCTGCCTAAACAGGCGCGAGTGTTCGCCGCGCAACGCGGAAGCAGTGTCAGCGCATTGCTTGTGGAAAAATTGCGAAATCTTGTAGAACGGGAATCGACGTATGAGAGCGACCGGCGAAAGGCGCTGGCTTTCATGGAAAATCCAATCAGCCTGGGCGGAAAGCGCCCGGCGGCGCGAGAGGAACTACATGACCGCAAAGGTCTTCGTTGGCCGAACAGGACGGTGCAAACGAACTGCTGACCGAGGATCTCAACCACGGCCAGCTGATTGCCGGAGTCCGCATTGTGGATCCGTTTCGGATGTAGCTCGCCCTCAGAACAGCCGCCTACCCACTCCCGCCCGATACCACTACGCTCGAAGACCACGAAGGGTTCGGACCTCTATCGTCCAAGGCCGAGGCATAAGGAGTATACGGAAAGCGACTGTTCTCAGAGCGGGATCGGTTTGCTCCGCAATGCAATTGCAGTAAAAGCAGGTTACGATGCAGCGAATCCGCCGCGAAGGTTCCCTCTTCGAGACCGGCGAGGTGTCGCGCGGACAACCCCGACCGCCAGCAAAGGTGGCGCAAACCCTTGATTTTGGTGATACACTAATCGACAGTTGGAATAAACCGCATCGGAATTGGAACTGGGTAGTTTGATGGGTACCTTTTCCGATGCGGTCCGCCCAATGTGGGCTTGGGATCGTGCGCCGATTG
>JAYVTO010000288.1:0-2540 GCA_043788745.1 Acidobacteriaceae bacterium
CCAAGATAATCGACTGCCGACAGCTGCGCCAGAGATGGCCAAACAACTACGCCTAGCAACACACCCAGAACTGCTCGGAAGACCGCCCGGCCGTAGACGATTCGCCTAATGGCGCTGCTTGAGGCTCCAAGGCACATTCGAATCGCGAGGTCCCGGCGCCGAGTCCGTACGAAGTAGGCTAAGGAAGCGTAGAGTCCTATTGATGAAACTGCCACCATGACGACTGCTCCAGTGATCGCCAAGTAAGTTCCTTCCGCGTCATTTGCGAACACTGCCCTAATGCGGTCGCGAATTGGATAAACGGAACGAATCGCCATTCCAGGAAGTTGTGCTCGCACCTCTTTTCCCAATCCGGAGTCAACGGCAGCCCAGGACACCACGCCCCTCAAGATCAACCGCGGACTAAAGTCCATAACGCCGGTTTTGAACATCGATCTGTAAATCGTCGGCAGTGCGTGGTGCCCGTACCCTGGTGTTTTCATATCGGCTACAACACCAACAACGATCGCCGGAGAACCATTGGATGGGAGGCCCGACATAGCCGGCTCGATGACTTGAACGGGACGATTAACGGGGCTCTGCGTTGGCCAAAGTGCGTGAGCAGCCGCTTCGTTCAGAATGATCTCGTTGCCGCCGCCTCCGGGCGGAAAATCGCGACCCTCAATGAACTTGCCTCCCACAGTGCGAGTATAGCCGGGACTAACCGTGACATCTCGCACCGTCAATCGAGAGGAATGTTCCGAATCGATCCTTTCCAACAAACAAGGAACCCCTTCGTCGCGGACGCCCACCGGACTGCTCGAATACGCAACTGCCCCGACGCCTGGTATAGATGCCGCATGGACGATCAAACGCCCCAACGCACGCATAGTCGGCGATACCTCGGAGCCGCTCCAACTCATCTCGAGCGTGCCAGAAGACGGACTAATTTCCACAACCATCAATTGGGACGGATCGTATCCAAGAAACTCATTCATTTCTGAGATCAGAGCGGACGATACCATGCCTGCAAGAATGCAGGTCAACGATACTAAGGAGATCTGCAAAACCACGGGAATGTTCATAAGCGCGCTAACCCGCAAGGCCGACAAACTGTAATACCTTCGCGTTCCACTAACGTCTCTAAGAACGCTAATCAAAGGAAGGACAACCACCAAGCACGTCAGCACACCGACAAACGGAATTTCCATAGCATAGGCAAGTATCGCTGTCTGCCATGCGCCGCGCGCTACCTGCCCTCCGATTCCAGTCATACCGCTGATGGCTACTACACCGGCGGCGAGCAAAATTCCCGCTCCAACAAACCCAAGACCAATAACGGATGATGGACCCATGGCACCCTCACAGATCAACCGTACGGTGTCCGCGCCCAACGCCTTCTTCAAGTGAGTTTCAGTGGCGCGTAATGGCGCTTGAGCTAAGAGAAGCCATGCCAAGTTCAGTCCGCTCACAAGGGTAAATGCGACCGATAATGCCAAGCCCAGGCGAAGCCGTGCACGTAAATGCTCGTCTCGAACCGGGTCCTCGGTAAGGCCGGGCGACACATGTAGACGCGATTCACTTCCCGTATAGATGGGCAATGATTTGCTGAGATCCGTCGTCAACTGCTTTGGCGTCCGAAGCTCGGACGCCGCAAGGGCATAAAACACATTCATCAGCTTCCAAAGCCTCCCGTCCTGACTGTCGATCGCCAGCGGGATGACTGCGCTTGATGGTGCCCACAATTCAGTTCTTTCGCCGAACATCCCCTCAAAGTTCCTGGGAGCAACCCCGATGACTTGGAACGACCGTCCTTTCAATAAAATGTTCTGACCAATCGCGTTCGCCGGCGAACCAAATCGGCCCTCCGCAAAGCGGTACGAAAGGATGACCACTTTGCTTTCAGTTTGCCCCTCTTCGATCGAGTGAAAATCCCTCCCTAGTGTCAGCGGGGCCGTGAAAACTGAAAAAAACCAGATGAAACGGCGACCATCGAAGGGCCTCCAGAAGTGGAGGGAAGCACTCGACTGTAAGCCGACAACCGCGCCAGGTGTGACGAGCTTCTGCGCAGCCGCTCGAACTGCTCGAAGCTAACTGGAGTCGATCCGCCGCCGTTGACCTCTTCTGCGATTGTCGCGGTGCTTGCAGCTCGAATCCCTGGATAAGAAACGGAAGCAAGTGTAAGAAGAAACGTCAACGCAAGGGTGGATGCGCCCAAGCCAAGGGCAAGAATTGCCGCCCCCGAGAAACCAATTAACCGGTGGCTGCGAAAAAAGCGAACGATCTCACGTTTAACCATTTCAGGCGTCCTTCGGGGCAGATAAGAGTCTTCGCTACTTCGATGCTACTTTGTGAATACGAACTATCAATTGGATATTCAACTGGCTGGCGTGTTTCTCAAAGTCTAGCACCGCATCATCCTGTGGCTGGCAAACCGTGGCTTTATCCAGATTCGTCAGAGCAAAAACCGTGAAGCGAGCCTTCGATGAAGCGACTGCCATGTGCGGCTTCAACACTGAAAACATACTCATGGCCTCAGCGAGAGACGGCCGTTTGGGCGG
>JAYVTO010000289.1:0-26480 GCA_043788745.1 Acidobacteriaceae bacterium
AACAGCCGCCCATTCCAATATCTGATCGCCCCGCTTCCCTCACTACCGGTCATCCCAAGGCCCTTACCGGCGGATTAGGGCCTTCAGGGTGGGGTTGCAACCGTGCACGGATCCATCGCGAAGCTTCGAGCCGCACACGAAGCGAGACGAAGCCGAGCGAAGTAAGCGGCCCCTATGACCCGCCGCGTCACGGACACCATACGGCGCGGGATTTCAGCCGCAGTCGACTACAGCGGCTCGGGCAAATGGAGAGCGGACTTCTGCAGCGTCTTCTCGAGCAGTTCGCTCGCAGCCGCCGTGGACAGCCTTCTCGAAATCGTAAATTCGGTAATCAGCATGTGCCGAGCGCGGTCGAGCATCTTCTTCTCGCGGAACGATAGCGGCTTATCCACTTGCTGCACCAGTAAGCCCTTCATCACCTGGGCCACATCGAGCAGGCCGCCGGACTGCATTTTGTCCGAATTCTCCTTGAAGCGGTCCTTCCAGTCCGACAAGCGCTTGCAGTTGCCCGCCGCCAGGAACTCAAGCACCCGCGCGACTTCCCCGTTTTTCGTAACTTTTCGCAGGCCAACATGGCCGACATGCGAAAACGGCACCATTACCGTAAGGCTATTTGCTTGGAGTTTCAGGAGGTAGAAGCGTTCCGTTTGCGGCCCGAAAGCCCGAACGCTGATGTTCTCGACAATCCCAACGCCATGGTTGGGGTAAACGACTTGCTCGCCTAGTTGAAAGGTCATGCCAGATCCATCACCTTCTGCGGTCGATAGTATCGATTCCGGTCCGGCTGCAGGAAGTATTCCCGCCGCTTAGGCCAGCCTCACCATCCGATCCGTGGCCAACCAACGCTCGAATGGCGAAATGGCATCTTAAGCTGATCTTAATGTGAAGTCAACAGGCAAATTCCACCCTGCCAAGGTGCTTTCATCGACAGATCAGGATTTGCGGCCTAACGCATTGATAAATCATGAATTGCGGACCCATACAGGTTGCCGCCAGAACGAAGTACCCCCAAAGCGCCAGAATTCTTGTAGGCGAGGCGATATTTTGACTCGAGGCAGGCGGAAGTCAGTCCGGCGCGCTCGAGCCCGCGAAGCAAAGTCCGACGGAAGATCGCAGAACTCGCCCTCGAGAAGCCGCGTCGGAGCATTCCGTCCCACGCCCGGCTGGGCGGGAAAATGCCTCGCTTTCCACCTCTCGGACAGCGACATCGGGATTCCGGCGCTGGACCGTAACGGAGTACAACGCACCCTGTCGATTCTTCAGGTTGGGATGGATACGACGAAGCAACTCGTCTACTATTCCTTTGGCGCAACCGGGACAATTGTCGCCTAATTTCCGATATTGATGGAGAGGAATTGCACTGTCGGGATTGTCGATAGCACGGCTAACTCAAAAGCCGGTCCCGCGCGGTGAGGCTTGGAGTGGGTATAGTGTTGGTGCTACAGGAGCGGGCGAAATTCGGTGCAGGACTTGGTACGCGCGACCTTACGGTCGCGCCTCGGAGTTACTACATTTCCCGTGTAGATTGTTTTGACGCGCGACCTTACGGTCGCGCCACTTCTGCCGTCGATGTCGCGTCACTTCTTCGCGCGGTGACCTTGGACTGCTTCTCTCAAAGTGCAAAGTAAGAGGCGGACCTGGTGGTCCGCCCTACTTACTTCGCCTTGTGCTGGTCGAACCAGTCGATGATGTACGACACCTTCGCCAGATGATGGCTCGGCCGGCGCGAAAGCCCATGCGGTTCTCCCGGAATCCGCACGAGTACGGCGTCGATTTTGCGCATCTTCAGCGCGGCGTAATACTGCTCGGATTCTGAGATCGGCGTGCGGTAATCTTCTTCTCCCGTCATTACCATCGTCGGGGTCGTCACTTTGTTTACCACCGACAACAGCGACCGCTTCTCGTAATTCTCGAGATTCTCCTTGCTGTCCCAAGGCGCGCCGGCGAACCAGTATTGGCTCATACGCGGACCAATGTCGGCGGTGCCGATCCACGCGTACCAGTTGATTACTGGATACAGAGAAGCGGCTCCCTTGAAGCGCGTGGTGTTGCCGACCATCCAGCAGGTAAGCACTCCGCCGCCGCTGCCACCCGTGACGAAAAGGTTGTTCGCATCGACGTAGCCTTTCGCGATCACGGCGTCGACTCCGGAATTGAGATCGTAGAAATCGTCGCCGGGATATGACAAATGAATGAGGTTGCCGAATTCGCCACCATAGCTCGTCGAGCCGCGCGGGTTCGTGTAGAGCACGACGTAATCCTTCGACGCCATCACCTGCTTCTCGAAATCGAAGCGATCTCCGTAATTCGCGAACGGCCCGCCGTGGATCTCCAAAATCATCGGATACTTGCGCGCCGGATTGAAGTCCGGCGGCTTGATAATCCACCCCTGCAGTTTGCGCCTGTCTTTCGACGATTCGTACCAGATCTCTTCGACGGCACCGAGCTTGCGCTGCCCGAGCAGTTCCTGATTAACCCGCGTGATGACCTTGACGCCGGATCCGTCGATCGTGCCAACCGCAATGTCTCCAGGATTCGCGGTGCTTGCAACGGTGACCGCGTAGCGACCGTTCGCCGCCAGCGAAAGCGCATCGCCGCCGCCGTACGCGCTAAAGCCCGACCCCAGATGCGCCGACACTTCTTTGGCCTTGCCATCGAGCGGAGCGTAGCCGAGCTTGGTGTCGCCTTTATCGGCATAGAGAAAATAAAGCCCACGGCCATCGGGCGCCCACGTAGGATTCGTGACGTCGCGATCGAGTTCCGCCGCCAAATGGCGCGAACTCGAACCGTCGCGCATCATCACATACAAGTTCGACACCTGATAGCCCTGATGCCGATCGTCGAAGCCGGTGTAGGCGATCCGCTTGCCATCGGGCGAAATCGCGGGTGCATTGTCCGGCCCCTTGCGGCTGGTGAGCGTCTTCACCGAACCATCGGCGACCGAGAATTCGTGAACCTCGGTGTTGACCGAGTCGTACTCCCAATCCGCCGTGCGATTTGCCGAGATGAGAATGCTTTTGCTGTCCGGCGACCACACCGGACGCGCTCCAGCGCCAAGCCCCGGGCCACCGTGATTGAACTTGCCCGTCGAGATCTGGCGCGCCGCACCTCCGTCGGCGGCAACCACGAATACATGCGAATAGCCGGGCTTCAGGTAACCGATCTGGTCGAAGCGGTAGACAAGCCGATCGATGATCTTCGCGGGATCGGCCCACTTCGCGCCCTCCGGCGGATGCGGCAGATTTCCGAGCTGGCGTCCATGCTCGGCAACCAGTGAAAGAAACGCGATGTGCCTTCCGTCCGGCGACCATTCGATGGCGCTCGGTGGTTCCGGCAGGCTGGTCATACGCGCCATCTGACCGCTGTCCGACCAGCGTTGCCAGATCTGCGCAGAGCCGCCGCGATCCGACACGAACGCAACCCGCGATCCATCCGGCGACCAGCGCGGCGTCGTGTCGCGATAGTTGCCGGTCGTGATAGGCCGGTTATCGGAGCCGTCGAAGTTGATCATCCATACATTCGAAAACCGCGAATCCGTCTGGATGTCGGCGAAGTTCACGACGTACACGATGCGCTTGCCATCGGGCGAGATCTGGGGGTCGGTGACGGTGCGAAGAGCAAACACGTCGTCGGCCGCGATGCGGCGGGCGGTCTGCGCCGGTGCGGAGGAGGTCAGCAGTATTCCACCAACCAGAGCAAACAGAAAGTACTTCGAAGTTGTCATGAAAGCTCTCCTAGGGCCTTTGATGATATCGCGAACGGAGGGTCGCTGATCGTACTGCAGCAGCTTGACCCGGCGCGGACCTACCTGGATCGCGCAATCCAACTACACAAATGCCTACGCGGCGCGCAGCCGGCTGTTGTCGACGCGGGCGATTCCGAGCATGCCCGCAAGGATCAGGAAAAGTATCAGGCGCTGGCGCGGCGCTAGCTCTCTGACCGCCTGATTCGGATCGAAACGATCCCGGCCGTAACCGGCGGGGCTAAAACCCGGGCTTTAGCCCGGGGATGCTTTTTTGCCGGGAATCGTACTATCTCGGCGCGGCGTGGCATAGTGGCCTGTCTTCGAGAATTCGTGAGCAGGTCTGCTCCAGTCTGCTACATATACGATCAGCGCCGCACTACCCGACTCCTTCGGATCGCTTCGTTACTGTTCGCCGTGAAGCAGCATGCGATAAATGAGTCGGGCTAGCTTGGCAGCCGTAGCGGTGATTGCAGCATGCGGGGCGCGAGTCCGATCCAGGATAATGAAGTGGTGCTCGGTGGGCCAGGCGCTCATGTCCAATCCTGCTTCGGTGATCACGGTCTGGACGGTCATCGCTTGCATTCCGTCGATGCGCGTCAGGTCCCCGCCGGTCATCCGCTTGAGTTCCGCGGCGATTTCAAAATCCGGTTGATTCTTTGACGCTTTTTTGCGAACGCGTTTGCCCCTCTTCGCCGTTCCTATTCTTACTGCTCCGCGCTAAGGCATCGCAACTGATTTCTGGCGGTCATGACCCGCGTGTCCCTGACTTCCCGTAACGGGCAGGCTGTTCGCCGTTCTTTGCTGCGAGGGGAGGTCACCCGCTCACTTTGTTCGCGGTTCTTTGCTGGCGAGCGGGCTGGGGGATTTTTTCACGGTTTCTGACACCCGGGTTTAGATCGGACGGGTCGCGCTCATTTTCATCCGCTTTCGATGACGGAGAGCGCCCTGTGCACCACACCCATCGTTTCGCCAAACGTCGCGCATGGGCGAAGCGCCCTTCTTGTGAATCGGCGTTACAATAGGCGGATGCATTTGTGGGCCTTATTGTTTGCTGGTGCCATTTTACCCGCACAAGTCACCACTTCGGCCCCCATCATCCAAACCATTGCCGGCACGGACTGGACCTTTCAGGGAGACGGCAAGCGGGCAGTGGATGCGCCGCTCGGTCCGGTCCGCTCGCTGCCACTGCTGCATCGCGTCGATTAGACGCCGGATACCATACCCAAACTGCTGAGGCCCGCAAGGCATCTATTTTTTCTTTCGTGGAGTCTGGTTGAGCGGAGTACCCAAGTAGATCTTCGTCTCAGGCTTCGTGTTCGTAGTACATACGCGTCTGCCCGCCCCAGGACTCTTGACTAGACCACCCATCTGCGTTCAACAGCTTGACATCGACGGGCTTTGCCTTCTCGTTCGTGCGCGGTGGCGCGCCAGCCAGCACGCGCGTGCTGGTTCTGAATGCCGGCGGCGGTTCGGCGAGTTTCACCGTCGGGTCCAAGACAACCGCCGGAGGCAACTGGCTGAACGCCACCCCCGCCCAAGGCGCCAAACCAGCCCGGCCGTGACCATGGCAGTTAAGTAGCATCGCAGTACAGCAAAACTTACGCAGCGCGATCGCATGGAATCCTCCGGACAGATCCAGTCTGTCGATGCGTCCGCGCTTCGAATAGCACGCGCCCCTGGGCTGTGCACACCACCAAAACAAACCGGCCCACTCATCCACAAGAGATGAGCGGGCCGGTTTATTTTTGAGTCGCGGATCGTCGTTCGCTTGCAGCGCCAACCTACCGCCGCCACTCCGGCAAGCGCCCCGGCGTCGGAGGCGCTCCCGCCGCATCCAACTGCTTTTCCAACGCCTTGATGTCTGTCTCCACCAGCTTTCGCAACTTCGGAATCTCAACCGTCAATTCGTCCGAAGCAATCTGATACTGCTCGAGCGCACTCTTCGTCGGATGCCCTGTCGTCGATCGCAACGAACCCGCCGCTGCTTGAATCCGCTCCGCAATCGATGCCGGAGCCGCTTCGTTCCGCGCCCGCACTACCGTATCGCCACGCAGCGCGCGTGTGATCTCGCCCAGTTGCTTCAGCAAGCCCCGCGCCTGCTCCCGCACCTTCGGCGACAGCGATGGAGTCGCATCAATCGCTCGCACGATCGCATCCAGCCGCGTCCGAGCCTCCGTCGCCGTCTGCTCCGTCGCCGTGTTCGCGCGCTGGATCCGCAGCAGCTTTTCCTGGAACTCGGCCATCGACAAACGCTCTTCGCGCGTCGACACGCCTTCGGCTAAGACTTCGAACGTCTGCGAACCCGGCAGCGCCGTTGTCACGCCATCTACGCGCTTCGCCAGCGCCACCGAATACTTCCCTGGAACCACAAAAGGCCCCATCGGAGTTCGGAATCCCATTCCCTCGTCATCGCCGCTTTCACCACCGGCCGGCGCACCACCGCCAACGCCACCGCGGCCGCCGCGACCTCCACCGCCGCCGCCCGGGCCACCACCAGCCGCAGCCACTGGAGCCGGGCCCCGCAAATCCCACGCCACGCGCTGCAAGCCGCGCTGCGCCGAACCATTGAACCGCCGGACCACTTTGCCGCTCGCATCCGACACGGTCACCACAATCGCCGGAGCCTCTTCCTCTGCCTCCGCCCGCAACTCCTCGTCCGTCGGATACGCCGCGGCCTGTCCGCTGCGTATCGCCTCGCGGTCTTTCTGCTGGCGCGTCTGTTTCTTCGTACGCAGTCCATCTTTCAAGAAGTACGTCAACGTCGCGCCCAGCGCCGGATTCGGTGCCGTCCAGAACGCCTCCCCCTGGAACGACTTCCCTCCCCCGCCGAGCGGAGCCGCCTGCAAGTACGACAGCGCATTCTTCACTGGAAACAGCGCGGACTCCTGATTGAACACGTCCGCCGACGCGGTCCGCAGCGGTGAATAGTCGTCGAGAATATAGATCCCTCGCCCGAAGGTTCCAACGACGAGATCGCTCTCCTTGCGCTGGATCGCCAAGTCGCGCACCTGAATCGTCGGGAACCCGCCCGTCATCCTGATCCACTTTTCTCCGCCGAGCGTCGAGAAGTACAAGCCGAACTCCGTACCGGCGAACAGCAGCTTCGGATTCACATGATCTTCCGCGATCGCGTACACCGCGCCGTTCTCCGGCAGGTTGCCCGAGATCGAGGCCCACGTCTTGCCCTTGTCCGTGCTCTTCATCAAATACGGCCGGAAATCGCCATTTTGGTGATTCTCGAACGCCACATACACTGTGCCCGCGTCGTGCAGTGAGGGAATAATCCGCTGGACATAGGCGTCCTCCGGAACGCCCTGCACCTTGTCGATCCTGCGCCACATCCTGCCGCCGTCCTCGGTCACCTGCAGCAACCCATCGTCGGTGCCGGCATAAATGAGCCCCTCCTGCTTTGGCGACTCCGTCACCGTCGAGATGTTGCCATAGAGGGCCGTCGACACGTGTTTCTGCACCGCGTCCGGACCCCACACTTTACCCATTACGGTTAGCTTGTTGCGATCCAGTTGACGCGACAAATCCGGGCTGATTGCCTTCCACGTATCGCCCCGGTCGTCGCTGCGATAGAGGCGCTGCGAGCCATAGTAAAGCCGCGAATTCGAGTGCGGACTCATCGTCAGCGGTGCATCCCAATTCCACCGCATCGGCGCATCGCCCTTGGCGGGCTGCGGCTGTATCCCCGTCCGCTCTCCTGTCCGCCGGTCGAAGCGCACCAGCCCGCCGTTCTGCATACTCGCGTATACCGTATTTGGATCCTTGGGATCGACGCGCGTGTAGAATCCGTCGCCGCCGTTCGTCACGAAACAATCGGAGTTCGCAATGCCATGCGCGTTCTTCGTCTTGTTCGGACACCCGAAGCTGTAATTGTCCTGCGTGCCGCCGTAGACGTAGTAGAAGGGCCCCGATTCGTCCGCCGCGACATCATAAAACTGCGGCACCGGCAGATTCGACTTGAACAGCCAGTTCTCCCCTCTGTCGAACGTCTCGTAGATGCCGCCGTCGCAGCCCACCAGGTAATGCCTGTTGTTCTTCGGGTCGATCCAGATGTCGTGATTGTCGACATGCTTACCGCGCGTTGGCAGCGCCGACATCGTGCGGCCGCCATCGTTCGACACCATGATGTTGACGTTCATCACGTACACGCGATCCTCGTCCGCCGGATCCACCACGACCTTCGCGTAATACTGCCCCTGCGAATCCGCAGTGTTCCGCTGCTGCCACGTGACGCCGTTATCCATCGAGCGGTACAAACCGCCACGCCCCTCCGGACCCTCCACCTGCGCGTAGATCACGCTCGGATTCGACGGAGCATGATTCAAGCCAATCCGCCCCAACTCACCCGCTGGAAATCCGCCGCCCACTTTGCTCCAGGTCTTGCCCGCATCCGTCGAACGCCACAACGCGCTCTCCGGACCGCCGTGGATCAACGTAAAATAGCGTCGCTGCCGCTGATGCGTCGCCGCCAGCAAGATGTCCGGATTCCGCGGATCGAAGATCACATCGGCCACCCCCGTATAGTCGCCGACCGGAATCAAGCTGTTCCAGGTCTTGCCTCCATCGGTTGACTTATAGAGTCCGCGCTCGCCCCCGCCTTTCCACAAAGGCCCGGGAGCCGCGACATAAATGACATTCGAATCGCGAGGGTCAATCAGAATCCGTGCAATGTGCTCGGACTTCTTGAGCCCCATGTTCTTCCAGGATCGCCCCGCGTCTTCGCTCTTATAAACGCCATCGCCATACGAAATGCTGCGCTGGCTGTTGTTCTCGCCCGATCCCACCCAAACCACCGAAGGATTCTTCGGATCGAGCGTCACCGTCCCGATCGAATACGAAGCCTGATTGTCGAACACCGGAGTCCAAGTGATGCCGTTGTTGACCGTCTTCCAGACGCCGCCCGAAGCGACGGCCACGTAATAGCGATTCGAATCCCCAGGCTCCACCGCAAACTGCGAGACGCGACCGGAAGTAAACGCCGGCCCAATGCCGCGCAAACGCAGCCCCGCGAACGTCTGCGAACTCATCGGATCGTCCGGAGCCCGGCCCGCGCCACGAGGTCCGCGTTCCTCTTCGTCTTGACCAAACGCGCAAACGGACGCAGCCAACAGGAAAAAGAATGTTCTCATTTCTCGCGAAGTATAACGCAAACGCGTCAGGTAGGTCGGTCCGCCAGGACCGACCCCAACCCGCCCGATGGGAGGGTACGCAAGAGGCGCAACCAGCCAGTCCGACGTCGCACCCGATCCAGCGGATGTTGCCGGAAGGGAGATGAAAAATTGCCCAGTCCAGCACATAACCGCGAACGGAGTGAGCGGATCTTCCCAGGGAATCGAGGTACCGCTCACGCACCGCGCGTCCGCGTCCGACGGCGAGGCTCAGGCGTTTTGGATCTGACGTGTAATCCAAACATGATGCAAGCATGATGCAAGCATGATGCAAGCACGATCTTTTGGTCACAGAAGGGTGTCAGCTGGATATCGACTACCACTCCGCCTTAGACGAACTGGTCCGGTTTTGGAACTCGCTGGAGCTGTAGCTCCGCCTATTGCACCGGAGCCTCGACCAGCATCTTCGGACGCTCCGCCGCATTCGCGACCGTCAGCGTCAGCCGCTCGAAAAACTGGTTGAACTTCATCGCCGCCGCGAAATCGATCGGCTGATTCACGTCGTCGCTCGGCTTGTGATAGCGGTCCATATACCAGCTCCGATAGATCTTCTCTTCCGCCGATCCGTTCTCGTAGCCGAAGATAAACGCGAGCGATGGCACGCCGATCTTCAGGAAATTGAACTGATCCGATCGACGAAATAGGCCGCGCTCCGGCTCCAAATCCGCCTGGACGCGAATCCCCATCGAGTCGGCCACCGCTTTCGCGGTCGCGCCGAGCGTCGACTGGTCGAGCGCCAACACGGTCAGCGTGCGTAGCGGAAAAATCGGCCGCAAATAATCGAGATTGATGTCAGCAACCAGTTTTTCCTTGGGAACGGTCAGATGCGTCGTAAAGTACGCCGACCCCAGCAGCCCCTTCTCCTCGCCCGTCACGACGACAAACAGGATGCCGCGCTTCAACTTCTGTTTGGACTTCTTGAGATGGGCCGCGAACTCGAGTAGCGTGGCGACGTACGCGCAATCGTCGAACGCACCGTTGTAGATGCGGTCGCCATTCACCGGATAGCCGATACCGTAGCCGTCCAGATGCGCCGACACGACGACGTACTCGTCCAACTCGCCCGGCAGCGCGGCGATCAGATTGTCCGAGACCAGATCCTGCTGGACGACTTTCGTGCGGATGCGCAAGGTCGCCGGCGATGCCAATACTTTCTCCGCGGCACTTTCGCTCAGGCGGATGTTGAAGAACGTTGCCGCAGTCGACCGCGTTAGCCGCACCGTCTTCGCGTAGGCCACAGGCCACCGCGGCGGCTCCGTGGCGCGCGGGTTATCGATCACTAGGATTCCCAAAGCCCCGGCCCGCGCGAGAGCCGCGGCGCGCCCGCCTGATCGAGACGAATGCACCACAGCGAACTTGCCCTTCACGTCGGTTGCCGGATCGTCCGCCAGAACGACCGGTGCCTCCAGCGACTCCGGCAAGCCAACATCTGCGCTGATAGAAACCTCTTCGAGAAAGCGCAGCCGCTCTTCCTTTCCAGCGCGGAGCAAAGTAATCGACGTCGCCGTCGGATCCAGTTCCACCGAGTACAGCGGGACCGGCTGCGTGTAGCCCTTCTCGCCAGCAGGCTGCAAGCCGAGCTTCTTGAACTGAGCCACGACATACTGTTCCGCACGGAGGTAGCCCTTGCTCCCGGTATCGCGACCCTCGTTCGCGTCACTCGCCATTACGCGTACGTGATTCCACCAAGTTTTAGCGTCTGGCGGATGGGCGTTCGGAGGCTCAGCGCCGTGGCCGTACGTCGAAATCAACACAGCGGCCAGAAGGGCTCGGACGCACAAGGTCATCCCGGCATTATAGGCGAAGCGAAAAATCGGAATCGGCACGGGAGGGGAAACTTCGCGGTTCGCCGCAAGGCATGGATTCCGCCAAGGCTAGTCCCCAAACCGGCGGGCGGCAGCGCCCATGTTACGATGTGGCGACTATGCGCCGCCGCTCGTTTCTCGCATCCCCCGCCCTCAGCGCGCCCGCGTTACTGGGCTTCGCACCGCAGATCGTCAAAGGAAAGGAGCGCGGACCCGTGCTCGCCACGGGAGACGGAATCCATCACACTCCGGAAGAGTACGCCGACGTTCTCAAGCGACTAACGGGCGGGATCGTTCCGGATTCCTACTCGCGGGAAGGGATTGTCCAGAAACTCGAAGAACGGGTTGCTTCCGCCCTCGGCAAGGAAGCCGCGGTTTGGTTTTCCACCGGAACGCTTGCCAATCACATGGCCGTGCGGATTCTCGCGGGCGACAAACGCCGTGTGCTCGTCCAAAAAGAATCGCATTTATTCAACGATTGCGGCGACTGTTGCCAGACGCTGAGCGGACTGCACCTTGTGCCTCTCGCCGAGGGCCGCGCTTCCTTCACGCTCGACGAGGCAAAAGCCGAACTCGGGCGCGGCGAATCCGGGCGAGTGGCGGTTCCGATCGGCGCGCTCCAGATCGAAACACCGGTCCGTCGAAAGACCGGCGAGATATTCGACTTGGACGCAATCCGCGCCATCTCGGCATGGGGCCGCCGGAACAAGATCGGCCTGCACTTGGACGGCGCGCGTCTCTATCTGGCGGCTTCCTACGCCAAGACTACCGTGCGTGAATACGCCGCGTTGTTCGACACCGTGTATGTTTCGATGTACAAGTACTTCAATGCCGCGAGCGGAGCAATACTCGCGGGCCCAAAAACACTGCTGGCCGATCTCTACCACCAGCGCCGCATGTTCGGCGGAGGCCTGAATCAGGTCTGGCCCTTCGCCGCCGTTGCGTTGCACTACTTCGACGGCTTCGAGGATCGCCAACGGGAGGCCGTGAAAATATCGGAAGCGGTGATTGCCGCCCTTGATTCCGATACGCGGTTTGAAGTATCCCGCGTTCCCAACGGAACCAACATATTCCACTTGCGCGTGAAAACCGGCAATCCGGAAGGTTTCCGCAAGAACGCGGCGGATGCCGGCATGCGCTTTGGCGCTGCGAGCAAAGACCGGCGGTTTACGGTCCAAGTGAACGAGACCTGGGGCCGCGCCTCAGCGGGTGAAATCATGGATCGCCTGCGAAAGGCCGTGATCTAGTACCGCTTGATTTGTTTCATCGGACGGCTCGGTCCAGCCGGGTGGATAAGCGCGCGGGGTCCTATCGGGTGCTGTCGGTATGGGTGAGATCCGCTCCCGACGCGGCCCTTCTGGCCGCTCTGGTCGCGGCCCGGATTGGGCGCTTTCGGCTGCTGTGGTGCGGTTGGTTTCTGGCGGCCATGACGCGCTACAAAGCGTCCGCTCACTTCGTTCGCGGTTCTTTGCTAGCGAGCGGCCAGAGGATCGCCCGACCCTGCGGCCGGGCACGTTAAACTTCCGCTTTATTGCGGCGGGAACGTCATCGCGCCCGCCGAAGCCGGGGCCGGAGTTGCAATCTTCGGATCGAGCATCTTCGCGATCTCGTCCTTTGCGGCTTCCAGGTGCGCCTTCGTTTCAGCATCGGTCGTCTTCGCCTGCGCCGCCACAATCGACGCGCTCAACGTACGCAGTTCCGCGCGGTACATCGGCTTCTCATCGCCACTGGTCACCGTACGTTGCATCGGAAAGCCCATGGGCATGGCCATCGCCGCGGAAGGCGGAGCCGGATTCAGCTTCGTGTTTACAGCACTCAGGAACGAACGCTGCAACTCACGACGGTAGGGGTCGATCTTGACATTCGTGCCGTCCAACTCTTTGAACAGCCCCTTCCGCATCGACGCCAGGAATTCTACCGGTGACAAAGCACGTACACCATCAAGAGCTTCCTGCTCGATCAGCCGCGCGAATCGCCCGCTGCCCATCAGGCTCGTCAGCACGCGATTCTGCGCGTTCTTGACGCGATCAATCACGCCCACAGGCTCGATGCGCCGCAGGATCTCCTCATCGATCATCCAATTCGGCGTCAGAAACGCGTTCTCCAAAAGGAACTTCAACGCCTCGCGCTGCTTCTCTTTCGGAATCAAATTGAAGATGCGCCCTTCCTGCCCGACCGTCTTCTCTTGAGTATTGAAGCCGCCGATGACGTTCGCGACGTGGCTCATCTCCGTGCTCCATTGGCCGAGCACGCGCGCGTACAACTCCGCGAGTTGCTCGTAGGTGTCGCCTTCTTTATAGGCCGTCGCCGACATCAGCATCTTCGCCACGCGCTGCAGGTTCTTCAGGCCTAGCGCGGTCGCCTTCACCGCATCCGCGTCGCCCACCGCTTCGCTTTCTTCGCCGGGATCCGAACCCGCCGCATTCGCGGTCGAGAAACGCAACCACGGCTTGTCGTCCTGCTCCTTCGCCCACTTGTGCAACGTCGGCTTCTCGTCATCCGGCGTTGTAACGCCGTCAATCGGAGCGTAGCCCCACTTCGTTGCCCAAATATCGTACGGTCCAATGCGCGGAATCAGATCCTCCGGATTGATCCCGTCTTCCGGCTGCGCCACGTAATTGAACCGCGAATAATCCATGATCGACGGCGTGTGCCCCATCGTCCGCAACCACTCTTTGTCGCGAATTTTTTCGAACGGGTACATCGAGCTCGACTTCATGTTGTGCTGGAAGCCCAGCGTGTGGCCCACTTCGTGCGCCGTCACGTACTCAAGCAACCGGCCCATCAAATCGTCAGGCAGCGGCAGTTTCGACGCTCGCGGATCAAGCGGACCCACCTGCGTGAAATACCAATCGCGCGCCAGGTTCATGACGTTGTGATAGAACTGAATGTCCGCATTCAAGATCTCGCCCGTCCGCGGATCCGAAATATGCGGACCGCTCGCGTTCTCGACCGTCGACGGCAACCAGCGAATCACTGAATTTCGAATGTCTTCCGGGCTCCACGCCGGATCGTCGGTCGGCGCCGGCTTCGCGATAATCGCGTTCTTGAATCCCGCCGCTTCAAAGGCCACGTTCCAATCTTCGACGCCCTTCATCAACCACGGAACCCACTTCTTCGGCGTCGCCGCATCGATGTAGTACACAATCGGCTTCACCGGCTCAGAGATCGCCGCGGTGGGATCTTTTTTCTCCAAACGCCAGCGCGAAATGTACCGCACCCGGTCCGCCTTGTACTCGTTGTGCGTGAAATCCATGGTGGTGGTCGTGAAGTAGCCCACGCGCTCATCGAACATGCGCGGCAACATCGGCTTCTCCGGCAACTGCACCATACTGTGATGCAACACGATCGTCGCGCTGCCCGGACGCATCTGGCCTCCACCCATGGCGGCGCCGCGTCCGCCCATCGTCGGCATCCCGCCCGCCGCCGCGCGCGTGTAGGTGATCGTCACTTCCGTCTCGATATTTGCCGGAAGCGGCGTGATGCGATCCACAAACGTCCGGGAAGCATCTACGCCCGTCGCGCCCAGCCGTTGCCGTGCGCTGAACTCCTGCAAGTCGCTCGTGAACAGCCGCCCCACCTCAACCACCGGAGCGCCATCCTTCGCGAACGCCGCCACCGGCAGCGCTTGCAGGATGGAGTCGTTATTCGCCGCCTTCACTGCCATCGCAATCGGCGACGACGGATCGGCTGAGATCCCGAAATTCACATCCAGGAGCAGCACGCGATTCCCGCGCAGTTCCCAACGCACAACGCGATTCGTTAACTGCCCGCCGCCGTAACCCGCGCCCAGCGTCGTCTTTGCGATCTGCGTATTCCAGAGCAGCTCTTTGTTGAGAGCGCTCAGCGGAATCTCAAAGTAGTAGCGCTCCTTGATTTGATGAACCAGGAAAAGGCCTTTGCGGGTCTTCGCCTCTTTGGTGATGACTTTGTCATAAGGCTGCGGATCGGGGTTCGCCGCCGCCGCGCCGGGCAACCCACCGCCGGGACGCCCCCCAATTCCCGCACCCGGGGTCTGCGGAGGCTCCTCCTGCGCGCACAGCGCGCTGGCAAGAACCAATGTCGAAACGCCAATCCAAAAGATACGAGTCATTCCAAGCCTCCCACCTCGAAACCATTTGGATTCGAGCAATCCACAATTGTAACAACGTAGACTGACGCGTGCCCGCGTTTCGTTCCGGCGTTCGTTCCGGCCTACTGTCGAGGCTCCCCGTCCGCTTACCAATTGAGACTGCGAGATCGGGCTCTATAAGACTCAAGACCCTTCCGTAAGAGAGGTCACTGAACGCCGCATCTGCCTGTCGGACTGCGCAGACTTCGGCATGGACGCACGGTGGTACAATTGCCGGCGATGGCACCCGAACCCGTACCTCAGCACATTGCCACCATCGAACGTCCTATTCCGCCCCTGTGGACCTATTACATCTTCAAGTCGATCGCGACGACGGTGGCTGCGCCTTTCATGCTCGTCTACCTGTACTTCCGCTTCCACACGATGCGCTACCGCTTCGACGCGGAAGGCATCCACATGAAGTGGGGCATCATCATGCGCCACGAAATCATGTTGAACTACTCGCGGATCCAGGACATCCACCTGCAATCGAACTTCCTTGAACGCTACCTCGGTCTGGCCCGGATCGAGATCCAGACTGCCAGCGGCGGCTCCGGCTCCGACATGACCCTCGAAGGCCTTCCGGACCCCGTCGCGATGCGCGATTTCTTGTACGCGCGAATGCTTGCTTCCCGAAATCTGACAGCCGGTCCAACTCTCACTGACGATCACGAATCCGTGGCCAGCGCGCTCGCCGCTGTCGCCGAAGAGCTTCGTGCCATCCGGCAGCTTGTGGAGAAGTCCCGTGACTGAGACGCCGTACGCGTCCTCGCGAATCGAACGCGCCAACCTCAGCGGTATCGAACGTTGGATTCTCGAACTCCTTAGGGTACCCGCCGATCCGGAGCCGCCCGAAGGTTCGGCGAACTCGCTGCGTGTCTTTCGCGCGGGCCGCAATTTCTACTTCTTTCAACTGGCGGGCTGGGCGCTCGTGAACATTGGGCTGTTGGTGCTGTTGCTGTCGCTCGACTACGCCGGAACGCGGATCCTCGCCAACGCGCGCGTGCCGGACTGGGTTCCGGTCGCGTGGTTCGTGCTGGTTGCGCTCGAGATCCTGGCGTTCCTTGCCACCCTACCGGTCACATTCATCGCACAGCGATTGAACTACTTGCTTCGCTGGTACATCGTAACCGATCACAGCCTCCGCATTCGTACCGGCATCTTCTCGATGCAGGAACTCACCATGACGTTCGCGAACATCCAGGAAATCCGCGTCTCCGCGAACCCACTTCAGAACCTCCTCGCAATCGCCGACGTCCAGGTGCAATCCGCAGGTGGAGGCTCCGGCTCTGATGGGGCGTCTAGCGGTCACATCGGCCGTTTTCAGGGAGTTGCGAATGCGAACGAGATCCGCGACCTCATGGTCGAGCGGCTGCGACAATATCGCGATGGCGGACTCGGCGAATCGGTAAAATCGACGGACGGGGTAGACGAAACGTCAGCCGCGCTCGCAGTTCTTTCCGCAGCCAAGGCCTTGCGAACCGCTTTCGAGAATCGAGCGAACTAGCGGGCCGTAAGATCTTGACGCGTACCGGTTAAGCGTGTGCCGCGGCGCGCGTCTTGCGGGTCGGAAAGTGCTTCGCCAACCACCGCTCGATCACGTCGCGCTGCGGCGCCGGAACCACGCGTTGATAGCTCGTGACCCCTGTGTGCTCGCTGTATTCCGCCATCAAGTATTCGCCGTTGTTCATGATCAGGATGTGACCATCCTGCTTCCCGCGACGGCAGTGATAAGAGTCGTTAATAGGGAGCGATGTGGGTTGCACTGAACCTATCATAGCAGCCCGACTTCCAAAATGCACATTTGCTCGCCTAGGAGCTTCACAAAATAGAAGTTGCTGGTAAATGTTCGTTAACTTTCTGCCCGCATCGCCCGTTCCCGATCGAGAAGAGTACGTTTGCGCGGAATGCCCCAACGGTAGCCACCCAACTCGCCCGTTCCTCGAATCACCCGATGGCACGGAATCACAATCGCCACTACATTCGTGGCACAGGCGCGAGCCACGGCCCGTGTCGCCGTCGGTTGGCCGATTCCTGCAGCCACCTCTCCATACGACTGCACCTCGCCCGCCGGAATCGTCTGCAAATACTTCCAGACCTTCGCCTGAAACGCCGTCGCCCGCACATCCACCGGCAGGTCGCGCACTGGTTGCCGCCCCTCCAGATGTTGGAACAAAGCCGCCATCCAAGCATCGAACTGCGGTGAATACGGAGCCAGCATCGGCTCAATCTTCGCCGCCGGATACTCACGGCCCAGCGCCGCGCGCAGATCCACTTCATCATCCCCGAACTGGACGAAACAAAGCCCCCGATCGGTAGCGCCGATCAGCAGCAGACCAAGCGGCGATTGCACCGCTGCGTACGTAATGCGAACACCCTTGCCGGCCTGTCGATATTGCACCGGAGTCATGCCCAACTGGGTGTTGACTTTCTCGTACACGCGCGAGATCGAGCCAAACCCCGCGTCGAAAATCGCCGCCGTTACCCCATCGCCGCCACGCAATTGCGCTTTCAACTTCCGCAGCCGGAACGCTTCCCGATACTGCCGCGGACTGACGCCGACGATCGCTTTGAAACTGCGCTGCAAATGAAATGGACTGATTCCGGCGTGCTTTCCCAGGTCCTCCAGGCTGTGGCTTTCATCGGAGTGCACCTCGAGAAACGCGCACAACTCGCGGATCGCATTCGTGTGCTCGTCCCCCCCGGTCAACGCGAGCGGCCGGCAACGAAGGCACGCGCGCAGCCCGTCGCGCTCCGCGTCGGCGGGCGTTTCGTAAAAGCGCACATTCTTGCGCAGCGGTAACCGCGCCGGACAGGACGGCCGGCAATAGACTCCGGTCGTCACGACGCCGAAGAAAAACTGGCCGTCCTGGTCGCGGTCGCGTCGGCGGACCGCCTGCCAGCAGACTTCGTCATGCAGCATGTCGGACACCTTCGTACGGCTCGCGCCGGAGTTTCGAGTTGCGTGCGGTGCGCTCATCACAAGACGAAGATATCGGGAAAGCACCGGCGCATCCATCCGATTCTTGCTTTCAAATCGTAATAGACCAAACTACCAAAGACCTTGCTTCCCGCCGAACCACCAGATCAACCCTAGCAACGCTGTCGTCTGCTCGCGTTTCAGCACAGCCGGATTCTCTGTCGGGAAGAACACGCGATTCGACCAGTCCCGCCGGACCTCCCACCGCATCTGGAATCCGGGCGCGAGATCGAACGTCGCGGTCGCCGTGGCTTCTTTCAATGCCTGCGGCGTGCCGCTGAACAATCGCCCGGAGTCGTTGAGGTACTCAAAGCGGCCCGCCAGGCGAACCCGCGGATGAAACCTGTACGCCGCGTACCCGGCCGCGCCCGTTGCAAGCTGGGGCTCCGAAGCCGTTTCCACGCGCGTGACCACGTAATAGCCCTCGCCCGAAAGCGTCAGTCGCTCGTCCGGTTGCCACGTGATGTAGCTGTCGAGGATATGCGTTCGTCCGCGCGGCGTCCGTCCGTTCACCGTGCGCTGCTCCTGACCATTGAAGTAATTCACGTTGGCGGAAATCTTCGAAGTCGGGGTGTAGTTCAGCAGCGCCGCATGACTCTTCAGCCCATTGAAGTCTTCCGTTTGGTTGATCCCGTTGATCAACCAGTAACTCGCATTCAGCTTCGAAGTCACCGGATACGTCGTCCGGAAGCCGGTGTGATAGAACGGTAGAAAAGTGAACGAATAAGAGCGCGAGTAGTTCAACTGGTCTTTCGCGTAGTTCCCCTCAATGCCGAACGAACTGGCGAATTTGCCGAAGTCGACCGTCAGGCCCTTGCCGATCGGCGCGATATAAGTGCCATAGGCCTGAAAGATGTGCCGATAGACATTGGGCCGCAGTTCGTTCACCGGCGAGCCCTGCTGCGTTTCGGTCGCCTGCCCGAACAGCAAGTCGAGTCGCCCGCCAATGCGCCGTCCCTTTTCTACGTTCGGAGTGCGTTCGATGATCAGCGCTGCCTGATTCACGCTGAAGCTATTGCTCGATGTGTCGTAGGCGCGCAGCACGGATTCCCTGGTAAACGGGCGATTGAAGTTGAAGCCATAGTAGCCATCGAACTCGAAGCGCAGCGAAGTTCCCAAGGGAAGCGCGGGCGGAGCATTGGCACCCGAAGCGGCGGCTGCAACGGCGGCAGTCGGCGTCGTTGCTTCGACTACCTTCACCACGGCGCTCGCGACTGGCGTCGCCGTTGCTGCTCGAGCCTCCAGTGCCGCAAGGCGTCGCTCCAACTTTTCGATCCGGTCGAGCAGCACGCCTTCGCGTTCCGTTTGCCCGCAAGCGCCGGCCGCGATCAGAAAGAATGCGAGTAGTTTCATGGGCGGTTCAACTTTCGACCGGCAGCGCCGATTCCATATAGCTTCGCCCAAAAACGGTACTCCCGGCGCGACCTACGCACGCAAGTCGTAGCACTGCAGACGCGGCCCCTTGCCCAGCACGATATCGCGCGTGTTCTGTGCGACGTACAGCAGCCCGCGGCTCAACACCGGCAGCGTCCACGATTCGCGCGCCGCGAACAGCCATGTACGCGCGATCTCCTTATAGCCGCCAGGCGTTAGATCCATCCAAAGCAAGTGCCCCAATTCGCCCAGGCACAGGTACTGCCCGTCGACCGCGAGGAGCGATCCGCGATACGTGCCGAGTTGCTGTTGCTGCCGCTGTCCGTTGACCTCGAATGATTCGTTCCACTCCGGATTCTTACGCCACACCGTCTTCCCGGTCGCCGCCTCGACACACACAAGCGCGGCATCTGGCTCGTTTCGGCCGTCGAATCCATACAAATGACCATCGCGATAAATCGGCGTATTGAAGTGAAGCCCGAAATCCGGCTTTGTCCAAAGCACCTTGTGCGTGAAGTCTGGACGAACCTCAATCAATGCGCCACCGGCCCGATAACTCGCCGACACGAACACCTTGTTATCGAAGATAACCGGACACGAGGCGTTCACCGACTCCCGGCTGCGGCTTCGCCAGGGAACGCTGAAATCGACCTTCCCGTTCGTCGGATCGATCGAGAGCAGCCCGCCCGTAGGAGGGTCGGACTCGCCGCCCGCGAAAACAAAGATGCGCCGCTTGCCTTGCACCATCGCCGGAACGGGCGACGCATAACTTGGCCCCCATTCCTTCCCGGCGCGCCAAATCTCGGTGCCAGTCGTCTTGTCCAACGCAACCACCGAAGGCCCGCCCGGCGCACCGACATTGATCACAAGCATCTGACCTTCGATCAACGGCGTCGTCGCCATGCCGAAGAAATCCTGCGTCACGCGATACGCCACGCGCAAATCCTTCTTCCACACGACCCCGCCCGACGCCATCGATAAACAATGCAGAAGGCCTTCCGCGCTCAGCGTATACACGCGGCCGCCGTCGATCACCGGACTCGAACGCGGACCATTGTTATAGCCGAAGCGATCCTCAAACGCCGTCGGGTAGCGGTACTGCCAGCGCGTTGCCGCGGTCTCCGCGTTAAGGCATTCGACAATCTCTTCGTTTCCCACGCGATGCAGAAAGCAGAGCGAAGCTCCCTGGATCGCGGGCGAAGCATAGCCTGTGCCCTTCGGAAACTCCCAGATCAACGGCGGAGGAAACTCGCGCCGCAGCCGCGTCTCTCTCGAGACCGCGTTGTGTGTCGGCCCCAGAAACGATACCCAGTCGCCGGAGACGGCATCCGCCGCCAGTGGTTTCGGTTTGCGCAGTGCGCGCCCTTGTCCGAAGACACGAGCCGCTGCGAGAGAAAGCAGCGCCGCGCGCCGCGAAATCCGATGCAAGTTCAGTTCACTCCCTCTTGTTCACGTTACTATGCCGATCGCGCGGGCCGGCAGCCTGTGCTTTAATCGTGCCATGCAGGCACCCACCGTAGAGGAAAGGACCGAGTCTGGTAAAAGTCGCCGGAAGAAAGTGACGCGCGAAGCGCTCGCGGCAAGCAAGCCCAGAGGTCGTCAATTCGAACTTCTCGACCTGCTCCGTGCCTCCGAACGCAATCGCATGCCCGATCTTCTGCCGATGAAGTACGGTCGCATGAGCGAATCGCCCTTTGCGTTTTTCCGCGGATCCATTGCCTTGATGGCGGTCGACCTGGGCCGTTCCGCCAACACCGGCATCGACGTTCAGCTCTGCGGCGACGCCCATGTCCGCAACCTGGGCTCCTTCGCCGCGCCGGACGGCGAACTGGTTTTCGGCATTAACGATTTTGACGAAACTATCCGCGGCCCCTGGGAGTGGGACGTCAAGCGCATGGCCACTAGTTTGATCCTTGGCAGTAACGAGGCGGGGCATCGCCCCAACATCGCGCTCGCCGCCGTGGAATGCTTCGTTCAATCGTATTGCGAGGCGCTGGCCGAGTTCGCCCGGCAACCGATTCTGCATGTCGCCCGCCACCAGATTCGCGGAGAGCATCGAGCCGTCGCCGTCCAGAATGCGTTTCAGGAATCGAAGCGCGTTTCGCCCCGCGATCTGCTCAAAAGCCTCACCAACAAAGACCGCAAAGGCGCGCGCCAATTCCGCGATGCCCCACCGCGCACCAGGCGCATCACAGCGAATACGGCGAAGGAAGTGATCGCCTCCCTGCAAATGTACCGCCAATCGCTCGCGCCGGAGCGCCGTCATCTGTTCGATCTCTTCCGCACTGTCGATGTCGGCTTCCGTGTGGTTGGCACCGGCAGCGTCGGCCTCAGAAGCTACGTCGTTTTGCTCGAAGGCAACGGTGCGGAAGATCCCCTGTTCCTCCAAGTGAAGCAGGAGGTCGCCTCCGCATACGCCACTGGCAAGCCCGGCAATCGCCACCAGGGGCAACGCGTTGTCGATGGATGTCGCGCCATGCAGCCCATCGCGGATCCACTACTCGGCTGGACCACCATTGGCAAGGACCAGTTCCTCGTCCGCCAGTTGAACGATCGCAAAGGCAGCGTCGATCTCTCCGTCTTGAACGGCCAGGGGCTGAAGAGCTTTGCGGCGGTCGCGGGCGAGATCGTCGCGCGAGGCCATGCGCGATCCGGCGACGCCTGCGAGATCAGCGGCTATTGCGGTTCCGGCGACAAGATGGCGCGGATCCTCACCGCCTTCGCCCGCGACTACGCCGATCAGGTCGCAGCGGATCACAACCAATTCCTGGCCGCGATACACGCCGGAAAAATCAAAGCGGATCCGCCGCCAACGACCGCGTAAACGCCGACTGCGTCGCCCTCAGAGCGTTTCCAGGGGTTCCATAAGCCGCAACCGAGGCGCGACCGTCAGGTCGCGCGTACCAATCTGTCAGTACTCCAAGGCATACGAAAATCCCCGAAATGCCCGAGTCACCCGGCCTTACTGACCTGCTTACTGACCCGGATGATACTCGCGTTCTGTATGCCCCTTCAGTTGATTCCGATAGAAGTACACATCGCGCAGATCGCCCGTGCTGTAGCGTCTCGCTTGATCGTTGAAGTGACGATCGCCCGGGCGTCCGCTCTCGCCGCCGGCCGTCACAGCCTTTGCGCGAACCGTATCGCCGAACTCCACCACGGCGACAAAACTGTTCCCACTCGTGCCGTACCACTTCTTCGTTCCCGCATACGCGCGCGCGCCAAACGAAGCAAGCGATCCCCATTGCGCCGACGTGAAGCCCACCGGAATACTCTCGCCCGAATCACGGAACGGATGCTCGATGTCGCCCGTCAGCCGCTGAAAGCGATTGATCTCGCCCCACGCCGTCTTCCATCTTCCGAAGTCCGTCGTAAGTTTCGCCGAAGCGTCCGCGAGCGACTCCAACAACTGCTCTGACGGCGTCTGCGTCGCAATGAACTCTTCGCCCCCGTTGCGACGTGGAAGCCCGCTGACGCGACGCCGGATGTCTTCGCCCCAGAACACGGCCAGCGACGTCGCGACCGAATCGACGCCCCAACGCAAATCCCACTTGCGTAGCATGCCGATCTGCTCCACCAACTGCGCCTTCCGCGGATTCGACGCAGGCAAGCCATCCCATGCCTTCACCAGCGCCGGAATCGTTTTCTCAAACCAGGGCAGATAGCTGTCGTACGCCGCTGCAATCAGCGACTCGAGCGTAAAGTCCTTCTTGTTCTCCAGCACGCGGATCGCATGCAGCCCGCGCGCCGACTCGCCGCCACTCTCGACATACGCTGGATAATCAGCGCGCTTCGGACTGCTGATGCCCGCCGCCGTCCACGGCCAATTGTTCGTGTTGTACAGCCACCCGCTCTTCGGATTCAGCAGCGTCGGCGTCTCGTCAATCGCGTGCAACCCCTTCCAATCCGTCGCCGGATCGCTGCCATCCACCGGCTTCGTGAAATCGAATCGCGTGTCGCGCTTCGGAATGTAGTTGCCGTGAAAGTACGCGATGTCGCCGTCGGCGTCCGCGAAGATCGTATTGTTTGACGAGTTCGCCTTCAATTCCATCGTCTCGCGAAATTCTTTATAACTCCGCGCCTTCGTCCGCGAATACGACTGCATCAACGCCTTCACCGGCTCCTGCATCAGATGCACACTCACCCATTTGCCCTTGTCTTCGCGGATCACCGGCCCATGATGCGTGCGGTACACCGTGAACTTCCTCTCCGCCATGCCCGCGCCGTTCTTGTAAGGAACCACAACCTCCGTCGCAACCACCGGACGCTGCTCTTTGCCGAACTGGTAGATGAACCCGTCGCTTTTCCTGGTGACCGTTTCAAGATACTCGTCCACCACATCGACGCCGCTCGACGTATGCATCCAACCCGCGCGCTCGTTGAATCCCTGATATATGAAGAACTGCCCCCACGTCGCCGCTCCGTACGCGTTCAGCCCCTCCTCACTGACCATCTGCAACTCAGACCGGAAGAAGAACGAAGTGTGCGGATTGATCAGTAATAGCGCGCGTTTGCCCGACGCATTCGATGGCGCGATCGCCATTCCGTTCGATCCACGCGGTTCCGTGTCTTCCTGCAATGGGAGCAGCCCATTTCGACGCAGCCGCAACTCCGCAGGAACCCCACCCCTCAGAGCGGGGATCGCGCGCGTGCCAAGCGCAGCCACTTGCGCCATAGCAGGCTTGCCGTAGAATGCCTCCAGGCTTTTCAAATTGATCCGCTCGATGTCGCCGCCGATACTGCCCTCGGTAAACGACAATGCCATCCACGGCTCGAATCGCTTCAGCACCATCGGTTTCACTTGCGGATGCTTCGCCAGATAGTAGTTCAAACCATCGGCGAACCCATTCATCAACGCCTGCAGCCATGCCGGACTCGCCGCGAACTGCGCCTTCATCGCCTTGGGCGAAATGAACAGTCTCATGCGCAGGTCTTGATAAATCTTGGACGCGCCCTCGGCTTCGGCCAGCCGTCCCATCGCGTTCAGGTAGTTCATCTCAATACGATGAAAGTCATCCTCGGCCTGTGTATAGATCATGCCGAACACCGCGTCGGCGTCCGTCTTCGCGTAAACGTGCGCGATACCCCAATCGTCGCGAACGATCGTGATCTTCTGTGCCGTCTGCTCCCATCGCTTCAAGTCGCTCGCCGGATCGGCAAACGCAAGTGCCGCGAACCCAAACAGCGCAGAGGATAGGACGAAACGTTTCTTATTCATGAGCCTTTCGACAAGTTTAGTGGATTCGGCTGACGTCTGTTACAAATCAATTCGGCCTGCGTCCATTCCCGACAGGTACACTGATTGAAGTTTCAGATGAACCTCTGCCTCACGACGCTCGGCAAGAACAGCACGGCGACAAATCCGAGCCGCGACCAAAGCGGCCCGAAGGGCCGCGTCGGGAGCGGGCACTGCACCCCGGTTCAACCGCGCGGCCCCACCGAACGAATATGACGCCATCTCCAGGCTGCTCCCAACTCCTCGCCCATGCGCTCGCGACTTCGACCTTCGATCGCCTCACTCCGCAAGCGCTCGACGATACCAAGCGCGCCGTGCTTGACTGGCTCGGCTCCGCGCTCGCCGGCTCCATCGAACGGCCCGCGCGCATCGCCCAGCAAGTGGCAGCCACTCTCGGCACATCGGACGAAGCGACCATCTTCTCCGCGGGTCGAGCCTCGGCCGCTTCCGCCGCCCTTGCCAACGGGGTCTCCTCGCATATCCTCGAGTTCGACGACATCCACAAGACCTCCACCGTGCACGCCGCCGCGCCCGTGATTTCCGCCGCGCTCGCCGTCGCCGAACGCGAACACGCGAGTGGACCGGCCTTCTTGCTCGCCGTCGCGCTTGGCTACGAGGCCGCGCTCCGCGTCGGCGATGCCGTCAACCCCAGCCACTATCGCTACTGGCATCCCACCGGAACCGCCGCCACCTTCGGCTCCGCCGCCGCCGCCGGATCGCTTCTCCGTCTCAACCCCAAGCAGATGCTCGACGCCCTCGGCAGCGCCGGAACGCAGGCCGCCGGCCTCTGGGAGTTCAACGCCGACGGCGCCATGAGCAAGCATCTCCACCCCGGCAAAGCCGCCTTCAACGGAATCTTCGCCGCTGATCTCGCGAACGCCGGATTCACCGGAGCCTCCCGTATTCTCGAAGGGGACCGCGGCTTCTTCCGCGCCATGAGCGAAACCTTCGACGAATCTCGCATCGCCGATCGTCTCGGCTCGCACTGGAAGATCACCGAAAACTGCTACAAACTCTACTCGTGCTGCGCTCATACGCATACTTCGATTGACGCCGCCATCGACCTTCGGAGCAAACACAACGTCCTCCTGGATGCGATCGAAGCCATCGAGGTCCGCCTCTACGGCCCCGGCTACGAAATCGTGAAAGAACAAAATCCGTGTACGCCCTATCAGGCGAAGTTCAGCGTGGCCTATTGCGTCGCTGCCGCGTTACTCGAAGGTGCAGTCGGCCTCGAACAGTTCGCGCCCGATCGCTTCTCGTCCACAGGAGTCCTCGACGAGCGAACCCGGGATGTCCTCCACAAGACGGTCGTTCTCGTCGATCCAACACTCACCGCGATGTATCCCGCCGCTTGGCCAGGACGCGTAACGCTCCTGTTGAAGAACGGCGAAACGCGCAGCGCCGGCGGCGACTATCCGCGCGGCAATCCGGAGAATCCAGTCTCAACGGCCGGCCTCGAAGACAAGTTCCGCGCACTCGTCACGCCGCGCCTCGGCGATGCCGTCACCGCAGCCGCGTTGAACGCACTCAACACAATCGAATCCTGCCCCGACATGTCGCGCCTGTTCCGCGGCTTCTCCAAGAAAACACCTGTCGCGCCTCCGCGGCGACTTCTCTTCGAAAATAAATGATGGATCAACTCCCCTTCGAAGGTTTGCGTCTCGTAGCTCTGGAACAGGCCGTCGCCGCACCGTTTTGCTCGCGCCAATTCGCCGATCTCGGTGCCGACGTCATTAAGATCGAAAGGCCTGACGGCGGCGATTCGTCGCGCAGCTTCGATGGAGTCTTGAACGGCATCTCCGCCCATTTCGCCTGGCTCAATCGCGGCAAGCGAAGCATCGTCCTCGACCTCAAAGCCGCGCCCGACCTCGATATTTGCGCGCGCCTCATCGCCCGCGCCGACGTCTTTCTTCACAACCTCGCGCCCGGTGCGATCGAGCGCCTGGGCTTGGGTTGGGACGAACTCAGCGCCCGTCATCCGCGACTCATTTGGTGCGGAATCTCAGGCTATGGCCCCGACGGGCCCTACCGCGACAAGAAAGCGTACGA
>JAYVTO010000290.1:0-7203 GCA_043788745.1 Acidobacteriaceae bacterium
CACTCCCTGATCGTCTAATGGTAGGACAGCGGACTTTGACTCCGTCAATCGTGGTTCGAATCCATGTCGGGGAGCCAAATATCAATTCTCGGACTTGAGCGCTTGGCGCGGCGTTTGTGCCTTTTTTCTTCGATCCCATCATGGACTCGAACTACTACCGGATTCATCCGAACGACCAAGCATCCCCAAACGAATCGGTACTGGTCCGCTATGAGGATCAACTTCCGGATAGCCGAAGACAGGGACAATTTTCCACAGAGATCGAATCCAATTTGAATTGGCGTTCATGAACTAGAACGACCGAAAAACAAAACGTAGCCGTTAGCGTCCCTGAGTTCGAATCCACGCAAGCCGTCATCAATATCTTTGAGTGGTTCGAAAAACTCGAAGCGGTCCGGAACCGCTGACGTTGTGTTCTCCGGGCACAAAGCAGGCCCCGTTCTTCGATTATGAAAGTCATTATTGAGAGCATTATTGCCTGGCGTAGCACTCACGATGCAGGTTTGGCGAAGTTTGAAAGTTCTATTCCGGCAGGCCGACCGTCTTGCGAAGAGCTTTGACGCGCGGATCGCCGCGAAGCAGTGCGAATTCTGGAAAAGTGAGCGCGCGGCCTATCCTAGTAGGTCCAGCCGTAGCGGCGCGATCCAGAGCTTCAAAAGTGCGGTCCTTGTCGCCCAAACCGGCGAAGATCAGGGCTCTGTTGAACGGGTTTAGCGCAGGAACGTTTGATGCTAATTTCTCAGCTTCCTCGCGCCGGCCGGCTCGCGCATAAACGAATCCGCGAAGGCCCCAAAGCTCATTGCCGGGCGAGATGGGCCGCTCGAACTCAGTTTCGAGGGTCTGAATGGCCTCCCCGATTCTTCCCTGGCCGAATCGCGCTCGGGCCAGACATGCGATCTTGCCTGGGTAGTGCGCCCGCAGCTTCTCACAATGACTGACGGCCTCATCGTAGCGGCCAGCCGAAATGAGTACGTAGCCGAGGTTAAGGTGAACGCGGGGTGAGAGCGGGTCGGTTTTCTCCGCAATACGCAACTGCGTGAGGGCCTCCTCTACCCGGCGGAGGGGCAAAAGGAGATACATGACGAAATCATTGTAGGAGTCAGAGCCGCTGGGGCCGAGCTCAATGGCGCGGCGAAAGCTCTTTTCGGATGGCTCCCATTGCCCGTCACGCGCATACACCATTCCGAGCGCGGCGTGCGCTTCGGCCAACAGCGGGTCCAGTTGGATCGCCTTCTCCGCCGCCGAACGCATATTGGACATCTCGTCCGACAGATCATAACTAAATTGGCCCGAGCGGGCGGCATGAGCCGCCGCAAGGCCGGCATAAGCGGGGGCAAACGAGGAGTCTTTGGCGATAACTTCCTCGAAACGCCCTACGCTTCTGCTTAACCCCGGTAAGCCACTTTGAATTCCTAGAGCACGCGCCCGAAGATAAAGGTCGTAGGCCTCGGCGTTGGCCTCATAGCGTCGGCGGCCTTGTCCAAGCTTTAGCCGGAGGCTATTCACGATGCCCCGGGAAATCTCGTCCTGGATGGCAACGATGTCCGTCTGTTCCCGGTCAAACTTGCCCGACCACAAAATCGAATCGTCGCGTACTCGAACTAACTGGGCATTGATCCGCAACTGCTGTGCGTCGCGGAGGACGGAACCTTCAAGGATGTAGTCGGCCCCAAGCTGCGTTCCGGCCTCGCGCACATCGCGGGGCTTCCCTTTGAATACAAAGGAAGAAGTGCGTGAGCGCACATCCAGCCCCTCAATGATTGAAAGATTACGGATGAGTTCGTCGGTGAGCCCATCGGCGAAGTAGTCGTTGGCCGGATCGTGGCCCAAGTTTTCCAAAGGCAGAACCGCAATTGAAATAGGAGTTTTTCCGGGCTGCACCCGCCACCAAACCAGGGCTGCCACGGCGATCGCCAAGCTTACGGCCGCGATGGCCACTCCAAGTTGGGGTGTCCTGCGCGCCGGGGGAGGGCCTTCGATTTCAGGCCGTATCTCAGCCTCGCGGCACACCGGTGTGTAGCCGCCCTTTGGCAGCTCGATCACGACCGGGTCGCCAACTCCCTCGCTGGCGTAATATTGAGCCAGCCGATCGCGCAGCTTCGCAGCTTCCGTACGGACCACCGAGTCCTGTCTGGCGTCGTACCCGGGCGTCCTGCCAAATACTTCGATTCCCACCAGCGACTCCTTAAGCTCCGCCGCCTTGCCATGCAGGTGCTGCTCCACTACAAAGCGAAGGAACTTGGATAGCCGGTCGTTCCGCACGAACCCAGGGCTGGACAAAATCTTTTCCAACTGACGACGGACGGGCTCGGCGATAGCTTCGGAGGGATTCATTTCCTTGGATCTGTCTGTCGTCTTACTCCGTCTGTATTCAGCGTGTTAGCTGCGTAGATCTACCCCTATGCTACCCCTTTTCGCTTGCACCCTTTGCAAGGCGGAAGCATCCTTATGCATGATCAAGTGGACGACTGCCGCTTTGCTCGCCGCCGGTTGCTGGGGCCAGGCGATGGGGACATGGAACATGATCCCCGCTAAATCCCGCCAGAACGGCAGCCCCCTGTCGAAAGCGATCACGGCCAAATACGAAGTCCGCTCCGAAGGAGAGATCTGGACGTTCTACGAGGTGCGCGCCGACGGGAGCGCGGAGACCACCAGCCAGACGCTCCGATTTGATGGGAAGGAATACCCGTGCGGGGGGCTTGGGCTTGAGGAACGGCCAGACACGGTGGTCGCCAAGAAGTTAGGCCCCGAGATAGCGGAGGTGTCCTATAAGAAGGACGGGAGAGTCGCCCGCCGGCTGGTGCGCACAGTGGCCGCCGAGGGCAAGCAGATGAAGCTGGAGGTCCGCATCACTCCCGAAAAAGGGCCAGTGGTGGAACGCTGGCTGGTTTTCGAGAGGTCAGTATCCGGCACTGAGAACGGAAGAAACAAATGAGATTTGATCGAAAAGGCGAGCCGACACGGCGGGAACCTCTCGACGGGGTTGACTATTACGGCCCGGACCCATGCAAAATTCAACCAATACAGTTCGACTAATTAAGAATTCAAAGGAGAAACTCATGATTAAAAAAAACAATTTTGGCCCAACCGGGCGATCGGTTGCAGAGGAACATAACTGGTCCGTTCCCTTGTCTGGACCAGCCGCCGATGGGGCGGACCACAGACCTCGGATCCGGTCCCGCAAGCTCTCACCAGTGTTGGGGGTCATTGCACTATGCTTCGCGTCAACCACGAACCATCTTATGGCGGACGAGGTGATGAAATGGAACGAAGTCGCGACCAAAGCGGCTTCCAATTCCGGCCTTTCCGGGAATCCCATCTTTGAGTCCCGTGTTTACGCGATCACTTTCGCCGCAGTTCATGACGCGCTCAACGGAGTGGATAGACGGTACATGCCATACGCCTTCACTGATCAGGTGACGCCAGGCGCATCGCCGGAAGCGGCGGTGGCTGCTGCAGCACACGATGTGTTGATTGATCAGTTCGGTTTGTTGGTGCCGTACGGCTTCGCCTCTCAGCAAGCCTTTCTGAACGCCGAGTACGTTGCTTCCTTAGCCCAAATCCCGAACGGCGCGGCGAAGGTAAGCGGAGTATTGGTGGGGAAGGCGGCGGCGGCGGCTGTGTTAGCGCTTCGTGCAAGCGATGGCTGGAATACCCAGGTTGTGCTCGACACCACGTACCCGCAGGGAACGGCGCCTGGCCAGTATCGGTTCACGCCCGGAACCAATTTCGCGCTCCTGCCACAGTGGGGAGACCTCCCGCCGTTTGTGCTGAAGGATGGCCAGCAGTTCCGGCCCCACGGTCCTTATCCGATAAGCAGCAAGCGCTACACACAGGAATACGACGAGGTGAAACGACTGGGCGGAAATGGAACAACGACCCCGACTACCCGTACAGCGGACCAAACAGAGATCGCGCTGTTCTGGGTGGAGAGTTCGCCGCTTATGTGGAACCGGATAGGCCGCACGGTTTCGGTATCGGAGCGATTGAGGCTGTGGGAAAATGCCCGGCTCTTCGCGCTGCTGAATTTGGGGCTGGCCGACGGGTATATATCCTCGTTCAATGCCAAATATTTCTACAACTACTGGCGGCCGGTGACTGCTATCCGCGAGGGCAACGCCGACGGAAACCCGGACACGGTTGGAGACCCGGGCTGGACGCCCCTGGTGGTGACGCCGCCGGTTCCGGACTACGACTCGGGACATGCTGTCGAAGGCGGAATCGCGGCCCGTGTCCTGCAGCGGTTCTTTGGGACGGACCGGGTCAGTTTCGGTACGTGCAGCACAACATTACCTTCCGGCCAGACCTGCGAAAGCGCTTCCCCCCGAACTCGGATATTTTACAGCTTTTCCGAGGCTGCGGAGGAGAACGGTATGTCGCGCATCCTTGTTGGCTTTCACTTCCGGAACGCAGTGGAAGAGGGCATCGCACACGGGCAGAAGCTCGCCGATTGGGTAGTGAGCCACGCTTTGCGGCCTGTGGGCGACGGCGATGGCGATTCCGATGGCAGGAAACAGTGACGCAATATCGACAGTCCGATGAGGCGGCACCCGAAAGAAGGTCTTGCTGGCCATCCGATGGAATATTGAGGTAGGCATGCAGGCTTCGTCAGGCTCCAGTTAAATTACCGTGCTCTTTCCGCAATCGGCGCGCTCCGGATTCCAGACCCCTCCCTGTTTGTTGAGGGCGAGGGGCCTGGCTAGCGCGCCGTTTGTGGTGGCAATTCCCGCCTGTGTTGCTGTCGTGTTCCTGATGATTCGCGCCGCCGCGCCTGTTAGCTGTTCGATGAAATGACGATAGATTATGAGAAAAGCAATGTATAAGAGGATGGGGTCACTCGCGGCAGTCGTGATCCTGACCAGCGCCGCGCATGCCCAAACCAGCCGGGGTACGGTGACCGGGACGGTGATGGACCCTTCTGGCGCCTTGATCGCCCAAGCGCGGGTGACCCTGACCGGCGTCGAGACGGGAGTCCGGCGGTCCACGGATGCCAACGAATCGGGCATTTACCGGTTCGATGCGGTAGATCTTGGAGCTTATGAGCTCAATGTGACCCATGCCGGATTCCGGCCGTTCCTGGCCAGCGGAATCGGCGTCGAGGCCAATCGGGTCACCACCTTCGATCCGAGGCTGGAGGTGGGCACTTCCGACACCAGGATCGAAGTGAACGCCGCATCGAGCGAGATCCTGATTAAGGACGGACCGCTGCGGGGAGGCAACTTCCTGCCGCGTGAGGTGAGCGACCTGCCTCTGATATCGCTCGATCCGCTTTCGCTGGCGCGCACTTTACCCGGCGTGACTCAGGCTTCAGGCAGCTTTCGTTGGACCGGCAACCAGGCGACTTCCGAGGGTTCAGAGTACGCGATCAATGGTCAGCGGGTGCGTGGAAACAACTACCTTCTGGATGGCGCGGGAAACAACGACCTGACGTTTTCCGGGGTGTCCCAGCCATTCAACATCGCGGACGCGGTGGAGGAAGTTTCGGTGCAAACCGGCAACTTCGGCGTCGAGTTCGGGCGGGCTGGCGGAGGCGTCCTCAATGTGGTCACAAAATCGGGCACGAACCGTCTGCATGGGACACTGCTGTGGCGCTATCAGTCGCAGAGGTTTAACTCGGTTTCCAATCTCGACAAACTGAATGGCGCCCCAAAACCGGTTTTCGCCAGCAATGTTTTTGGATTCACCGTAGGCGGGCCGGTGCGCAAGAACAAGACCTTTTTCTTTGGCGGCTTCCAGCAAAACAACCGGCATGCCACGGACCATACCACCTTTCAGCTTCCTACCGCGGATGCCGCCTCGCGATTGCGAACGCTGTTCCCGTCGAACTCGAATCTCGATTTGTACCTGGGCTCGCTGGGAAACCTGCGCGGCTCGGCTGTTCCATTTTCGCTGCCGCTGGGCCGTGATCCGCAGACGGGCGTTGAGCGCGGCCAGGTGCAATTCGGCGCTGCCCCGTATGGTCAGACGTCGACTGACGATGGCCCGCAGTGGCTGGCGCGAATCGATCACTACCAGTCGGAGGCGCACAGGCTCTCCTGGCGCTACCTCTTCGACTCGCGGCTCACTTCTCCTACGACAATCCGGCCAATCAGGTACCCCGGTTTCCTACAGGAAGATTGGAACAGGCACCAGAACCTGTTGTTCGCCGACAGCTACACTTTCGGGCCTAGCTTCACCAACGAGTTTCGTTTCTCCTACGCGCGGCCGGAAGAAGATTTGTTTCGCGTCTCGCCAACCTCCGTTTCGGTGGCGCGAACGTTGCCGCAGATCAGCATTTCCACTGTTGACGCCCCAGGCCTAAACGCAGCGAACCACAAGCTGTCCAATAGTCGCGACTTCACCTTCCAGGAGACGCAGACCAAGCTGCTGGGGCGACATGCTTTCCGCTACGGGGTGGAGTTTGCGCGTCAACTTACGGAGCAGGTTGCGGGAGCGGACAACGTGGGAAATCTCCAGTACCGGGACAGCACGGCACTGGGCTACAGCGCCTTCGCCAACTTTTTGGATGACTTCAGTGGGCCCTCGGGCTCCGCAACGAGGACTTTCGGAGTGAAGCCGTTTCACCCGAATCAGTTCCGCCAGTCCTATTTCTTTCAGGATAGTTGGAAGGCGACTCCAGCGCTGGCTCTCACGTTTGGACTGCGCTACGAAAACTTCGGTCAGTTTATAAATGTGGTTCCCTATCCGGCCTTCGCCGGGTTCGATCCGGCTCTGTTTCTGGTGCGGAACGAAGTGAATCGCGACGACAATAACTTTGGGCCTGCCTTCGGCTTCGCCTGGTCACCTCCGCTGCGTCCGGGCTGGCTGGGCAAGCTGTTTGGCGATGGCAAAACGGTCTGGCGTGGTGGATATCAGATCAGCTACGATGCCATGTTCACTCAGATTATCTCGCTCGATCTGGCCTCAACGACGCCGAATGCGAACAGCACGGCATTCACAGCGCAAAACACCGGACGCGGATCACCCAACCATTCCTCGCGACTGCCAACAACTCCAAGCGCCCCCAGTTTGCTCGATCCCCAGCAGGGCGCGGTGGAGAAGGACCTGCGCAGTCCATACACCGAGCGCTGGTCCCTTGGCTTCCAGCGTCAATTGCCGGAGGGAATTCTCGTGGACATGTCGTACGTAGGGACCGTCAGCCACAAGCTTACGACTCGATCCGATTTGAATCCGCGGCTGCTCAGCGGGCAACGCCTTTATCCT
>JAYVTO010000291.1:0-3161 GCA_043788745.1 Acidobacteriaceae bacterium
GATCAGCTGACTGTGCCCATAAATAATCCCACTCTATCGACGGCCCTTCGCAACCACGCGTACAACAATTCACCCGGTGGAGTTACCTTCTGCGAGCAAACGAATCTTACCCTCGGCTGGGATCAGCTTGAAATCGCCGTTGAAGCTTGCGCTGCCCAGTTCATCGAATCATGGGGCTTGCCGCACGAAAGCGTTGTCTTGCTTTGTGGCCCAAATTCTCGGGACTTAGTCATCAATTTTCTTGCGGTACAGCGGGTTGGCGCGATTCCTAGCATCATTGCTCCTAACTGGCAGACCATCGAACCCTTTGTCGACTCCATCCTGCGGAAAGCCCGCATTTGCCATCCCGCAGCAGTTTTGATGGATAGTTCGTTCCCACCGGAGCACATAGAAAGACTGCGATCAGCCTTCGATTCCGCTGGACTGCGCGCAGTCCGCGTGGACCGCTTCGCAACCGGACATCCCACCGGAGGCAGGGAGGCCGAGCGGAATCCTGCCTCATTGGCATTCCTACAGTTCACGTCGGGGAGCGTCCTGGAGCCTCGCGCAGTACAAATCACGCACGAAAACTTAACCGCCAATCTACGTGCGATGGCCACCAATGAGGGCTGGACAAGCGAGGACGTTATCGTGTGTTGGCTTCCCCTATTCCACGACATGGGCTTAGTGGGTCATCTCGCCGGTGCGGTATCGCGGGGATGCAAGCTTGTACTTACCGACCCATCAGCATTTTTGCGGCGGCCAGCCATTTGGCTGCGCTTAATTACGCAACACCGCGGTACTTTGAGCACTGCGCCGAATTCAGCTTATTCTCTATGTGCATACAAGCTACCCGATTCACACCTCGAAGGACTTGACCTATCAAGCTGGCGGTGGGCTTACAACGGCTCGGAGCCGATTAACAAGGATTCTGTGCAGGCATTCGTCCGGCGATTTGAGCCCTACGGCTTTCGACCCTCGGCGATGCGTAATGTTTATGGAATGGCCGAGACGGTGCTCGCCACGACGTTTCCGCCGATGCGTGAAGAAATTCGAACAGTTGTCGCCGACGCCGAAAAGCTGAGCCGAGGCGAAGTTTTCGTTTCTCCTCAAAGCGGTGCGGCCACCCGCGAAATCGTCTCTGTTGGCTGCGCGTTTCCTGAACACTCCATTGAGATTCGCGATAGCGACCAACTGCCGGTCGGGGCAGACACGATCGGCGAGGTATGGGCCAAGGGTCCTTCGGTGATGCGCGGATACCTCGGTGAGGCTTCGCCGATACGAGACGGTTGGTTGCCTACTGGCGACCTTGGCTTCCTGCACGAGGGAGAACTCTATGTTTGTGGCCGCAAAAAGGAACTAATTATTTCGGCCGGTCGAAACATTTACCCCGCCGATGTTGAGGCATTCGCAGGGCAGGTCGACGGCGTTCGTTTCAACGCAAGCGTCGCCTTCGAGTTTGAAGGGGACGGCAATACTCTTTTCGGTTTGGCGGTCGAAAGCCGAGTGCCCACAATCGATCATCCACGAATCGAACAATCGATCCGGAAAATCTTGATTCAGTCTCTAGGCGTGGTGCCAGACCGCATCTGGATCCTAAAGCCACATTCGATTCCCAGAACCACCAGCGGCAAGCTACGCCGCCGGGAATCCGCTAGATTGGCATCGATCGGCGAATGGGGTCAAGGAATGGGATTCGAATTGCCGAATGATTCACCGGAACGAGTTGAAAAACTCTTGAGTTGGCTGCGTCAGTTTTATTCAAAACGTGTGAATTCATCAGTGATGGACGAGAGGAGAATGCTGTCGCCGCACATCGTGCTGTCGTTCGCCAAAGAAGGACTATTCGGATTACTGACCCCCGCCCAGCACGGGGGATTAGAACTCGCTTTGAAGGATACGCTACGCGTCATTGAACAGTTAGGAGCGATGGACCAAAGTCTCGGAGCTTTGGTTGGTATCCAAAACGCTTTAGTACTCAAGCCATTGTTAGATTTTGGCAGTTCTCTCCAGATTTCCCGTTACGTGAAGGAACTGGCTTCCGGTCGCGCACTGGGTGCGCTCGCGGTTACTGAACCGGGAGCGGGGAGCAATCCGCGAGCCATGGCCGCCACAGCGATTCGAACGCAAGATGGGTGGATCTTGGACGGACGCAAAATTTGGATTGGCCTCGCCGCCTGGGCGTCGGTACTGATTGTCCTTGCAAGGGAAATGGATCAGAACGGCAAGGAGACGGGCATTCGGGCGTTTCTTGTGCCAGCAGATACGGCGGGGGTCGTTGTAGGCCCCGAAGCTCCTACGCTGGGCCTGCGCGCTCTGGTCCAAAATGAAGTGATCCTCAGACAGGTTGAACTTCCGGAGTCTGCGGCTCTTGGCCAAATTGGTAGTGGTTATGCAATCGCGCAGTCTGCCTTTCAACTGGGGCGGCTTTTTGCTGCGGCCAGTGCTCTCGGTGCGATGCGTCGTGCGGTGCAATTGATGACTCGATACGCTAGGCAGCGCCTGATTGCCACCGGCGTTCTACTGGACAATGCATTCGCCCAGGAGCGGATTTCTTCAGCCTGTAGCGCGGTCGAATCTTCCGCTGCTTTACTCGATGAGTTGTCTTCTTGGTTCTCAAAAGATCAAAATGCAAACCTTGCAGCATATTCGATCTTAAAGACGGTGGTCCCCGAGTTGGCTTGGACTGTTGTCGACGATCTAGCGCAGTTGCTGGGCGGACGCGGGTACATCGAGACAAATGAAGTTCCACGAATGATGCGTGATCTTCGAGTTCTTCGTGTGTTTGAAGGACCAACCGAAGCGCTATGTTATGCGCTCGGAAATCAATTGATATCTCGCTCCACCGAGATACTTGAGCTGTTCGAGCGATTGAAAGCGCACGATCAGCTTGACCGGATTGAACAATGGGTTGATACGGTCTGGCAGGCAAGTTTGGTGGAGGCGGATCAACAGCGTTGCGCTCTACGCGCTGGTCGGCTTGTCGGGTTGGCTTCGCTTTTTGCGGTAACAAGAGAAAAATGTGGTGAGGCTGCGCCGAGTGCTCGGTGGGCCGAAGAGATTCTCCGCAGCGAAATGCCGCCACCGGATGAATTCTTAAGTTCCCGGTCTTGGATTCGTACTTCAGCGGATCTGCTGGGCGTGGCAGATGAGATAACCGAACCAATAGGGGACTGGGAGTG
>JAYVTO010000292.1:0-38314 GCA_043788745.1 Acidobacteriaceae bacterium
GTGAAGCGCGGAAGGCTTCGTGGCTGAGTACTCGCTGGTCATCCAGCCTTCCGCCCGGAGACTCAATTGATACAAGGACTTATGGCGCATTCGATGTGGGATCGATCGCGTGGTTTACGCGCTCGATGACGCTCATCGCGCCGTCGAGATCCGGCACCTACGCCACCGCAAGGACTGTCTACAGTTAACCGGGTTGCACGCTCGGCACGGATTCGCCGTCTAGCCTAGTAAGCGGGCGATTTGCGCCCCGACGCCTCGTCAGGCACAAATGGCCGAATACTCGCTCAAATACGCGGACGCTCGTGGGGAGATCCATCAGCAGATTGCTGAGGCTGCCTCCGAAAAAGACCTGCGCGACAAGTTCACACAGCAGGGTTTCCTGATTTATTCGATCAAGCCGCGCGCCGAGGCGGGCATCGCGGGGGCGTTCCGGCCTAGTTCCAGCAAGCTGAATATGGAGAAGTTCCTGATTTTCAATCAGCAGTTTGTGACGCTGATCCGGGCCGGACTTCCGATTCTGAAGAGCCTGGACTTGCTGGCCGACCGCCTGACGGATCCGAAGCTGGGCAAGCACGTTTCGGCGGTTCGGGATGAAGTCCGCAACGGGTCGCTGCTGTCGGAGGCGTTCGATGCGCAGCACGTGTTTCCGGCGATCTATGTGACTTCGGTGTTGGCCGGGGAGCGTTCTGGCGCGCTGGGCGAAGTGATTGACCGCTTCATTGGGTATCAGAAGTTGGCGCTTTCGGTGCGCAAGAAGCTGATTGTTTCGCTGATGTATCCAACCTTGCTGGTTGTTTTAGTGGTCTGCCTGATCGTGTTTCTGATCACCTACGTCGTGCCGAATTTCGCCACGCTCTACGAGAGCATGTCGGCGGAGTTGCCCGCTCCGACGAAGATCTTGATTGCGGTGGGCACGACGGCGCGCAACTACGTGCTGTTTGGGTTCGCTTTGCTCGTGGCCGGTGCGTTCGGGCTACGCTACTGGTTCCGGACGGAGCCGGGTCGCGAGGCGCTGGAGCGGGCGATTCTCAAAACGCCGATTGTTGGCGACATCTGGATCAAGTATCAAGTGGCGCAGTTCTCGCGCGTCCTTTCGACGCTGTTGGTCGGCGGTATTCCGCTGATGCCGGCGCTTGAGACTTCGTCCGAATCGCTGGGTGCGATCGTGTTGCGGAAGACGCTGCGGCAGGCTTCGAAGTTGGTCAAAGAGGGCCAGCCGTTGTCGCATTCGTTGCGGCAAACCAAAGTGTTTCCAGGGCTTTCGCTCGACATGATGGAGGTGGGCGAGTCGACGGGCGCGCTACCGGCGATGCTGACGAGCGTTGCGGAGTTCTACGAAGAGGACGTCAACACCAGCGTCGCGGCGACGATGAGCCTGATTGAACCCGCGATCATGATCTTTATGGGAATTTTCGTTGCCTTCGTGCTGGTGTCGCTGTACCTGCCGATTTTCTCGCTCGCGGATTCGATGAAGTAAGGACCCTGCTATGGCACCGACGGACAGAGCGCTTCCGAAGGATTTCACGACCGAGATCAATGCCGCGCGCGCGGTGGCGCAGCGGTACTACTGCGAGTTCGTGGATCTGCGCGAAGTACGGATCGACCACGATCTGTTTACTTCGGTGCCCGTAGATCTGATGTTCCGCTACAATTTCGTGCCCATTCAGGCCGAGAACGGGACGCTCGAGATTGCGCTGGCGGATCCGCGAAATCTGAATCTGATCGACGAACTCGCGCTGCTGCTGAACAAGAAGCTGCGCGTCAAAGTGGCCACGCTTTCGCAGATTTCGGACTTGCTCAAGAAGACGGAGCAGTCGCAGCGCGTACTTGAGGAAGTCACCGAAGGCTTCACGCTGGACGTTGTTGCCGATGAGGACAACCCGGATGAGACGCTGTCGATTGACCGTTTGGCGGCGGGCGATTCCGACATTGCCCCGGTCATCAAGCTAGTCGACACGACGATCTTCAATGCGCTCGAGCGCCGCGCGTCCGACATTCACATCGAAACTCGCGATCAGGAAGTCGCGATCAAGTATCGGATCGATGGCGTGCTGCATTACGCGATGCCGCCCATTGCGAAGGACTGGCATTCGACGATCATTTCGCGCATTAAGGTGATGTCGGAGTTGGATATTGCCGAGCGCCGCATTCCGCAGGACGGGCGCTTTCGGGTTCGCTATAAGACGCGCCTGATCGACTTCCGCGTGTCGATCATGCCGACCATTCACGGCGAGGACGCCGTGCTTCGCGTGCTCGACAAAGAGTCGATGAGCGAGAAGTTCTCGAAGCTGTCGCTTGCGGTCGTCGGATTCGCCGAGAACGACATGGTGAAGTTCCGGCGCTACATCAAAGAGCCGTATGGCATGGTGCTGGTGACCGGACCAACGGGCTCGGGTAAGACGACGACGCTGTACGCGGCGCTGAGCGAGATCAAGAACGACGAAGACAAGATCATCACGATTGAAGATCCGGTGGAATACCAGATCAAGGGAATCACGCAGATTCCGGTGAACGAGAAAAAGGGCCTGACGTTTGCGCGCGGCTTGCGTTCGATTCTGCGTCACGATCCGGACAAGATCATGGTCGGCGAAATCCGCGATCAGGAGACGGCGCAGATTGCGATCAACGCGGCGCTGACGGGCCACCTTGTGTTTACGACGGTGCACGCGAATAACGTGCTCGACGTGTTGGGGCGATTCCTCAACATGGGCGTGGAGGCGTACAACTTCGTTTCCGCGCTCAACTGCATTCTGGCGCAGCGGCTGGTGCGCATCATTTGCCCGCATTGCAAGAAGGCCATTCCTGTGTCGGAAGCGGAGTTGGTCGAGAGCGGCCTCAACGTAGAAGAATGGCGTAACGTCCCCTTCTATGAGGGATCAGGTTGTTTTGATTGCGGCGGGACGGGGTTCCGCGGGCGCACGGCGATCCACGAACTGCTCGACCTGTCGGAGCCGATTCGCGAAATGATTTTGAACAAGCGACCGGCATCGGAGATCCGGCGGCAAGCGGCAGCCGAAGGTATGACGTTCCTGCGCGAATCCGCGCTTGAGAAAGCACGGCTGGGTATCACGACGCTGAAAGAGATCAACAAGGTGACCTTCATTGAAGGCTAACGGATGAGCGTGCTCGACACCATTAAGAAACTGGTGCTGGATCCGCCGGCGGCGTACGCGTTCGAGTTGTCGGAAGCGGGGCTCGCGTTCGCATCGGCGCACGCGTCCGGCTTTCAGCCGGGCTTTCGCGAGTTCGCGGCCGGGACGGTAATCGCGTCGCCGACCGAAGACAACCTGGCAGACGCGAATACACTGCTCGAGACGCTACAGGCACTGTTTCCGGTGAACGGAAATCGCAAGCGGCGGGCGGCGCTGGTGCTGCCTGACTACGCCGCGCGGTTGGCCGTCCTCGACTTCGATTCGTTTCCGTCGAGTGCCGAGGAGCAGATGCCGCTGGTCCGCTTCCGGATCAAGAAGAGCGTTCCCTTCGATATCGAAGCAGCGCAGGTTAGCTATTACGTGCAGCCGTCGAAGAAGAACCGCGTGCAGGTGGTGGCGGCGACGGTTTCATTCGAGATTCTGGCGCGGTACGAGACGCTGTTTCGGAGCGCGGGATTTCAGCCGGGCGAGATCACGGTCGCATCGCTCGCGATGTTGGAACTGGTTCGCGAATCGGGCGTGTGCGTGGTTGTGAAGCTCAGCGGCCGCGTGCTGACAGTGATGGTCTTGCAGGATAACGCGGTCCGGCTGGTGCGGTGCGTGCTTGTCGAAGACGGCAGTGAGGAAGAGATTCTGGCGGTGCTGCATCCGACGCTTGCCTATACGGAAGATGAGCTCGGGGTTCCGGCGGCGAAGGTGTTGCACTGCGGATTCGGCGCGACGCCGTCCTTCTTGCAGGCGATCTCGATTCCGGCCGAACCCTTGCGGGGCAAGATGGGGACTCCGGGTGCATTCAATGCGGGACTCTATGGATACTTGGAGAGAGCGCTGTGAGAGTTCCGATCAATCTTGCGAGTGAGCCGTTCCGGCAGGACCGGCCGGCTTTTGTAGCCACCCTCGTTATGGGCGGCGTCCTCGGGCTGCTGCTGATCCTGCAATCGTTCCTGGTGTATCAGGAGCGGTCGCGCATGGCAGAGACGCGGGAAGCGATCGAGAAGCTCAACAAAGACGTTATGCAGTTGAACGCGGAGCAGGCGAAGTTCGATGGCGCGATGCGGCTGCCCGAGAATGCGGAAGCATTGCAGCGTAGCCTGCTGCTGAATACGCTGATCGATCGCAAGAGTATTTCGTGGACTCGGATGTTCGCCGATATCGCGCAGGTGATGCCGGCCGACGTCCGGCTGATTACGGTCCGGCTGCCGAACATCAATTCGCAGAACGAGGTTTTGCTCGATATGGTGGTCGGCGCGAAGAATCCGGAGCCGGTGATTCAATTGATTCGGAGACTCGAGGCCGCGCCGATGTTTGGGCCGACGACGATCCATACACAACTGCCTCCGGGCCAGAATGAGCCGCTTTACCGCGCGCGCATCAGTGTGAGCTATGCCCAAAAACTATAGCGAGCGCATCACGTCTGCCATTCGCGGCGGCGGCGGCGGCTTCTCCGCGAAGGACCCCAAGCTCGTCGGGCGCATCGTGGTCGGTGGGCTGCTGCTCGCGAACCTTGTTGTATTTTCGATTGCGATGGGCTGGTGGGGCGGATCGCCCGAAGCGTTGGAGCAGCAGTTGACGAGTCTACGTCAGCAAGCGCTTGCACGGCGGGCTTCCCTGCAGAGGGCAAAGCAAGTGGCGTCCAAAGTGGACGCCGGACGCGCGGAAGGCGACAAGTTTCTCGCGAAGTATTTTTTGGCGCGGCGGACGGCGTATTCGACGGTGGTGAGCGATCTCAACGCGATGTCGCAACACGCGCAAATCGTGCCTCGAGAGATTGCGTATACGACGGATCTGATCGATGGCTCTGAGACGCTGAGCCTGATGAGCATCACGGCGAACTACGACGGCACGTTCGCGGACGTGATGCGGTTTATCGCGGATCTCGACCGGTCGCCTCGGTTGCTGATTATTGAGACGCTGAACGCCGCGCCGCAGCAAGGCGGTAATCGATTGAGCGTGACGATGAAGATCGATACGTTTGTGCGCGAAGATGGCGGAGTGTTGCCTCAGATTCCCGGTATTCCGTCCGAGACGGATGCGGCGAAGCCCGATGGATCGAAGGGTCCGCGTGCGTCGCTGAGTTCGCGGCAGGAGTTGGGCCAATGAAGCTGACCCTGGGCGCGGAGCCGAAGAAGGTGATGGGCCTCGGCGGGCTACTGGTCGTGCTTGTTGTGGCCTGGTGGATCAATAGCGAGCCTAGTCTTCCGCCGGGCGCGACGGTTTCGTCGACACCGAAGCCTGCTGGTGTCGCGCAGTCGCCCGTGCCGATTCAGCCGAAGGCTCCCCGTTCCGTGGATCCGACGCGGCCGCAAACGCGCGCGGTGCAGCGCGGCGGAATCGCCGGACGCGGGTCGCTGGAAGAATTCCGGCCGTCGCTGAAGCCCAAACGCGGGGAAGATGCCGTCGATCTATCCGTTGTCGATCCGACGCTGCGGCTTGATCGTTTGGCGCGATTACAGAAGGTGTCCGCGGAATCGGGGATTCGCAGCTTGTTCGACTTTGGGGCGGCGGTCGCTCTCCCGAAAGTCGATCCGATCAAGCCCAAAACCGTCGTTGCCTCTTTCGTGGGCCCGCTGCCGGCGATTCCGCCTCCGCCCGCGCCCGTCGTTGTGAAGCCGCCACCGTCGCCGATCCCGCTGAAGTTCTATGGCTTCCTGGCGAGTCCGCGCGGAGGTCCGGAACGCGGGTTCTTTCTCGACGGCGACGAGATTGTGATTGGGACACGCGGCGAATTGCTGCGCGGCAAGTACAAAGTGGTTCGTGTCGGGCGTACCTCAGCCGAGGTGGAAGACGTCCCTAATAACAACAAGCAGACGCTGCCTCTTGTGACCGAGAGTACGAGCCCGAGTTAGAGACACAGTGCAATTCCATCGCCCCAGCACGCGGCGCGGCAACCAGAGCGGATTCGCCCTGTTGTTCATCTTTTTTCTCGCGGGTTCAGTGTCGATTATGCTGTTCATGGCGATGCCGCGCGTGGCGTTTGAGAGCCAGCGCGATCGGGAGCAGATGCTGGTCGATCGCGGCGAGCAGTTCAAGCGCGCGATCCAGGTCTACTACGCCAAGACGAAGAAGTTTCCGCAGCGCATTGAGGACCTCGAGAATACGAACAACGTCCGTTTCCTGCGCCGCCGCTATGTCGACCCAATGACCGGCAAAGACGAGTGGCGGATCATTCACGTGAACACCGCGGGCCAGTTGACCGATTCGTTGGTGCAGAAGGCGCCGGGGCTCGATCCGGCGAAGGAGAAAGATCAACTAGCGTCGGCGAGCCCTGGGAATCCGGCAGATGCGGGGCAGGACCTTAATGCGTTCGCCCGGCAGCGGCCGAGCGACCGTACGCCAGGAGCAAATCCCAACTTTGCCGGTGGATTCCCAGGGGGTGCGCCGCAGGATCCCAACGCATTGCAGTGGAATAACCCGAGCGCGCTGCAGAATCCCGGTTCGCCAGGGCAGTATCCAGGTCAGGTCCAAGCGGGGATCACCGGTTATCCGCAGCAAGGAAATCCAGGCGCGCCGGGCCAGCAGCAGTTCCCAGGCGGCGCTCTCGGCGGGCCGCAGGCGTTTCAACCTGGGGCGCAGATCAATGGCACCGGGAATCCGGGGTTTCCGGCCGGTTTCCCCCAGTCGCCGCAGGGTAATCCGTATCCTGGTGCCCCTGCCAATTCGCAGACCGGCGGTGTCTCACCGTTCCAGCCGGGCACCGTTCCGTTCCCCCAGCCTGGTACGCAGATCAATGGCGCGCCGCCTGGGGCGTTCGGCGGAGGGCTGCCGCAAGGGGGTTTCCCCGGTGGGCCAGGTACTCCGAATCCAGCCATTGGGTTGATCAATCAGATCATCACAACGCCACGGCAGAATCCGGCGGCGGCCACGGCGGCGAATGCGAACCAGTTCGGCGCGGGCGGAATCGCGGGGTTCGCGAGCACGTTCTCTGGCACTGGAATCAAGGTCTACAAGGACCGGAAGAAGTATCAGGAGTGGGAGTTCGTGTTTGACCTGAAGGAACTGCTGGGTCAACAGAATAAGGGTTTGCCGACAAACAACAATCCGTTGGGTCGGCCGGGGACTCCTGGGGCTCCGCCCGCGCCGGGTCAACAGCAGCAACAGCAACAGCAACAACAGCAGGGTGGGTTTGCGAATCCGAATGGGTTCACGTTTGGCGGCGGAAGTGGCGGTCCGCCGCGGCCGTAGGCTGGTGTTGCGGTGGATCACACGCCAGGAGAACTGCGTTACGCTCAGCCAACCCTGCCTTCCCCTCAGCCGACAATATTGAGGACGCTTTTCGAGATTTCGTCCATCGTTTGCGCGACTTGGACGTTGGCGGCAGTTGCGTACTTGGCTTCGAGCAGCGCCAGCAGTTCGGCGCTTAGATTGACGGAATCTCCGCTCGAAGAGTTGCCGACGCTCGCAATGCGAGACGCGGTTGCATTCAACTTGGCGGTCGCGGCCTGGAGGCCTTGGACTGGTGTGCTGAACTCAATCATCTTATCGTTCCATATCGGCGGGTTCCCGAAGAGCTTGAGTCAAAAATAACGAATGTGAACCTAAAATACCGTTCGCAAATCGGTGAAGCTCTCCACCTCGATCAAGCGCGGGAAATCTCGGCGTAGTTCGGTTCGCTCAAGGACCCAGGTGCGGGCGTGGGGAACGAAGACCGCGCCGAGTCCAGCTTCGAGCGCCGGATTGACGTCGGACTTTGGCGAGTTGCCGATCATCCAACCGGCCTGAGGATCGATTCCCCGATCGGCAATCAGCGCCCGGTAGGTGGGGACGTCCTTCTCCTTCACGATTGCCGTGTGCGCGAAGTAGCCTGCTAGCCCGCTGTGATCGACCTTTAGCTTCTGCTCTTCGGGATGCCCTTTGGTGAAGAGGGTAAGCTCGTGTCGCTCGCTCAGGTACTCGAGGGTCTCCGCAACACCGGCGATCAGTTCGATGGGTTTGCGGAGAATGCGTGCGGCGAAGGCCATTACCTGCTCCAGATCGCCGGCGGCGATGTGGCCCTCGGCCAGGTGTTGATAGCACTCCTGAAGATTTCGGCCGAAATTCATCGACCCGTAGCCGTGAATCTTGGCGTTGGTGGATTCGATCTCATTCAGGACGTCGCGGATCTCGGCGGGCGTCAGGCGGGAGTGCCCGAGATACTCGACAAATTCGTCGAAGGCATCTTCAAAATAGATGTTGTTCTCCCACAGCGTGTCGTCGGCGTCGATTAAGAGATGCTTGCGCATGTTCGCTATTCGTCTACCTTCCGTTTACCGTGTCCGTTCTTCGGCGCGACTTCCTTGATGTGCGCGACCAGTTTCTGTTTGGCGATGAAGCCGGGGAGGAATTCGGCGATCTGCTTCAGGCGCTCGGTTTCGCTGCGCGTGGCGAGCAGCATTTGGCGAAAGTGCAAGTCGGGCACAGTGCGGGCCAGTTGATAGCTCAGCAGGCGGTCGTTTAGCTCGGGCGCGGAATCCGGGGTTTCGCGCTCGGTCCGCGTGCGGTCAAAAGCCTGCCAGTCTTCGTAGGCGCGAATCGCTCTCGCCAGCACGTGCGAGGGCGGCGGATCTTCGGGCTCGATGTCTTCAAAGAAATCGACGACGGCCCGCAGGTACGGCTTGTCGTCGTTCAGTCGCAGCAGTGCAAAGCGGCGCTGGCCGCGAATGATGATGTCGAGGCGTCCGTCGGGGTAGGTCTCGACGACGCGGTCCACGGTGGCGGTGCACCCAGTGTTGACGACGCCCTTTTCGCCGGCGAGCACGATACCGAATTCACTCTGATTCTCGAGCGCTTCGCCGATCAAGTCCTTGTAGCGCTCTTCAAAGATGTGCAGCGGGAGGGTCGCCTTGGGAAGCAGGACCAGAGTCAAGGGAAACAGCGGGAGAAGACTATCCTGCATGGTACGATTATCTATTTTCCCGTCCGTAAGCGGCAACTGATCCAGGAAGTCCGCGCCTCCCGCGGATCCGCCATGAAAATCAAAAACAGCGTCGTTCTGATCACCGGAGCCTCGGAAGGCATTGGCGCGGCCTGCGCTGCTGCCTTTGCCGCGCGGGGCGCAAGTCTCTCGCTAGTTGCTCGGACGGAGTCGAAATTGCGACAACTCCCGTATCCGGATGCTCTCATTACACCGGCGGATTTGCTCGAGCCGAACGCGCGGAAGCTTGCCGTTGAGAATACAGTGGCGCGGTTCGGACGCATCGATATTCTTGTCAATAACGCGGGCGTCGGGTTGTATGCGCCGTCGCACGCGGCGCCGATGGCGGATGCGCGGCGTCTTTTCGAGCTGAACTTCTTCGCGCCGCTGGAGCTTGCGCAACTCGCGGCCGCGCAGATGAAATCGCAGCAGCCCATCGAAGGCGCGCGCGGGATGATCGTCAACGTCGGTTCGATTGCGGGCAAAGTGACGCTGCCCTGGTTCACACTGTATTCGGCGACAAAGTTTGCGCTGGGATCGCTCACCGATGGGCTACGGATGGAGCTGGAAGAGCACGCGATCCGCGCGATGCTGGCGTGTCCGGGATACGTCAACACTCGGTTCCAGTCTCATGCGATTGTCGGCCGCCCGCCGCCGGCGATCGCCGGCGCGAAGCGTTTTGCGGTGTCGATGGAGGCATGCGCGGAGGCGATCGTGCGTGGTGTCGAACGCGACGCGCGCACGGTGATGACGCCGCGGATCGGCTGGGCGATTGTCGCCTTGGAGCGATTGTTCCCCGCCATTGTCCATCGGCGTTTTGCGAGAATCAACAAAGATAGGCAGTCTGGAAATAGCCCGGCATGACTCTCAAACTCAAACGAACCCCCGGCATCTATCTGGTCGGCTTCATGGGCTCGGGAAAATCAACCGTCGGAGCGCGCCTCGCCGATGAACTCGGTTGGAGCTTTTTCGACCTCGACGCGGACATCGAAGCGCAGCACAAGATTTCGATTGCCGAAATCTTCGATACGCGCGGCGAAGAAGAGTTCCGCAAGATCGAAGCGGCGGCTCTCAATCAACGCATTCGCGCGATCCAGAGCGGGCGGCCGACGATTCTGGCGCTCGGCGGCGGTGCCTTTGCGGTCGAAGAGAATATCGGGCTGATGAACGAGAATGGCGTGACCATCTGGCTGGACTGCCCGCTGGACGAGATCCGGCTGCGGCTCATGAACGACACGGTGGATCGACCGCTCGCGCGCAACCCACAGCGGCTGGAGGATCTCTATCTCAGCCGGCGCATGAGCTATATGCAGGCCGATTATCGGGTGGATGCGAGCGGAGCGGCCGATCCGCTGCAGCAGATTCTCGATCTGCCCCTGTTCTCCTAAGTCACAGACCGTAAAACGGAGTGCGCGGGCATCGTTGCTTGCGTGCTGTGACGTTGCCCGCGCACCCTTTCCGGGCTAGCAAGGCGAGGATTTCGATTCCACGTTCCGGCGCAGCAGGCGTTTCACGACGTCGAAGTCGATCTTCTCGGGTTTCGAGAACCGAATGCAGCCTTTGCCAATGCTGGCGGCCGCCAGCGCCTCTCGGAATTCGTCGACCACATCCTTCTTCATAACGTACAGCGAGATGTATTGCTTCTGGCTGGCGAACGCTACTTCAGCGACGCCGTTTCGTTTGTAGACGGGCATGCCGTAGGCCATGTCTTCCTCGTAGCCCTTCAGGCACTGCCGACAGAGAGCGCGTAGCTTTTCGATCACGGGGCGGCGCTCGGCCGGCAGTTGCTCCACGTAGGTTTGAACGTCCGAGGCTTTGCTGGTCATCTGGGGGCGTCTCCTGGGGAAAGAATGCTAGTAATCTGACCGCGTGATTCCGATCGAAACGATCCTCACCGTAACCGGCGGGGCTATAACCCCGGGCTTCAGCCCGGGGATGTTTTTGCCGGTCAGAACACGAGAGCATTTTCAGGGATTCCGTATTCCGCAACCGAGGCGCGACTGTAAGATCGCGCGTACTAAATCTATCCTTAGCAGGCATCGAAAGCAGGCATACGAAAACCCTGAAGATGTTCCAGCGGAAACGATATTAGCTGTTTGGCACCGCATCGCTCTCGGCATTCCCGGCTGGCGTGCGTACCGCGAGCGGCGCCTTCAGGAGTGCATAGAACAGCAACACCACGACGGCACTGGTAAGAAGGCTACCCTCTGGTCCATACTCGCCGCCGCTGACGAGGATGCCGGCTTTCCAGCGGATGCTGAGTCCTGTGACGTTCAGCGTGAAGCCGCTGAGATTACTGCCGAATAGCGGCAGAACCAGGTTCCAACCGTAGTGCAGGCCGATGGGAAGCCAAAGGCTGCCGGTCCTGACATAGGCGAATCCCAGCAGCACGCCCCACAACACTGTGTTGACGATCCCTAGAAGCGTTGCGCTCGGATTTCCTGCGTGCATCAGGCCGAAAACGATGCTGATGGGCAGCAGCGTTGAGAACGGGCCGAACGTTTTCACCAGCGCCTGGAAGCCGTAGCCGCGAAACAAAAGCTCTTCGCCGAATGCGCCGAAAATAAGCACGACGGAAACGAACAGGAGGCTGGCCCACTGCGGCGAGGACTTCCATTCAAGCGAAGCGAATCCGAAGAACACCGGCAGAAGGATAACGGCCGCTGCCGCGATCGCTCCCATGCCCGCACCGGCGAAGAGCGTTCGCCGCGCGCCGGGTGTCCAACCCAGGCCGACGGCTGTCATGCGGCTGCCTTCATAGATGCGCAGCGACATCCCGTTGGCGATGGCGGCGGACGCAAATACCGCCATCACGGATCCAACGAACAGAAACTCGTTGGCTTGGCCGCTGGGGCTCGATGCCAGCGCGTTGACGATTGTTCCAAAGACGATCTGGCAGACCACGGCGAGGAAGATAAAGATGCCAACGCGCAGCAGGATCGCCACGCGGTCCGGCCTGGGCGGCGGCTGCGGCGTTGGCGGATTGCGGGGAAGATCCATTGCGGCGGACTCGTGGCTCAACGTCCGGCGCTCTGGGCGAGCGGTTTCTTCACGGACACGCGAACGCCGCGGCCGGATACCTTCGCCGCGAGCACGCGCGCGCCTTCGGCTTCGATGACTCTGGCGACGCGCTCCTGCGAGTCGGGCTCGACCAAGAAGAGCACGCAGCCTCCGCCACCGGCTCCGCAGACTTTGGCGGCCTGCGCTCCGGCGCGGCGGGTTACGGTGACCAGGCGATCGATCAATGCGGTCGTAATGCCGGGCGCGTTGCGCTTCCGGTTGGTCCATTCTTCCCGCAAGAGGCTCGAAACCTGCTCCCAATCCGCGCGTTCCAGAGCGGCGCGCATGCGATTGGCGATGTTGGCGATGGTCGAAAAATTCTTGTGAACCTTCTTGTCGCCGCCAATGTGGGCCTTTGTGACTTCCCAGTTGTTGATTCCGGAATTGCGCGGTTCGCCGGTGTAAGCGAGGACGAAACGGCGATTCAGCTCCTCGTGGTCCACCTGGATCGCGTTGTGCGCGATTCCATCCACGCGCAGTTCGATCGCGCTGACGCCGCCGTACATGGCAGGATAGTAATCCTGGCAGCCGGTGGAGACGCGGATGATTTGCGCCTCGATGTTCTGCGAAATCTCGCGGAGCTTTTCGATCGAATAGCCCGTTCCGCAATATTTGTTGAGTGCGCTGGTGGTGGCGATGATCATCGCCGACGAGCCGGAGATTCCAGCCCCGGCGGGCGATTCGGAATGCGTCTCGATGTCGAGGCCGCCGGCGGGGCGGAAGAATCGCAAGATATGCGCGACCAGAGGAAGCGTGTGCGATTTCGCGACGAGCAGGGCGTTTAGCGAATCGTAGGCGTCTTCGATGCCGAGGTCGCGGGATCGAATCACGATCTTGTCGTCAGAGCGCGATTCGAGCGTGCAGTACGTGTAGATGTTGACGGCAAAATTGACCGTGACGCCGCTCTCGTGAAACAAGTACAGCGGCCAGATGTCGAGTGTTCCGCCGGCCAAATCGACGCGGCACGGAGCTTGTGAAGTGATCGTCATGCGACACGCGTTACGCGCTTCGCCCCAGTATAGCCGCTAGGCGCAGTGCCAACCGCAGGGTCACACCTTCGGGGTCGCGATTCGGGTTATAGTTTGCGATCGTGGCAACCCGGAGTTCCGGCCATGCCGCGACCACGCTGACCGCGTCGAGCAGTTGCTGCGGAGTCAGTCCGCCGGGTGCTTCGAAGTTGACGCCGGGGGAGTGTGCGGGGTCGACGGCATCGAGATCGAGGTGGAGGTAAAGTTCACTCGAGTTCGCACGGATCTTTGCCGCGCTGTTCTCGAACGCGTTGATCGAGAACTCGGCGCTCGACAACTGCTCGATGCGCGAGCGGAGCAGCAGTTCCCGTTCCCCGGCATCCAGGTCGCGGACTCCGGCCAGCAGAACACGGTCTTGCGCGATTGGTTGCGCTAGACCAGCGGCCTCCCGGATCTGGGGATGGCAGGTGCCGGTCGCGACGCCGAGCGCCATGCCTTCCATCGAGCCGGAGATTGTCGTTTCGGGAGTGTTGAAGTCGCCGTGCGCGTCGAACCAGAGGATACCGGTTGCTTCACCCGCGATCCCGCCGAGCGTTCCCGTTGCCGTGCTGCAGTTGCCGGCGAGCACCAGCGCGCGCCGTGACTGCGTGAGCGCGGCACGGACTCTATTCGCCAAAGCCCTATTCGTTTGGCAGACCGCATCGAGGTCGGATGCTGGTGTCGCGCCGACGTCCACCGTCTCTCCGAGCCACCGCAGTGATTTCGCGATGCGGGCTGCGCCGAGGCCCACCTCGAACTCGCGCTGCGTAAGATCGTAGGGAACGGTGACGAGCGGAATCATTGATCGCTCTCTACCCCGGACTTCGGCGACACGGTCGATTGCAACGCGAACAGCAGGACGCCGCTGATCGCAACCAAGCCCGCCGAGATCTTCCACGCGACGGCGGGAAGCGCATCATTGGCGAGTGCTCGCGAAACCGCATCGCTCACGGAGTCTGGCCCAAAGAGAATAAAAGCGAGCACACCAAGGAAGACTACGCGCAGAGCGATTCGCGCCGCGTTCGCGGAGAGCTGCAGCGTAACGACCGCGGTGAACTCCGCAACAACGATGGCGGTGAGCAAGCCCAGCGTGATCGCGCAGATCAGTACTGGCGTCGCGGGCAGCAGGACGCTCCCATGCCAGTGCCGGACATTGACCACAACAAATCCCATGGCAAGCATCAGCACGGAGACGACCCAGCCATAAAGCGCGGCCAATGGGATTCGAGCGAAGTAAACGATCGGCGCGGCCAGCGCGGTGCCGTCGTGCGCCAGCATCTCCGCCATCAGCGGTCCGGCGAAGAGCAGTCCGATGGAGCAGTAGGCAAGGACGAATCGCGTATCCAGGAAGTCGAAGCCCTTCATCCAGGGAACGAGGATGCCAAACGCGGCCAAAACCGCAAGCGTTACCAACACGCTTCTAAGGTTGCCGCGCCGCAACACCCGACTGCATTCCGCACCAAACGCGGAGAGAAAAGTGGACATCCTGAGTCAGGATACAGGAGGTGAGGCGAAAAGGGTCTGGAATTCGGGTTGGCCGACATTTGGCTGAACTGAATGGTACTGTAGTCACAGAAACGTCTCAGTGTTTCGCATCAGTTCTGTCGTAAGAGCTGACCTTATATCGACTTAGGGCAATTCCGTCTCAGGTCCGGCGCTAATCCACACGGCGCTGAACGCCGATAGTGCATAGGTAAGCGAGGATTTCTATGTTGGACAGGCGAGTTGAACCCCGGATGCTGTGCGCGGACCTGGTGGACGTGCAGTGGAAGGACCAGAGCGGACGCACGCGTCATAGCGTTGCGAATTTAGAAGACATTTCCCTATCTGGCGCTTGTCTCCAAATGGAGAAGCCGATTCAGCTGAACAGTACAGTTCGCATCACCTACCCGAGCGGCGTATTGGCCGGCCGGATTCGCTATTGCGTCTTTCGGGAAATCGGCTATTTCCTCGGCGTCGAATTTGATCCAGGCAATCGCTGGTCGCAGACGGAATTTAAACCGCAACACATGCTGGACCCCCGGCGCTTGATGGGGAAGAATTCCGAGCCGCCGACGGCCATTCGCGCGCAAAAGTCGGCGTAGTTCTCTGACCGCGCGATTCGGATCGAAACGAATCCCAGCCGTAACCGGCGGAGCTATAACCCCGGGCTTCACCCCGGGGATTGACGCGGGCAGCCCGGGGATGTATTCTGCCGGTCAAAGCACTAGTTCACCAGCTTCGGCGTCAGGAACCACTTGAGTTCGCCACGCGGCGTTGGGCCGAAACTCATTACGTCGATTCGAACCATTGCGCCCTTCTTGAAATCCACCAGCAGATTCGGTGCCGACAGCAGATAGCCGGTTGTCGTGCTGCAAAGCGGCTGATGGCTGACGAGCAGCACTTCCGTTTCCTCGCGATTCAGCCGGATGATGTCCCAAACTGCTTCCGGCCTCGATCCAGGAACAAGGGCAGTGGAGCGTTCACTGTCGCCCTTTTTTCCCAGCACCTCCATCGCGATCGCTGCGGTTTCGACCGCGCGCTGATAGGGGCTCGAAATCACCAGCGACGGAGTCAAGTCCGCCTTGCGAGCAGCCGCCAGCGTCTCGCGCAGTTTCTCCCGGCCCTCGTGGGTCAGAGCACGTTCCGAATCTGCCCGGCCAGCGCGCTCCTCTTCAGCGATGCCATGGCGCAACAGATAGATTTTCATTTCTGTCCTGTTCCGCTCCCTAATCTCGCTATCATTCTGGCATACTGGCAGTCTTGTGACCTTGCCCCGACCGCTTACCTATCAAAACATCGCGTTCCTTTGCGCGGGCGGCGCCGCGGTCTCCACCCTGATCTCGATTGCAGCCTGCCAGATCCTGCTGGGCGCTTCGATCGTAGCCATTCTTCTGGGTCGATTCGCGAACCGGGAATCGTCGGATTTGCCGTTGCGCTTTCCGCCCATCCTATGGCCGCTCAGCATCTGGGTCGGTTGGACGTTGCTGTCGATTCTCGTCAACAGACACGCGTTGCAGGCGCTGCCCCAAGTCCGCAAGTTCTACGTGTATCTCATCCTGCTTGCAGTTCCGACGGCCGTGCGGGGGCTGGCCCAGGTTGGGTTGGTGATTCGTTGGTGGACGATTGCCGCAGCCGCTTCCGCTGCCTGGAGCCTGGTGCAGTTCTACGAAAAATACGCCGAGGCGGCCCGCCTGAACCGGCGCTTTTACGAATTCTACGTCGGCGAACGCACCACCGGCTTCATGAGCCACTGGATGTCGTTCAGCGGCGAAATGATGGTGGTGTTGCTCTTTGTGATGGCCGTGCTGTTCTTCGCTCCCATCGACCGGCGCACGCGGCTCCTGTTTGGCGGCGCTGGACTCCTGATTGCTCTCGGCCTGGTGCTCGCCTTCACGCGAAGCATGTGGGTCGGCGCGGGTGTCGGCGGCTTGATTCTACTTTGGAATTGGCGGCGCTGGACGGTGCTGTTGGCGCCCGTTCCCGTGATCGCAATCTTGTTGCTAAACCCCTTTGCCCTCGGCGACCGGCTGATCTCATCGTTCAAACCGCACGGCGAGGTCGACTCGAATCTGCATCGCGAGATTTGCCGCCGCGTCGGCTACGCCATGATAAAGGCGCATCCGCTGTTCGGCGTCGGGCCGGAGCAGGTTGGCCCGCGGTTCAAGGACTATCTGCCCGCCGACATCAAGCGGCCTCTACCTCCGGGATATTACGAACATTTGCACAACAACTACCTCCACTTTGCCGCGGAACGTGGAATTCCCGCAGTTTTGGCGCTACTGGCGATGATTGCGAAAGTGCTCTTCGACTTCATTCGCGGACTCCGAAACAATCGGGCGAATCCGGCGGCGCGATCTGTCTTGCTAGGTGCAGTGGCTTCCATTGTCGCGATGCTCGTTAGCGGCTGGGTCGAAGTGAATCTCGGCACTTCGCCAACACTAACGCTGTTTCTCGCAGTGGTCGGCTGCGGGTACGTCGCGCTCTGGGATGCGGGCGATCCGGCCGAGCTGCGTCCCGCGGTCGCGCCCGCGGCCTGAGTTCGCCGCCGTTCTCCGCGCCTGCACGCCGCCGAACTACACTAGTTCCTTATGCGCGGACTCATGATGGATTTCCCGCTGACGCTGCCCCATGTTCTGGAGCGCGCGGCGAAACTGTTCCCCCAGAAGGAAATTGCGACCAAACTGAACAGCGGCGATATGCACCGCTATACGTTTGCGGACTTTCATCGGCGAACACACCAGATTGCTTCGGCAATGAAGCGGCTGAACATTCAACCCGGCGATTTCGTGGGCACGCTGTGCTGGAATTCGTATCGGCATCTGGAATTGTATTTCGCCATCACGTGCTCCGGTGCCGTGATGCACACCTTGAATCTACGGCTGGCAAGCGATCAACTCGCCTACATCATCGAGCACGCCGGCGACAAAGTGATCTTTGTCGATTCTTCGCTCGTGTATCTGCTGGACGCAATCAAGAGCGACATCCCGTCGGTGACGCAGTTCGTGATTCTCGACGACGGCGAGGCGGCAAAGGGCTCTATCGCGCCGGCATTCGACTACGAGCGACTGATCGCCGAATCGGGTGACGCGAAACACGAATGGCCAATGCTTGACGAGCATTCGGCCGCCGCCACCTGCTATACGTCCGGAACAACGGGCCATCCGAAGGGAGTGCTCTATACCCATCGCTCGCTCGTGCTGCACACCATGGGACTTTCGCACGTCGATAGTTTCGCCATCTCGGAGCGCGATGTCGTTCTCCAACTTGTTCCCATGTTCCATGCGAATGGCTGGGGTCTGCCGTATGCCGCGATCATGAATGGTTCGAAGATCGTGTTCTGCGGGCGTAGCATGCAGCCGCGGGACATGGCGGACCTCATCGAGGGTGAGCGCGTCACGTTCACGGCCGGGGTTCCGACGTTGTGGATGGGCCTGCACGGATACCTGCAAGGGAATCCGCGCAACATTTCCAGCCTCCGCACAGTCGTTGCGGCGGGTTCGGCCTTGCCCCGCCAGTTCCTCGAAATCTACGAGAAGCAGTACGGGATCCAGTTCATGCTGGCGTGGGGCATGACGGAGACGACGCCAATCGCGAGCGTGATGCAAATGAAGTCGAACCTGGACAGTCTGCCGGAGGCCGCGCGCTACGACTTGATGGCTCGTCACGGATTGCCGTCGGCGGGCATCGAGATTCGGATTGTCGACGAAGTGGACGAGCACGGGGCCGTTCGCGAATTGCCGTGGGACGGCGTCACCATGGGCGAACTCCAGATTCGCGGGCTTTGGATCACATCGGCCTACTACAAGGATCCCCGCGGTGAAGAGCGCGGGCAAAAAGAATCGTTCATGGACGGCTGGTTCCGCACCGGCGACGTCGCGACGATCGATCCCGAGGGCTACCTGCAGATCATGGACCGCATCAAGGATCTCGTCAAGAGCGGCGGCGAGTGGATCTCGAGCGTCGATCTGGAGAACGCAATCATGGCGCATCCGAAGGTAATGGAGGCCGCGGTCATTGCAGTCGCGCATCCCAAGTGGCAGGAGCGTCCAGTGGCCTGCATCGCTCCGCATCCTGAGCATCGCCACACGATGACCAAGGCCGAGGTCCTCGATTTTCTGAAGGATCGTGTCGCGAAATGGTGGCTGCCGGACGAGGTGATCTTCATCGACGCGGTCCCCAAGACAAGTGTCGGTAAGTTCAACAAACGCGCCCTGCGCGAGCAGTTCAAAGACTTCACGTTGCCCGGTTAGTGCTGTGACCGGTTTATCCGTTCCATTGGACGGCTCGGTCCAGCCGCGTGCCTCAGGAACTGTGAAAAAGAACCGACGCCCTCACGCCAGCAAAGAACGGCGAACAGAGTCACGACGCGCGTGCGTCGTGACCGCCACAAGCCAAAGAAATGCGACAAATCCGAGCCGCGCACGAAGCCCGACGAAGTCGGGCGCAGTAAGCGGTCTCCCGCGTCGGCCCCCTAGCCCAGACACCAAAATTCAATCACTTAAAAGGTCGTTCATGGAGAGTGAGCGGATTTTGCCAGCACCGCCAATGAGGACACAACCCCGACTGTACAGCGTAGGTGAGTGTTGATCTGAGGCGAAGCTTCAACCAATTGGACCTCGGCGCTCGCGGAGTACCAACGAAAGATAGGCCGAAAGCGGCTAGTGTTTCGCTGTTCTCTTCACAATCGCCACGCCTAAAAAAATAATCAGCATCGCGATCGTCTCGCGCAAGCCAAACGGCTCGTGGTAGAAGAGCCAGCCTAGCGACACGGCGACCAGCGGATTGACATAGGTGTAGATGCTGACGACTGCCACCGGAAGCCGGTCCAGCGCGTAGAGGTAGGCACTAAACGCCACGATCGAGCCGAACAGCACCAGCCAGACAATCGCGCCGGCACCGCTCCAACTCCAGTGCACGGGCGAGTGCGGGAGTAGGAAAGCAGGTGCCGCGAAGACCAATCCGGTTGCAAGCTGCTGGACTGCGCCGGTTACCGTGCTATGCACTGTAGAGGGCGCGCGGAGCGTCGCGATGGAGCCGAGCGACCATCCGGAACAGCCGAGTTGCAACAGCAGGAACCCAGCGAGTAGGTTCGGATCCCAGACTCCGCCCTTCGGAGCCACAAGGAATCCCACGCCGAGAAAACCCACCACCATGCCGAGGACCGTGGGCAGATGCGGCTTCGCGCCTCCCGGCACGAGCGCCTCGAAGCCGACCATCCAAAACGGCGACGTCGTGACGAAGAGCGCGGCCATGCCGCTCGGAATCCATTGCTCGGCGAACGCGAGGCACCCGTTGCCGATTCCCAACATGACGATCCCGATCGCGGCGGTTCGCCACAGTTCCTTGCCGCGCGGGATCCTGGCGCCGGCTGCCAAGGCTCCGGCGAGTAGGATGCCGCCGGAAAGCATGTAACGGACGCTCACAAGCATCGTCGCGGGCAGCATCTCAAGCGCAATGCGGATTGCGAGGTACGTAGTGCCCCAGAAAAAACAGACAGCACCTAACGCCAGATAGGCTTTGAAATGAGGGTGACTTCGCACGAAAGAGATCGACAGCGCGCTGGTCGATGCCAGTGGCCTGGTTCCAAGGTAGCAGTGCGCAGCGCGTGTGGACAAAGAAAAACCGGGCTCGGAGCACTTGCCCCGGGTCCGGTTTTTGTTGCCGCGGGAAGAAGCGGCTAGTTCGTTAGCGTCCCTTGCAGGAAGAGCGTGGTGGTCTGCGGTTTCGTCGCCTGACCGCGCGCTCCGGGAACGGGGAACGAACGCAGGATGCGGAAGTAGACGGTGTCGCCGGTCTTGAGCGAAGACTGGATCTTCCGTACATCTTCGACCGAGGCAACCGGCTGCCGATTGATCGAGAGGATAATATCGTTCTCAACCATTCCAATATCCTCAGCGAACGAACCGGACTCGACGGCCCGAACGGCAACGCCCTTCTTGTCGCCCATCAATTCCTTCTCGGAATCTTTGAGCGGCTGAATGCGGATGCCGAACTTAGCCTGTGTCGCTTCCGGAGCGGCGGGCTCTTCTTCCTTGGGCGCACGGATGCCCGTCACCCGCGGATCGTCTTTGAAGACTTCCATGCGATCGGCAACGGTGATATTGAAGTCCATCTTCTTGCCCGCTCGGTCGACGGTTACTTTTGCGACCGTGCCGATCGGCGTTTCGGCGATCCGCGAGACCAGATCGTCACCGTCGAGAACCGCCTTGCCGTTCAGCGCGACGATGATGTCCTCTTCCTTAATGCCGGCCTTTTCCGCCGGACCGCCCTTGTGAACGTCGTTGATCAGCACGCCGCTGCTAACGCCGAGTCCGCGAAGATTCTCCGCCTTCTGACCCTTCTGCCATTGAATGCCGATCGAGCCGCGCGTCACGCGCCCGTTGCGGATCACGTCGTTGTAGACCTTCACGGCCATGTTCATCGGCAGCGCAAAGCCGATACCCTGATAGCCGCCGCTCTGCGTCGCGATCATGGTATTGACGCCGATCACTTCGCCGCGCAGGTTCAGCAGCGGACCGCCGCTGTTGCCGGGATTGATGGCAGCGTCTGTTTGGATAAATCGCTGGAACTGCGCCGCGTTGATGTCGCGGCCCGTGGCGCTGACGATTCCAGCGGTGACGCTGGCTTCGAGGCCGAACGGCGAGCCGATGGCAACAGCCCAATCGCCCACTTGCACGCTCTCGGAATTCGCAATGACAACCGGAACCAACGGCCTCTTCGCGTCAATCTTAATCACGGCGAGATCGGTTTCCTGGTCGACGCCAATCAGCTTCGCGCGGTACTCGGTGTCGTCGCCGTGGATCTTCACTTTGATCTTGTCGACGCCATCGACCACGTGGTTGTTGGTGATGATATAGCCGTTCTTGTCCACGATGAATCCGGAGCCCGACTGCGCACGCTTCTGCGTCCGGGGCTGCTGCAATCCGGGGTTATTGCGGAAGAAGCGGAACAAGTCGAGCGGCGCATTCGGATCGCTCGGAACGGCTTCTTCGTCGTCGGGCTGCTGCTGCTTTTGACGGCTGCGCGAGACCTCCTTCACGTTGGTCTCCGCCGTGATATTCACGACCGACGGATCCAGCTTTTTTGCAAGTTTCGTGAACTCATTCCCGATCTGGCTGACGGCGGGAATGGCGAGCGGCGTGGCATCCGGCGCGGCCGATTGGCCTTTCGCCGCGTACACGCCCGTGTTCACCAGCGTCCCAATCACGATGCCCACGGACAACGTGAACACCAACAACAACATCGAAAGCAGCTTCTGCTGTGACATACGATCAAACAACTTCATGCCTCACTCACTTTCTTCCACAAGTTCTTTTGAGTTTACGCGAGTTACTTCAATTATAGATCGGGTAAATTCGAGCGATCGTTAGCCGATTGGCGGAACCACCATCGCTTGCTGCACTTTCGCCCTCGCGCAGTTCGACGCTGGACCCCGGTAGTCGCACCAACGCGCCGCGGAAATGCGCCTATCCTGATGGATGCCCCGCCGGCCGCAAAGGTTTCAATTCCACTGCCAGAATGCCCGCCAGAATCAGGATTGCTCCGATCGCCGCCCGGCCGCTCAGTTGTTCCCCGGCAACCACCACCGAGGTCAACCACGCAAACAGCGGCTCGAGCGTCAATAGCAGCGCCGACCGCGTTGCGGTGGTGGTCCGCTGCGCCCAACTCAACACAACAAACGCCAACGCCGTAGCGAGCAATCCCGTAACCGCCAGGGCGACGCCAACCTGCACATTCCACTGGAAAAAAGGCTTTTCTGCCCACCAAAACACGGACGCTCCCAGCACGGCGCCCGTGGCGGTTTGGTAAAACGCGAGCGTGATCGGCGAAGACCAACGAGCGACGCGAGAGACCAGCAGGAGATGACCCGCATAGGGCAGCGTCGAAGCGGCCACAAGAAGGTCCCCGGGTTCGATCCCCCAACCTTCTGCCGGCAACGTCAGCAACGCCATGCCAAACACGGCGATCCCCAGACCGGCTAGTTCTAACCATCGCGGTACAACTCGATAGACGAGCGACACAAGCAAAGGTACCACCACAACGTAGAGCCCCGTGATAAAGCCTGTCTTCGTCGCCGTCGAGTACTTCAAACCAATGGTTTGCAGGACGTAGCCGGCGAACAGACAAACCCCAGCCGCGACGCCTCCCAGCAAGGCTTTCCGGCCACCGGGCTCTCGCCCTTGCGACAGAAACAGTGTGCCTAGCACGGCACTCGCAATTGTGAATCGCAGGGTGAGAAACAAGAGGACGGACGATTGGTCCAACGCGGCCTTCGTCATGATAAACGTAGCGCCCCAAACAAAGGCAATCAGAGCCAGCGCCAGGTCTGCGCGCAAGCGTTTATTCATGGGGCTGCTTGCGGGCCGCCCACGTGTTGCGGGCCCACGTCATGACGCAGCCGCCAGATCCGCGCCGTCCGGATCCCGCAGCAGCAGACCCAGCGCCAGCGCGATCCGCCGCAGCCCCGCTTCGCGCCCTTCCGGGTGGAACCACTCCGCCGGTGTATGCGCACCGCCGCCCTGGCCCCCCGCGCCGATCGACACAGCCTGCATGCCCAACGACAGCGGAATGTTCGCGTCCGTCGATGCACAATCCAACTGCGCGCGAATGCCTTGATGCGCGTCGACCGCCTTCAGGTATTCGAGCAGAGGCGCGCCTTCCGCCAGCGCGCCCCCCGGCCGCGACCCGATCTCTTTCCTCCGCGCGGACACGCGGCCGCCGGACGCATAACGGTTCTCGACGTCGATCGCTTGCTCCAGACACTGCGCCAGCGTCTCGGTCATGCCCTCGAGCGCGGTTGCGTCCTCGGAGCGCAGGTCCACCTTGGTGCGCGCCTGGCTGGGAATCGAGTTGATGCTGGTGCCGCCCTCTATGATTCCGAAGTTAAACGAAGATCGCGGCCCCGTTCCCTGGTCCATCCGCAGGTCGGCGAACAGCGTAATCGCGCGGCTTAATGCGTGCGCCGGATTGCCGATGCCGAAATCACTCCAGCTATGCCCGCCGCGCCCTGTGATCGTTATGTCGTAGCGGCGGCTCGCAAGCGCGCGATACGTGATGTGATCGGTCGCCGGCCCATCGAGCACCAGAAACGCGCGCGTACGGGCCACCAGCGCCGATTGCCGGCACAGATACCGCATACCACTCAGATTACCTTCGCCTTCTTCCCCGACGTTCGCGACAATCAGCAATCCGGCTTGCGCATCATCGACGGGATCCGTAGCCGGCCACGCCGCCGCGATCGCGAGTAGCGCAGCAAGTCCGGCGCCGTTATCCGACACGCCCGGGCCCAGGAACCGGCCTTCGCTCCCAATCCGGATGTCGTCCGCGGTGCGCGGCGAAAGCACGGTGTCGAGGTGAGCCGTCACCGCAACGAGAGGCATATCCCGCTTGGTGCCGCGCGTCGCGACGACGTTGCCCGCGCGGTCGAGTTTGGCATCCCAAGCCAATTCGCCGAGGCGCTCCACCATCCAAGCCGCGCGATCCTGCTCGCGGAACGTCGGCGCAGCAATCCGGCAGACGCGAAGGTGTTGTTCGTTGATCCAGGCTCGCTCGCGCGAAAACCACTCGAGGCAGGCCGCCATCGGCTTCTGGCGCGCAAGTTCAGCCACCAACCGCGGTGCGCGGCCTGTCGTGTGCGACTGAAGCAGAGAACCCATCCAGGTACAAGTCTAGACCACACCCTCAAAGGAACGACGGTCAGATCAACAATTCAACACCGACCAACAATGCAACGCCGAACCGCGACCGTAAGGGAGGGGAGACTAAAGGAGACTACCCGCCTATTGTCTCAGCAACTGCGAACGACGTGAGCAGATCTCGGTCGACGGACCGCCCGCAGCCTGCTCAAGCCGGCTCTGTGCGCGACTCACTCTGGCGGCGGGTGATTCACGCTAGGGGCGCGGACGCGGAGTCGCGTCGGCTTCCGTCAAACCCAATGCCCACTTTGTCGCTTCGGAATACATGCTCTGCACGTCAGGGCGCTGCCACGCGTCTTCCCGATGGCCGAAGGTTGAATAGAAGACGCGGCCTTGGCCGTACTTCTTGATCCAAGCGACCGCGAAATCGCGATCCGCCCGCTTCACGCCTTTGCTGTTCAGATCCAGCTTCGTTTCATCCAGACGCATCAGCACCCGAACGTTGGCGCGAGAAAATATTGCGCTCGGCTGATAGATTTCGTCGTGAATCACGAACGAATCCGGGAACGCCTTGGTCATCGCACTGCCGCGATCCTCGACCACCACCGGAGCCTGAAACGTCCCCCACGGATGATTGTCGAAATACGCACCGACCATATCGCCGAACTCCGGCCACTTGTAAAACGTGTCGATCGCGCTGTGCGCGCCGATGAAGCCCTTGCCTTCGTCACGCACAAACGAGATCAGCGCCGCCTTCTGCTCGGCGTCCATATCCAGTTCGCCCGTCGTATAGAAGAACACCGCATCGAAGTAGTCGAGGTTCTTCGCGTTGCTGCCGAGCTTCTTCTTCGTGATCAACTCCGTGTCCGTGCGAACGAACGTATCCCACAGCCCGGTCTCCTGGCCCATCTTCCACATTGTGGCCAGGCCATCGGAAACGGCGTCGTGTTGGAAACCCTTGACAGCGCCGATCGCCAGAACGCGCTTCTTGCGGGGCTTCGGCTGCGCCTCAATCGTACTGAACGCAAGCGCAGTCAACAGAAAAACAACCAACGTACGCGTCAGCATGATGTAGCCGCCTCTCCTAGGGACGAATTTCAAACGTAAGGGACGCCCAGAAGCTTTCCCAATCCGCAGCCTGCGACTTCGCATCCGCGCTGGCGTCGCCGGAACCCTTGGGCTCTTTGGCTCGCTGCATGGCCAGTGCATGGATTCTCCAGCGGCCCGCGCGCGTAATCGGAATCCGAATCCGTCCCGCGGCATCCGCCCGGCCCACAACCTTCGTTTCGCTCTCGTTGGCCGCTTCGATCGCAAGGCCGGCCGCCGGCTTACCGTGAAGCAGAATTTGAACCGGCAGTTCGCCGCCGGCTCTTACAGTCGCGGGGCTCTGCTCAGGGATGATCTCGATCGCAAATCCGACTGCCTTCCGGTAGCCTTCGTCCGGGGCTCCGCTGGTGATGATCGCCTTGGCGAATTTTGCGTAGCGCTCGCGTCCCGGGGTCTTTGCTTCGCCATGCTTCTCGCGATACTGCCGAATCTCTTCGAGACCCTCCTCGTGCAAGTACTTGTCGAACTCTTCCGGCTTCATCTCAATGAAGTTCGCGATCGTGCGCGTCGTTAGAATCAGCGAGCCTGGGGATGCAATCGCCACCTCGGCAGCCGCCTTCTTGCCGGCGTCGCGAAGCCCGGTTGCCGAGGTCCCGGCGAGCTTCACGTCGCGTAGCCGCGCCATCACGGGCGCGTTCTCGCTTTCTGGAAACGCGTCTCCGCTGTGGATCGCGATCTGGAGCGTCTGGCCGGGCTTCACCGTGAACCGGCCCGGCATCAAATACAGGTCGTGGGCAGCCAGCGGAATCGCCAGCGCAACAACTACAGCCAACCGCATCATGGCCTCCAATCCGCTGTGAAAATATTGAACTCGTACTTGCCGGTTCCCTTGTAGCTGGAGGCAAACACCACCTTCTTGCCATCGGGCGAAAACTCAGGGAAGGAGGTAAACCCGCCCAGCGTGGTTACCTGCTCGAGGCCAGTGCCATCCGTGTTGATCAGGTTCAACTCGAAATCGCGGCCATCGCACTTATGCTGGTTCGACGCGAACAGAATCTTCTTGCCATCCAGCGTAAACGTCGGTGCAAAGTTCGCACAGCCCGATTTCGTAATCGTCTTCGCATTCCTGCCGTCCGCGTCCGAGACCAGCAATTCCATTTTCATCGGTGCCGTCAGGTTTTCCTTCAGTAGCGCCCGTGATTTCTCGATATCTTCGGGCATGGTCGGATGATGCGCGCGCCACACGACCTGTTTGCCGTCGCGCGAGAACACCGCGCCGCCATCGTAGCCCACCTGCGACGTCAGCTTCGTCTTTCCCGAGCCGTCCGGCTTCATCTTCCACAACTCCAAGTCACCCGACGCCAGCGACGTGAAGATAATCTCGTTGCGCTTCCAGTTGATCGTCGCCTCTGCGTCGTAGCCCGGCGCGTCGGTCAATTTTTTCAAGATCTTCCCCGCGTCCGTGGCGAGAAAGATGTCGAATCCCTCGTAAACAGCCCATACGTAGCCTTTGCTGCGATCCGCCCGTGGCGGACAACCCGGCGCGCGCTCATGCGTCGACGCATACACAATGTGCTTGTTGTCCTTCGTGAAGTACGCGCATGTTGTCACGCCCTTGCCCGTCGACACCAGATGCTGGTCGGACCCATCGGCATTCATGACGTAGATCTGATCGCACTCATACGGAGCGCGCGTCGATTGGAACACAAGCCGTTTGCCGTCCGGAGACCAGTAGGCCTCCGCGTTCTGGTTTCCGCCCGAAGTCAGTTGCTTGATATTGAAAAGATGCTTGCCGTGGTCTTCTGCGAACGCCGCCGTACTGAGGGAGACCAGCGCGCCCAGGATTAGGATCTGCCGCATAATAGATCTTCATTGTAATATCGGGATGCACCTGTGCGGCTGGGAATTGATTTTGGAACAACCCGGATTGTCGTTGCTGTCGCTGACCGCGGCAACTACCCACTCGTGTGTTTTGACACCGAAGACGGCGCTTTCGACTGGTTTCCATCGATTGTCGCCCTTCGTGGATCCGAAGTGCGCTACGGCTGGGATGCCTGGGCGATGCAGGCCGAAGCAGACTGGACGCCAGTCCGTTCGCTGAAACGCGTGCTCGAAGACGCCGGACCCGACACCTCGCTCAACATCCCCGGCCAGCCTCTCGTGCGGGTTGCGGAATTGCTGAAGGGCACCTGCCTCGCCTTGCGAACCCACTTGCTCGAACAGTCCAGCATTGGCGCAAAGCCCAACGAGCCGCTCGAAGTCATGCTCGGCGTTCCCGCGAATGCCAACAGCAATCAACGCTTTCTCACCGTCGACGCATTTCGCCAGGCAGGGTTCTCTGTTCTCGGCTTGCTCAATGAACCGTCCGCCGCCAGCATCGAGTACGGCCACCGCAACCGCGGAACAACCAAGGGCCCCGGCCGGATTCTGGTCTACGATCTCGGCGGCGGCACGTTCGACACGTCGCTCGTCGAAGTCGATCAGAAGGCGCATTCGGTCGAGGCCACGGAAGGCATCGGAACGCTCGGCGGCGACGATTTCGACCAGATTCTCGCGGACCTCGCCCTCGCGCAGTCGGGTCACGCCGGTGAAGATCTGAGTCCCGCCGAGTGGTTCCATCTGCACGAAGCATGCCGTCAGCAAAAAGAAACGCTGAATCCCAACACCCGAAAGCTGGTCGTCGACCTCGGCTCCGTGCGCGAAGGCTGGTCCGATGCGAACATCAGCATCACCGATTTCTACGACCACGTGCGTCCATTGCTCGACGAAACGCTCCGGGCCGTTGACGCCTTGCTGCAATCGCACGGCGGCGACGAACTCGAGGCCATCTATCTCACCGGTGGGGCGAGTGAGCTCCCGTTGGTTGCGCGCGTCCTCAGAGAACGCTTCGGGCGCAAAGTGAAGCGCAGTTCCTATACCCGCTCGGCGACTGCGATCGGCCTCGCAATCCAGGCGGACGAGCAATCCGGCTACGTTCTTCGGGAACGATTCACGCGCAATTTCGGTGTCTGGCGCGAAGGCGACGGCGGTCAGCGTATGATTTTCGACGTGCTCTTCGAGCGCGGCACCAAACTCCCGGGCGCGAACGAGCCGCCGCTTGCGAACGCGCGGCAGTATAGCCCCGTCCACAATATCGGCCATTTCCGCTACCTCGAAGCGAGCCACGTCAGCGAAGATGGCCGACCGGCCGGCGATGTCACCGTGTGGGACGAGATCCTGTTTCCGTTCGACCCCACGCTCACTGGCGCGGACCTGACGGGTCTGCCCGTCACGTATGCGACACGCGATGCGCAGCAGATCGAAGAGGCATTCGCGTGCGATGCAACGGGCACCGTCTCTGTAACAATTCGCAATCTCACCGCCGGATATAGCCGCGAGTACAAGTTAGGCCGCTGGTCTGCAAAGGAGGATCTCGTGACCCCAGGAAAGACCAAGCGCGCCGCTGCCAAAGGGAGGGCCCGTTAAGCAATGAATTGGTTGCTCGTTTTCGTCCCAATCGCTGTCGTTTTGAAGTTCTGGAAACCGGATGCGCAGACTGCAATCTTCATCACGGCTGCGCTCGCCATCATTCCTCTGGCAGGTTGGCTCGGCACCGCGACCGAACACCTTGCATCCAAAACCGGCGACGGCGTCGGCGGACTTCTCAACGCCACCTTCGGCAACGCCGCCGAACTCATCATCGCGCTCGTCGCCCTGCAAAAAGGCCTCTACGATGTCGTCAAGGCCTCGTTGACCGGCTCCATCATCGGCAATATCCTGCTCGTGATGGGCGCATCCATCGTCGCCGGCGGACTTCGCTACAAAGAGCAGCGCTTCAACGCCACAGCCGCACAATCGCAGGCCAGCATGCTGACCCTCGCCGTCATCGGACTGGTTCTGCCCGCCGCGTTCCACTTCCTGGGCGGGCAAAGCGTTCGCCTGAAAGAAGACGGCCTCAGCTTCGAAATCGCCCTGGTGCTGCTCGCCACTTACGGATTGAATCTTGTCTTCTCGCTGCGCACCCACAAGAGCCTGTTTGAAGGCGAAGCCGCCGAAGAACAAGCGCACGGCGAAATCTGGAGTGTGAAGAAGTCGCTGACAATTCTCGTCGTCTCCACCGCCTTCATCGCGTGGGTCAGCGAGATCCTTGTCGGCAGCGTCGAAGCCGCCGCGCATGCTTTTGGTATGACGCAGGTCTTCGTCGGCGTCATCGTCGTCGCAATCGTCGGCAACGCCGCCGAGCACTCGACGGCCCTGCTGGTCGCCCGCAAGAATCGCATGGACCTCTCGCTCGGCATCGCCGTCGGAAGCAGCCTGCAGATCGCGCTCTTTGTCGCGCCACTGCTCGTCCTCGCCAGCCGCTTCATCGGACCCTCGCCGATGAACCTCGTCTTTACGCCCGCCGAGATCCTTGCCATTGGCCTGTCGGTACTCATCGTCGGACAGATTGCGAGCGACGGCCGCTCCAATTGGCTCGAAGGCGTCCAGCTACTCGCGGTCTACATCATGCTCGCGATGGTCTTTTTCTTTCTGCCGGAGACCGCCCATTGACGTTGCCCGGCAATAGCCGCCTCATCGATCTCGCGCAAGCCTATTTCCCGGGCATGCCTCACTATCCGACGCACCCGCCGTACCTGTTCGGGTTAGTGAAACAACACGGCGAAGTTGTCATGGGCAACGGTGGCAGTTCGTCCGCCGACGGTATCGCGCTCGGCTCTCACGTCGGCACCCACATGGATGCGCTGTCGCATTTCTCCTGCGATGGCCGCTGGTTCGGCAACGTTCCGGTGGAGCAAAGCCAGACAGCCGGCATGGCCAGCCACACCATCGCCGAAGTCGCGCCTATTCTACGCCGCGGCGTTCTCTTCGACATCGCGGGACTCGAAGGCGTCGACGCGCTGCCCGCCAATTGCACCATCACTCCGGAACACCTCGCCGCCTGCGGAGTTGAGCCGAAGCCAGGCGATGTTGCCCTCATTCGCACCGGCTGGGGCCGCTACTTCGAAGACGCCAAGCTCTTCATCACCGGTAACGTGAATGCAGCAGTGAACGGCCCCGGAATTACGCTCCCCGGAGCCAAATGGCTGAGTGAACGCGGAATCTTCGCTGCCGGTTCTGATACCGTCGCCTTCGAGCGCGTGCCGTCGAAGGACATGGAAGTCCACGTCCACTTGCTGGTGGAGAAAGGCATCTACATCATCGAATGCCTGCATCTCGAAGAACTCGCAGCTTCGGAAGCAAAGGAATTCCTCTTCGCCGCAGCCCCGCTAAAACTACGCGGAGGCACCGGAGCCCCAATCCGCCCCTTCGCCGTGCTGCCTAATAACAATCGCGATCCCGAGGCGCGACCGTAAGGTCGCGCGTGCCATACTTCCCTGAACCGCAACAGTTCACCGAATCCCGACCGCAAGGGAGAGGACCCCTGCGGCTATCTTCGAATACCAGAACTTGGCGGCACCTAATTACCCGCGACCGCCGCCTGATCCCCGCCCTTCGGACGCACTCCGCTCGACTTCCATTCGCGCAACTGCGAGAAGCCCCGAGCCGTCTCCTGCGGCGTGATTGCGCAGTGCCCGTCGTGCTTCACGTACTGCTGCACGTACAGGCTCGCCGTACCCGCCTGATCCGAAATCGTTCCGTACACGTTCGGAATCCATGTCGGCACCAACGGATCGTAGCTCGTGTGAATCGCCAGCATCGGCTTCTGGATTTTGCCCGTCGGCGTGTAGTAGTTCCGCATGTACGCCACTGCCTTGGGGTCTGACTCGTACCGCACCACCGCCGCGTTCACCGCGTTGTCGTCGGGCGTCCCGTTGTAGATCACGTTGCGGTTGTCAAACGGATTGCCGCCCGTTCGCGCCTGCAGTTCGCGCAGCATATCTGTAACGAAGCTCAGCGTTGCGGCCAAGTCTTCGTTCTTCTTGATTCCGTCGCGCCGCCGTAAAATCTCCGCCTTCTCCGGAGCTGCATTCAGCGCAGCCAGCACCTTCCCTGCGCCCTCACGAGTGTTGCGGAATTCCTGCGGGACCTTCGCCGGATTCGGCAGCACGCCCGGGAAGTAGTGATCGAACAGCACGCGCCCGTCGAACGCGCCCCGCGCCATGAAGAACGTCGTCGGCGCCAGCGGGCCGCACAACGGCATGCCCGCGTCGTAGACCGTCGGGTACGTCTCCATCATCACCATCGTCAGGAACCCGCCCATCGAGTGGCCGGTGATGTAGCTCTCCTTGGGTGTACCGTACTTCTTCACGAAGTACCGCCGCAGGCTCTCCGTATCTACCACCGCTTCCTGAATGGCCCAGCCGCCCGACGCATAACCGGATTGCACCAGCGCATAGCCCTGATCGACGAACACCTGCAACACAGGGTTCATCTTCTGGCCTTCATACGCGATCGGAATTGGGCTGTATCCGTGGCAGTAGACCACCAGACCGCCGTTCCATTTCTCCGGCACATCAATGCGGAACTTCGCGCCATTGATGTCGCCAAATTCCGTTTTGTTCTCGGCAAAGGTGAGCACCGGCAACAGACAAAGCAATCCCAGGATTCGTTTCATAGACTTTCTGCCATTGTAGCGGAGCGCAAGTGTGTCGACGGAAAGCTTCAGATCCGGCAGGATCGGGCACTATAGTTACATAGGTATAATGGTATTAAATGGATACTGGGCCAAACCCACTCAAGCTCGTGCGATGGGTAGGGTCATCAAGAAAGGATCTAAAAGCCCTTCCGAAGGACATTCAGCGCGACATTGGGCAAGCTCTTACGCGGCGCAGCGGGGCGAGGAATACGCTTCGGTGAGATCGCTGAAAGGCTATGGTGGCCGATCCGTCCTTGAGACTGTGGCTGGTGATGCTGGTGGCACGTACCGGACGATGTATACGCTTCGGTTTCAGGATGCAATCTACGTGCTGCATGTCTTCCAGAAGAAATCGAAGAAGGGCATTGCCACGCCGCATAAAGACGTCGTTTTGATTCAGAAGCGGTTGCTCGACGCCGAGCAAGACTACAAACGGAGGCAGAACTAACATGAGCAAGAAGAAGACCACGGCCAAACGAGCTCCGGCAGTGAGCGAGAGCAGTGGAAACGTGTTTGCCGATCTCGGCTTTGCGAACCCGGAACTGGAACAGCTGAAAGCCGATTTGACTCTGCAAATCTACCGCCTACTGAAGGCGCGAGGTCTGACGCAAGCCAAATCCGGTGAGATCCTGGGGGTCAAGCAGCCTCAAGTGTCGAACCTCATGCGGGGCCGTTCCGGCAGCTTTTCCGTTGGGCGCTTGATGGAGTTTTTAACCGCACTCGGGCAGGACGTCGAAATCTGCGTGCGCCCGACCCGCAAGCAGCACGGCGAAATGTCCTTCACGCTCGGATAAGCCGATATTGGCGAAACGCTCTCCTTTTTGACACGAACACGGGGTTTCCTTCGGTCGCTTTCTGGTTGCAACTTTTGATTCCCCGCCCTGCGAACGACAGAATCGAGGGTAACGATTACCGTGGACGGGACTTCGTGACCTCTGGCGCGATTGCGCTTCGTTCTGCGGGTTTCAAACGGAACTCGACAGGCGCAAGTGCGCAATCCGAGGGCGCGCGTCCGACCGTTTTCAGTCCTGCTTCTCCGTAATCGCGACCGGCTCGCTCAATCGAAACGTCAGCCGAGTTTCAGCCGCCAACTCTGCCGGCTTCCCGCGCGTTGCCAGCGCGACTCCGCCGCCGGTCGCGCCACCGGCCGCGGCACCGATACCCGCTCCCTTGCCGCCGCCGAAAATGCCACCAAGGATTGCGCCGGCCGCGGCTCCAATCGCCACCTTCTTGACATCGGATTTCGCCGAGTTGCTTCCCGATCCCTCTTGATCGAACGTCGCCGTCCGAATCCCGACCACCTGGCCGTCGGAACTGGTGAAGCGAATCAGCTCCAGTTCCAGGCGCGCTGCGTCTTTGTCGCGGTTCGCACTCACGACGCGGCCTTCGAGCGGCGCGCCCCGCTCGGCGATCACCAGACCGTCGACGATCAGCGGCTGATCGAGCGTCGCGCGGAACGGATCGCCGCTCTTCTGCTTGTCGCTCGAGAGCTTCTCGCCGATGCGCACCGAAAGCAGCGTCCCGCCCGAGATCGTGACCTTGCGGGATTCCGGGACAGCGGGCACAGGTGCCGAAGGCGACGGCGTCAGCGGAATCGCTTCTCGCCTCACGGCCTCGCGTTTTAGTTCCGGCTTCGATTCTTCGACCATCGCGACCGAAGCTGGCGCAGACGGCGCGGCAGCGGGAGCAGGTGTAACAGTAGAAGCAGGCGCAGGCGCTTCCGCCGCCTGCGCCGCAACGGGTGCCGCAGTGGCCGCCGCCGCGCGCCGCCATTGCTCCTGCCGCTTCGGCGTCACAGGCTTCTCAACCTTCGCCGGCGCGACAGACTCCGGCGTCTTCGGCGTCTCTGGCACCGCCGGCGCCGCTACCGGAGCAGCCACCGCAGATGCAACCACTGGAGCGCCGGCCACCTGCACCACCGCCGCCGGAGCCGGAGCCGCGTCCGGCTTCCGGTTCGTCGAAACGTAGAACACGGTCGCGCTCGCCACCACCCCAGCGGCGAACGCAGCTAGAACTCTTGAGTTCATGTAAAACTCCTCTGTGGTTGAAACGTGTGAACTGGAATTCGCGTTTCCCCTCGAAGCCCGCTAAAATGAAGGGGCACGTTAAATTCCCGTAAGGCCCAGTGTTTCGGTCCAGTAATGATCACGTTTCCCAGCCAATTCTCCATCGGCCCGATCCAAATCGCGCCCGCCACCGTGCTCGCGCCGATGGCCGGTGTCACGGATACCGTGTTTCGGCGGCTGATCCGGAATCAGGGCGGCTGCGGCTTGATTATGACCGAATTTACCAGCTCGCACGGCATCGTCGCGATCCGCAAATCGACCAAGCCCACGCGGACCTTCCGCTATCTCTTCTTCGAACAGGAAGAGCATCCCATTTCCGCGCAACTGTTCGGGTCGGACCCCAAGGTGATGGCCGAAGCCGCCAGCGTCTGCCAGGATCTCGGCTTCGACATCGTCGACATCAACTTCGGCTGCCCGGTGAACAAAGTGGTGAAATGCAACGGAGGCTCCGGCCTGCTGCGCGATCTGCCGCTGGTCCACGACATTCTGACGCGCGTGCGCGCGTCCATCTCGATTCCGCTGACGATGAAGTTCCGCGCCGGCTGGAGCGACCAGGATCTGGTCGCGGTGCAGATGGCCAAGCTCGCCGAAGACTGCGGCTTGCAGGCGATCGCGTTGCACCCGCGCACCCGCGAACAGGGCTATTCCGGCAAGGCCGACTGGTCTCGAATCGCTGAAGTCAAGGCCGCCGTGAAGATTCCCGTGATCGGCAACGGCGATATTACGACGCCCGAAGCGGCGGTGAAAATGGTCGCCGAGACTGGTTGCGATGCCGTCATGGTTGGCCGCGCCGCATCCTACAATCCCTGGATCTTCCAGCAAATCGACGAATACGTTCGCACGGGCAGCTACAGCACCAAGCCCGATACGGACCGCTATGATTTGATGCGCGGCTACTACCAGATGCTCGAAGGCAAAGAGTCGGCGGACGTCGTCGGTAAGATGAAGCAATTCGCCACGTATTTCACCCACGGGATCCGCAACGGCTCAAAGTTGCGCGCCAATATTTATACGGCGCACGATGCGGGCCGCATTCTCGAAATGGTGGATGAGTTCTTCACCGCCGAACTCGCCCAACCGGCGTAACGCGCGACTGTGCGTCGAAGCCCGTCCGGCCTATCGCGAGCCGTCGAGGTATCGCCCCATGCGGTGGTCCGTTTGTGCGGCCTCCATCTTGCCCAGCGCGCGACGCGCCGACGCTCGCGCAAAATACGGATGCGCTGCATCCGGCATAAACTCGATCACCGCCGTGAAGTCCTCTTCTGCTTTTTCGAACTGCTCCAGCGTCATGAACAGCGAACCCCGTTGCGATAAGTTGTCGGCGGAAGGTTGCAATTCGATCGACTGGTTGAAATCGCGCATCGCCGCTGTCGTGTCGCGCTTGCTCGTTGCAACCATGCCGCGGAGATTGTAGGCCGGGCTGAGCTTGGGGTCGCGCTCGATGGCGCGGGTCGCGTCCTGCAACGCGCGATCCAGATTTTTTTTCTCGAGATGCACCTGGGCGCGATACAGGTAACCCCGCGGGTCGTTGGGCAGACGCGCCACAAGAACCGTAAAGTCCGCGATCGCCTTGTCCCATTGAAACAAATTGGCATAAGCGCGTCCTCGCAGGAAGTATGCCTCTGCGAACTTGGGTTCAAGGCCTATCGTCTGCGAAAAGGCAATTGCCGCTTCGTCATATCGCTGTGCCCGCATCAGGCGTTCGCCCGCGTCGAATGCTTGCCGCGCCTCCACCGGGTCGCTGCGGAGCCTCCACAAGTAGTACGACGCCGCGATCACCACGGCGATCGCGGCCCAAATCAATAGCGTTCGGCGGCGATTCTCCCTCGCTACGGTTTCCGCCTCAACCGGAAGCATCGCCGGCGGAACTTGCTCTCGCTGCACCAGCTCCGGGTTATTTTGCTGTTCTTCCACAACCTAATTCTACCCTCCCGTACAATAAATTCGATGAAGCAAGTGCAATTGATTACGGATGGTGCCTGTATCGGCAACCCCGGGCCAGGCGGGTGGGCCTGCATTCTCCGTCATGGCGAGAATCATAAGGAACTCTTCGGCTCCGAACGCGAAACCACGAATAATCGGATGGAACTTACCGCCGCCGTCGAAGGCCTGCGCGCCCTCCGCGAGGCCTGCACCGTCGAGATCGTGACCGATTCCCAGTACGTCAAGAACGGCATTACCACCTGGATCCACGGCTGGAAACGCAACGGCTGGAGAACCGCCAGTAAGAAGCCCGTCGTGAATCAGGACCTCTGGCTCGAACTTGACGACCAAGTCAGCCGCCACACGACTACCTGGACCTGGACCAAAGGCCACGCGGATCACGCCGACAACAACCGCTGCGATGAACTCGCAACGCGTGCGGCGCGTGAACAACTGTAGCCGCCGCTTCACAGCACGGCGCGTGGGCAGATCGAATCTGCTCAACGATTTGCGCATTTGCTGGAATGGCGCGCCGCGTGCATCGTTCGGAATATGCGGAAAAGAAGCATCGCCGTTTCCATTTGCCTGCATAGCATCGCCGGACTCGCCGGTTTCTGGTTAGGCACACGAGTCCCGGCCCGTCCGGTGCGGCCGGAAGACCAGCGCAACGCCGTACCGTTGGTCGCCCCGCGCGACCTGTTCAGGAAGAAGCAGAACGTCGATCGCGGCGGAGGTCAGCGCATGCCCCTGCCCGTGATTCGGATCCAAACGATCCCCAGCCGTAACTGGCGGTTCTCTGCGGTGTTATAACCCCGGGCTTTAGCCCGGGGGGCGCGACCGTGAGGTCGCGCGTGCTACACGAGCGATGTACCGGCCTGGTGCCAAAAGCACCAAATCCGAGCCGCGACCAGAGCGGCCCGAAGGGCCGCGTCGGGAGCGGATTCACGCCGTGTACGGATCAACCGGGAAGCTTCGCGGCGTGCACGAAGCGAGGCCGAAGGCCGAGCGAAGTAAGCGCCCGCGCCCTGAAGGGCGGGGTTATGGCGGTGGTAAGTGGTGTGGGGCCGCTCGCTTACGCTCGCGGTTCTTCGAGAGGGGCATTTTTCCACAGTTCCTTGCGGGCGGAGTTATGGCGGTGGCGCACCGCCTCTCCTCGTTGCGCCTCATGCGGAGTTCTTTGCAGTTTGCTGCTGCTCACAACTGGTTTCTGGCGGTCATTGACGAGCGGGCGTCCGTTCACTCTCGATGAACCATCCTGTGCGTTGTTGAATCCTGGTAGCAGCAGGGCGGGGTGCCCGCTCGTGAATCCGCTCCCGACGCGGCCCTTCGGGCCGCATTGGTCGCGGCTCGGATTTGGTGCACTTCGCCCGGAAAATAGCCTCCGCATCCCCGCCCTTCAGGGCGGGGTTCCCCGGGCTTTAGCCCGGGGATGTTTTTGCCGGCCCCAGGGCTGGTGCCTCGGGGATCAGGCACTATGACATTCGAAGACATTCGAGGGAACCAAAACCGAGATTGGCCGTACCATAGAAGCAATGCGTAAGACATTTTCGACTCTTTTTGTTTTGTCGATGTTCCTGGCATCGGTGCGCGCAGAATCCCCAGTCGGCTTCGGTCTCAAGGTCGGCGCGCCGCTCAACGACGCGTACAACGCAACCAACCTGGGCATTGTGCTTAGCTCAGGCCTGGGCTCGTCCGGGAACGTGGCACCCGGTGGCTATTCGTCGGGGGCAAAGCGATTCCTGGTTGGGCCGATGGTGGAGCTTCGACTGCCGTTCAGTGTCAGCATCGAGGCCGACGCACTGTATCAGAGTGTCGGATTCCGCCGGCTCCAAGCGTTTAGCATGGTGCCGCAGCCTTCGATAGGAGCGGCGAATATCGACGCCAGCGCCTGGGAGTTTCCCGTTCTGCTGAAATACAAGTTCAAAGGCATCCCTCTCGTGAAGCCCTATCTCGGCGCGGGCCTCTCGTTCAAGCGCATCACGGGAATCGACAACCTCGTCGAACTGGCCAACAAGACCAGCACCGGAGTCGTGCTCGAAGGCGGCTTGGAGTTCAAGCTCCTGCTGCTTCGCATCTCGCCCGAGGTCCGGTACACCGGCTACACGGTTTCGTCGTTTACGTCGCCGAACGGGCTGCTCCAGACCAACAAGAACCAGCTGGCGGTCCTGGTCGGATTCAGCTTCTAGCGCCAGTAGCGCGACCGAACGAAGCCAGAATGACCTGCCCGGCTGCTGACCGAACGAAGCCAGATGCGCCGCACTGGGACTGATTTCGAGACCGCCTGTAAAGCCAGTAACGAGAATCAGAAGTATTTTTTCGCCCACGCAACATTCCGCGCTGCAACAAGATCCAACAAATCCGTAGCTTGTTGGCACCCGCAAATTAGGGGCGAGACGCAGAACGCGTGGTACAAGTTTGGGTGAAAGTGCTGGTCGCGACACAACTTGACGGCTTACCAGTCTGCCGGAATAACTGGTCGTACGCGGAGCTACGTGA
>JAYVTO010000293.1:0-2505 GCA_043788745.1 Acidobacteriaceae bacterium
AATCGGGAGAGTATTTCATTTGTTCGCTCCACAAAGACACTGAGGGCAGGGGTAGGAAAGACGTCTTTGGGTCCGGCGCGTCTGAGCGCCAGTTAGCGAACAATGGGCTGAATCAAGTCGCAGGATAGCACTGCGGCGGACGTCTCATAATGCTGAAGATAAAGGCAGACTCCAAAGGCGGGGTGGAAATGCGCCACAATTCGCGCTTCCGGCTGCAATGCGCACTCGTCGCGACGTGCGCCTCGCCCAATGCACCGAGCCCTGCTCGCAACCGCGATACACTCGTGGGTTATGCAAATCGCTCCGCCGCGTGACACGTTTGATGCGATCGTGATTGGCTCCGGCGCTACTGGCGGCTGGGCCGTCAAGCGCCTTACCGAAGCGGGTCTCCGCGTCGCACTCGTCGAAGCGGGTGCCAAAACATCGCCGAAGCAATTCACGGAGCACATGCAGCCTTGGCAGTACCCGTATTTCGATCTCGGCCGGAACCCTGCGATCAAGCGCGAGCGCCCCATCCAAAGCCTTTGTTACGCCTGCCGCGAAGGCAACAGCGAGTGGTTCGTGAACGACATTGAGAATCCATACGTGCAGGAGAAGCCGTTTCACTGGATCCGCCAGCGCGCGCTCGGCGGGCGCTCGCTGAGTTGGGGCCGCCAAAGCTACCGTATGTCGGACCTCGATTTCAAAGCCGCGTCGCACGACGGCTACGGCGACGACTGGCCGATCTCCTACGACGAGATGGTGCCGTATTACGAGATTGTCGAGAAGTACGTTGGCATCAGCGGCCAAGCCGAAGGCTTGCCGCAGCTACCCGACAGCGTCTTCCAACCGCCCATGGATATGACCTGCGGCGAAGAGGTCCTCCGCGATCAAGTCAAGAAGAAGATGGGCCGCACCGTCACGATCGGCCGCGTCGCGATTCTCACCCGCGCTTTGAACGGCCGCGCGCCGTGCCACTACTGCGGACCCTGCGAGCAAGGCTGCACGACGAACTCCTATTTCTCCAGCCCCTGGACCACCATCGCCGATGCACAGAAAACCGGCCGCCTGACGCTACTCACCGACGCGGTTACGGCGCAGATCACGAAGAAAGATGGCAAGGCCACCGGCGTTGTCTACATCGATCGACTCACTCGGGAGCCGCGCGAGATCCGCGCGAAGATCGTCGTCTGTTGTGCGTCCACGCTCGAATCCACGCGGATTCTGATGAACTCCGGCATCGGCACGACCAACGACGCCATTGGCCGCTACGTCATGGATCACATTTATCAGGGCGGAGCCGCGGGCACCATGCCCATGGTGGAAGCGAAGCCCTGGGCCGGCGTCCCGCGCCGCCCGAACGGCATCTACATCCCGCGCTTCCGCAATGTGAAGGACAAGATGACCAACGGCTTCATCCGCGGCTACGGGTATCAGGGCGGCAGTACGCCCAGCTTCGACATGGGCGCTTCCGGCTTCGGAGCCTCCTACAAGAACGCCGTCCGCGCCGGCAACTACGGAATTAACATCGCCCTGTGGGGCGAGTGCCTCGCGCGCAAAGAGAACTTCGTCGAGATCGATTCGGAACGCGTCGACGCCTGGGGCATCCCCGTGTTGAAGGTGCAGGTTGATTGGAGCGACAACGAGAAGCGCCTCTGGCAGGACGGCCGCGAACAAGCCGCCGAGATGCTTGAAGCCGGCGGAGCCAAGGGAGTCCGGCTGACCGGCCAGCACTCCATCCCCGGTTTCTGCATCCATGAGACGGGGACGGCGCGGATGGGCAACGACGCGCGAACGAGCGTGGTGAACCGGTTCGGCCAGGTGCACGATACGTCCAACGTGTTTGTGACGGATGGGGCGGTTTGGGTGTCGAGCGGCTGCCAGAATCCGACGCTGACGATGATGGCGATCACGGTGCGGACGTGCGACTACATCACAAAAGAGTACGCGAAGCAGATTGCCTAGCGCGCAGGATGCACGGTTGGAGAAAAGGGGGGCGGCGTTCGACTCTATGAAGATTTTCGCGGCATTGCACGATGACATTGCTGAGGGATTTGTCTGGCTCTTTCAACCCGGACTGCCGGCGCGAAGCGTCGTTCGAATAACGAACACAATCAATCGGAAACGTATTTACTGCGAGGCGCTTCAGATTGATAGCAACTTCCTCCGTCGATATGAACTGAGCCGGACGAGTAAGATCTCGGACGTCAACACCTCGATCGTCATGAGTGCTTGGTATCGCGACAAACTCGGTGGGCTCAAGACACTCGAAGAGTATCCGCTTGAAGTCGTCGAAAGTAAGGGATGGCTGTCTGGGCTGTCTAAACTGCGTGCGCAATGCACTCATCCTCAATTAGTCGTCCGAATGGCGATTCGGATCGGACTTTGGAGCCTATTTCTTGGCGTGTTGGGGCTGGCCGGTGTTATGTAAGCGTCAAGCGAACCCATCTTGAACAGGCGAAGAAGTTGGCCGAAGATGGCGGCATGGGCAAGCGGCGAAGCGCGGAAGAGATCCGGCGGACGATT
>JAYVTO010000294.1:0-2046 GCA_043788745.1 Acidobacteriaceae bacterium
CCGGAAATAGGGGGAAATCAGTGCCTGGATGGTCGAACCGTCTTCGCGCCGGGGACGGAGCACTTCCCCGCCTACGAGTTTCAGAAATGCGTTGCCCGATAAGGAGGCAAACGTTCAACAAGAACGTGGCCGACCCCTATTGCGGCATCAAAACCACATCGACGCGCTCAGCTGGCCGCGGAAGCGCCCGCACCACCGGCCGGAAGCCCGTGCACCAGAACACCAGGGCGATCTCCGGGCGACGCACCCGGAACTCACCCTCCGCGTTGGTCTCGGCATAGTTCAGGTCAACGCCCATTACAAGGACGCCTGCGATCGGCGCGCCGTCGACGCCCGTCACTGTTCCAATCACTTCTTCCACTGTTAGCTCGCGAAGTTGTTACGGCCCAGCGTGCCCATAATCATCGAAAACAGATTCCAGGCAACCACAAACGCGAACATCCAGTTCATCTTCATCAGCACACGGTCCCGGCCCCGGTGCCAGCAGTACAATCCAAGGCATACCGCAACGGCCTTAACGAGCAGAAGGCCGCTGAGCGGATTCGGTGCGTACGTGATCGCCAGCCGAACCAGCGGATTGCCCTCGCGCACGCCTTGAAGCAGGAACGCGACTGTCGTCAGAAAGTCGAGAACCTGAAGATACGCGTACTGCAGGAGGAGATAGTTCACGGGCCGTATCGCCGCTGCTGGCAGGGCTGCTGTCATGTAAGGTTTTTCCCTCACGCAACAGTAGCGAACACGACATCACGGAGTAAATGGGACAGTGGTGACGGTACCGTTCTACGGAGGCAATAGTACTTATTCCGTTCTACTCCCAGTGGAGCTACCTAAGGTGTTCTCTCCAAACGACTAAGGATTCTCCCGCATCTCTAGGGACCGCGTTCCGGCCGAACCTTAACTAAGAGTAGAAGTGCGAGTAAGAGGTGGCCGTGTCGGAAAAAACTGCTGATTTCGGGACCGAGTTGCAACACGTTGCGGTGCGGTCCTTCCTGTCGACCGTGGTGGCGATCTCGGAGTGCCTGGCCGAAATTTGTCCGGAAGTCGGCGTCGCTTTCCGAAACCGCTGGCGCCGGCTGCCCCAGCGTCTAGCCTTCGACCTGTCCGCCAAAGAGCTGGAGTTTAGCCGCCAAGCCTTTGAAAAGGACATCCACACCTTCGGCCGCTTCACGCAACAATATCTAAACGACGGTCTCCCGTTGCTTGCGGGCATTGCGTCGACGGGCAGCAACGTACTCGAAACCGTGCTCGAAACCGCTGCTTCCTATACGGTTCTGCTCGAAACTCTCGCCGACTCCATGGAGGCGACCGCCGATCTCGACTGCCCGCCGCAGATGCGGACGGCGATGGAGCATCAGGCGGCCGGGTTGCGCACCTGCGCCCGCCAAGCACAAAGCGAACTGATTCCCCTGATGACGCGCGTCCGCGATCTGGTTCGCGACTGCGAGGCTGTTCTCGAAAAGACCAAGGGTTCCGTGGTCGTCGATTCGGAAACCGGCTTCCTCAACGCCGGCGGATTCCTCGAACACCTGGAGGCGGACCTCGACGAAGGTCTCCGCAAGTGTTGCCTGGTTTTCATCGACTGCCCGGCGTTCACCCAGGCCGGTGAGCCTTGCTCGGACGCCGACTTCTCGCTCATCGCGGCGTCGCTCGCGGCTCGCATCTCCGAGCAGTTCCGCCCCACCGATTCCATCGGTCGCCATGAGCGGAAGTTTGCCGTCATCTTCGCCGGCAAGATTGGCCAGGCCGTTGGCCGTCAGGACCAGATCAAGCGTTCGATTTCCGGCAACTTCGCCGCAGGCCCAGTCAAGATCGTCATCAAGGCCGAAATGCGCATTGAAGAGACGCAAGCGAGCCAACTGGCCCGCGAGTTCTTCGGTCTTTCCGTCGGCACCGAAGTTGAGATCGCCGCGCCGCAGATCTAGGTTTCTGACCGCGTGATTCGGATCGACCCCTGATGTTTCTCAGTCGTTCCTGAAGGGCCGCGCCTACCGCCGTCCGCTCGCTTGGCGAGCGGCCCCCACCCCAACGAAGAACCGCGAGCGTAAG
>JAYVTO010000295.1:0-51839 GCA_043788745.1 Acidobacteriaceae bacterium
ACCATCCTCGTCTCCGTCGCGGAGTATCTAGCGAGCCACCACCGGCCTGACCGCGAATACATCGACGGCGAGCGCAAGGATCGGAACTTGGGCGAATACGATCACGGCCGGCTGCAGTACATGTTAGCGGCCTATTTTCAACCGCGTGAGAAGGCGCTGGGCGTCCGCGGTGTCGTCGAGCAACGCGTTGAGGTGAAAGCCCATCGATTTCGAATACCCGATTTTTGCCTGGTAAGCCGCAGCAACCCGATCGAACAGATACTTCGGACCCCACCACTTGCAGCAATAGAAGTCTTGTCGCCAAGCGACACTCTCGAAGAAGTTCAGGAGCGCGTGGACGACTACTTGGCGATGGGAGTCGAAACAGTCTGGGTTATCAGCCCAAAGAGCCGCCGAGCCTGGATCTACACGAGGGATGGCGTTCGAGAGGCGAAGGATGGCTTGCTGCAGGCTAGCGGTCTGAGCTCGGATGTTAGGCTGACGGACCTCTTTGAGAGCGAGTAAGCCACCTTGGTCAGGTCGCGTCGAGCGCGGAATGAGAGCCCGTCTGATAGGTGGGCCATGGGGCAATTCTAGCGCGCCTTCCGTTTCGTCCTGGGTGGACTCTTGGCGCCCACCCCGGAGACTACACTGTAGGCATGCTTCGCTGGGCTGGCGCCTGCCTCTTCGTTTCTCTTCTCAGTGCAGCGGAAGATCCGCTCTATCTGAAGGCCCGCGACAAGATTGTGTACATCGAAGACCGCAAGGCGCCGCCCGGTTCGGTCGTCGTGTTCACACAGAACGAGATCAACGCCTGGGCGAAGGTCCGGATTCCGCAGATCGTACCGGAGGGCGTGCGGGGCCAGAGGCTGCAGTTGAATAATGGTGGCGCGGTCGGGTTTGCCCTCCTGAATCTTCTGGATATGCGGCACGCGAAAGGCGAAGCCACAAATTGGGTATTCGCGAAATTGATCCAGGGCGAGCGTCCGGTGGAAGCAGAAATCAGGCTTCTGACGAAGGGCGGCTACGCGACAGTCGAGATCAAGCGCCTCGAGATTTCGGGCATCCCCACGCCATCGATTATTCTCGAGTTCTTGATCAAGACATTCTTGCTTTCGATGTATCCGTCGGCGCACATTGGAGAGCCCTTTGAGATGGGTCACAACATGGAGCGGCTGGAGCTGCGGCCCACTAGCGTGCGGGTGTTCATCAAGAAAGAAGGCTGGGCACCGCTTCCGCCGGAGGACAAGTTGCCTCCGCCGCCCAAGCCGTAGCGTTGTGCCGGAGGGCGCTGGTGCGCGCCAGCAAGCCTGCTCGCTTTCGCGTAAGGAGCAGGCTGCCCCGTTAAGCCTAACTATTGAGAATACTGTTGGCGATATCGGTCGCGCCGTGCAGCAGCATTCCGGTGTCGCTATTGCATCCCAGGAACTTCATGCCGCGCGCCTTCCACAATTTGGCGAGCGCCGCGGTGCGCGTGTGGGTTCCGGGTGCGATGCCGTGCTTGATGCAGCAATCGCGAATCGCTTCGCAAGTCTCAATCATGATCGGGTGATCAAATTCGCCGGGGACGCCGAGAGAGATAGAGAGATCGGCTGGCCCGATCATAACGGCGTCGATTCCGGGCACCGACAGCAGTTCCTCGCGGCGATCAAAAGCGAGCTTGGTTTCGATTTGGAGAACGACCATCGTGTTCGCGTTCATGTGCTCGATGATCTGCGGGATCGACGCTTTTTCGTAGTCGATACTCGACGGCGTGAGGCCGAAGCCACGAATGCCCAGCGGCGGAAACTTGGTCCAACTGATTGCTTGCGCGAGAAGTTCCGGCGATTCGACGCGGGGAAACACAATGCCTTGAGCGCCGCAATCGAGGGCGCGGGCAATCAGTGAATACTGGAGATCGGCGACGCGAACAATTGGCGCAAGGCCCGCGGCATTCGCGGCCCGGCAGATATCCTGTACGGTTTCAAGATCGAAGCCGCCGTGCTCGGTGTCAATAAAGGACCAATGAAATCCGGCCGCGGCGAGAATTCGGCAAACCTCGCCGGACCGAATGGTTCCAAAACCACAACCCAACTGCAGCTTGCCTTCGGCAAGCGCCTGCTTCACGGTGTTTACGCGCATGGATTCTAGACTACCAGGACCTTGTGGTCGGGGCAGTCGAGATGCACATTGTCGTAGATGGTGTCGACGATATCGAGGCCGTGCTTCGCGAGGAAGGGCAGTATGGTGTAGAAGCGTTCCTGCAGATGGCGCTGGGGGTAGAGCAGGCCGGTGAGAAACGCGGAATCGGCTGTGGCGCGACTGTCGCGGCGCATGGTTTCGCGCGCCGTTTTTTCGGAGAGCTTGCTCAGTTGATGAGTAATCTTCGACTGGCTCCTCTTGAGCGACGATTCCAGTGTCGCGTCGAAGCGAAGAAGCTCCGAGCTGAGCCGCCCGAGGGTGGCGTCGATGGTTCTCTGGACATCGGCAAAAATCTGCTTTAGTTCCGGCGGCGTGAGCGTGGCGGCGATCTTCTCGCGCAGCGCGTCTGAAAAATCGAAGGTGTCGGTGACGGCGAGGCCGTACCTCGTCATCAGCTTCTGCGCCCGATGGTCGAGCAGCGTGAAGCCGCTGCGCGGCATAGCCACGGGCATGCGACCAAGGAGGGTATCGTAAATCACCTGGGACTGCGCGAGGTAGGCCAGTTCCGCCGGACCGCCGATGTAGGCGACGGTCGGCAAAAGATAATCCTGCATCACGGGTCGCAACAGCGCGTTGGGTGAGACGTGCTCGGCATCATCGGCGAGTGCGGCGAACTCTTCCTCTTTGCGCTTGAGCGGAACCCGTTTGCCGGCTTCGAGGAGAAAGAAGAGCGACGTTTTGGACTCGACGAGCACCTGCGCGTGATAGCCGGCGGCAGTGAGATCCTGGTTCCGCTGCAGCAGTTTCGCCTTAAGGTCGGGCGCTGCACGGAGCGCGTCTGCAAGAAACGGCGCGCCGATCCTGCGAATCGCGGGTTCGAGCGGATCCAGGAAGAGCAACCCGTACTTTCCAAGAATACTTTTCAGCAGCTTCTGAAAGGCGCTACCGAGCGTCTCACCCGGCGCATACGCGGTCGCCACCAAGTCCAACACTTCGTCGGCGAAGGGAAACCCGGTGAGCAGGGCGCGAAGTTCGTCGATCGGCGCCGACACAATCTCGACTGAGCCAACCGGCTGTAGTTCCGCGTGCTTGCCCGCGACGGTCAGCCTTTCCGGCTGGTGCATCGGGCCGAACGCCCACACGTGATCGACCTCTGGAAAGTCGTGATCCTCGGTCGCGAGCCAAAACACCGGGACTGCCGGAATTCCTTTCGCGGATAGTTCGGCAGCCATGCGGGCGGCCGTAAGTGCTTTGTAGATCGTGTAAGCGGGGCCGGAAAACAGTCCGACCTGTTGCCCGGTGACAACAGCGACGGTTCCCGGCTTGGCAAGCATCTCGAGCGAGGCCGATTCGCCGTTCTGCGCGCGCAGGGCTTCGAGGATAGCCGCGCGGCGGCTGTCCGGGTATTGAATGGCAGCCGCGGACTGGCGGAGCGCGTCGAGATCGGCGGAGGGGTAGCGGTAGAAATTCGAAACGCGTTCAAAATGGTAGGCGAAGTCCGCGAACAGGCGGGAAGTTCCAGGCAGATCAGTATGGCGGAGACAGGACGCGTCCATGATTAGTAGCTTCTAAGATCTCGCGGGCAGAGCTCGGCCTTCGGCAGCACAATGTGCTCCCAGACTAACAGATGCCTCTAAGGACGGAAAAGTCGCATTTGAGTCTCGCAAATAGTTTTGGGCCCAGTTCGGGCCACTTGGAGCCGAGGATGCCGCTGACTCCTGGAACCGCCATCGCGCAAGCGCGCTGACTCCTGGAACCGCCATCGCGCAAGCGCGCTGACTCCTGGAACCGCCATCGCGCAAGCGCGCTGACTTGTTGAACCGCCATCGCGAGAGCGCGCTGACTTGTTGAACCGCCATCGCGAGAGCGCGCTGACTTGTTGAACCGCCATCGCGCAAGCGCGCTGACTTGTTGAACCGCCATCGCGCAAGCGCGCTGACTTGTTGAACCGCCATCGCGCTATCTTGGAAGAACGGCTAATGACAGAACAAGAATTTCAAGTTCGGTCCCTCGCGGCGCTGGAATCCCTTGCCAAGAAACTGGGAATTGCGTCGGACCAACACAACTTTGAGTCCGACATGAACGCAGGGGCGCTTTCGGTCGAGTTCGAGGAGCCAAAGGCGAAGTTCGTCGTGAGCCCGAATTCGCCCGTGCGGCAGATTTGGGTTTCGGCCCACTCGCGGAGTTTCAAGCTGGATTGGGACGCACCGCGCGAGGCATTCGTGCATCCCGATAGCGGCATGACGCTCGACGCTCTGATGGCCGACGCGATCTCGAAACAGATGGGCGAACTCGTCTCGCTCTGACAGCCATGCCCGGCGTGTACATTTCGTATCCGTTCTGCGGCCAGAAGTGTACCTACTGCAACTTTGCATCCGGAGTCTTCTCGAAAGAGTTGGAGGCTTCGTACATCGACGTTTTGTCCGCCGAAATTCGCGCGCATGATTGGAAATGGGTCCCGGAAACGATCTTCGCCGGCGGAGGGACTCCGTCGCAGCTGAGCACCGGCGCAGTAGCGCAGTTGTTCGGTGGACTACCCGGACGGCCTTGGCGAGAGGCAACGATGGAAGCCGCACCGGGCTCGTTTGGCGTCGAGCAGATACGCGGGTGGCGAAACGCGGGGATCAATCGCGTGAGTCTCGGCGTCCAGAGCTTCGTGAGGAAAGAACTGTCGCGCACAGGCCGAAAGCACGACGCGGAAATCGTTGCGGAGAACATCGCGACACTGCGCGCCGAGGGTATCTCCAACTTCAACGTGGACCTCATTGCCGGGCTCCCGGGGCAGACGCTCGAGAGTTGGCGTGAATCGCTCGACTGGGTCGCGCGGTTGAATGCGCCGCATGTTTCGGTGTACATGCTGGAAGTCGACGAAGATTCGCGCCTGGGCCTGGAGATTCTCGACGGCGGCGGCCGGTATGGAGCACGCGACGTTCCGTCGAACGATGCAATCGCGGACATGTACGAGCTCGCCGCGGAGTATCTAGCTGCCATCGGAGTGCCGCGGTACGAGATATCGAATTTCGCGCGACAGGGCGCTGCGTCGGCGCATAATCTCAAGTATTGGCGGCGCGAGCCCTATATCGGCTTTGGCGCGGACGCGCACTCATTCAATGGCGTGACGCGGCGGCAGAACGTGGAGTCGGCGGCGGAGTATGTCCGTCGCGGTGCCGCCGGAGAGCCGCTTTGTTCAGAAGAATCGGTGGCAATCGCGAACGAAGAGTATTGGTTCCTCGGGCTGCGTTTGACCGAAGGCGTCGCGATGCCCGCGCAGCCCACTGAAACAATAACTCGTTTTCTCGACGAAGGCCTGCTCGAACGATCTGGAGATCGCGTGCGGCTCTCGCGCCGTGGCATCCTGATTTCCAACGATGTTTTCGCGGAATTCATTTCATGATTGATCTACGCAGTGACACGGTCACGAAACCGACAGCCGCGATGCGGCGCGCAATGGCGGAAGCCGAAGTTGGAGACGATGTGTATGGGGAAGATCCCACCATCAACCGCCTTGAGGAACGCGCGGCGAATCGCTTCGGCAAGCAAGCGGCGCTGTTCGTTCCGACCGGCACGATGGCGAACACCATCGCGCTGAAACTGCTGTCGCATCATGGCGAGGAAGTAATCTGCGATTCGCGCGCGCATATTCTCGATTGGGAATTGTCGATGACGGCGTGGTTCGCCGGATTGCAGACGCGCGCGGTGCAAACCGTGGACGGCATCCTAACGTGGCCGTTGGTGGCGCCGTCCGTGAAGCCAAGAGGCGGATTCGTCGCGCCGACCGCGATCATCTGTATCGAAAACACGCACAACATGGCTGGCGGCGTAGTGTACCCGCAAGATGTGATTGACTCGCTCTGCGACGAAGCGCATGCTCGCGGAATCAAGATTCACATGGACGGAGCACGCGTGTTTAACGCATCCATCGCGAGTGGCGTGCCGGTGGATCGCATCGCGGCCAAAGTGGATACCGCGATGTTCTGCCTGTCAAAAGGACTGGGGGCACCGGTTGGCTCGATCCTCGTCGGCGAAAAAGACGCCATTGCCGAAGGACGCAACCTCCGCAAGCGCCTGGGGGGCGGAATGCGGCAGGCTGGCATCTTGGCCGCGGCGGGGTTGATTGCGCTTGAGGAAATGCCGAAGCGGCTGCACGAAGATCACGCCAATGCGCGCGCGTTCGCGGAAGGCATCACCGATATTCCAGGAATCGAGATTGACCCCACGAAGGTGCTGACGAATATCGCCGTGTTCGATATCGCGAAGACGGGGCTAACGCCGGCAGAGATCCTAGGCAAGGCCCGCGCCTCCGGGCTGCTGATCAACACGGCGGGCGGCACGCGGCTGCGCGCGCTGACGCACTACGGCGTCACGCGGGCTGAGTGCGAAACAGCGGCATTTGTTCTTCGCTCCGCGCTGCGCGGCTAAGTGCTTGCGAGAGCGCCGCGTAGGACTCGGCGAGCGGCTGCTCGCCGGAAATAACTAAATCCGCGAAAGCCTCCGAAGGCTTCACAAACTGTTCGGCCATCGGCAGCACGGTCTCGCGATACTGCGAGAGCACCGATTCTTCCGTGCGTCCGCGTTGATGAATATCGCGTTCCACGCGGCGCGCCAGGCAGACGTCGTCTGGCGTCGTGACAAACACCCGCAGTTCATAGAGCAGCCGCGCGTCGGGGCAATGCAGCGCGAGCAGGCCTTCCACGATGACGTACCGCGCCGGCTCGATGCGCCGCGTCTGCTGTGCGCGTGTGTGTCGATCAAACAAGTACACCGGCTCTTCGATGGCATCGCCGTTCGCGATGGCTCGAAGGTGCGCAAGGAACAGCGGCCAGTCGATCGAATCCGGATGGTCGTAGTTGACCTTGACGCGTTCCTCCATCGGCATGTGGTCTTGCGCCCAATAATAGGAGTCCATCCAGATGAGTTCGGTGCGCTCCGGCAAATGCAGGGAAGCGTAGCGAGCGAGTTCGCTTTTGCCTGCGCCGGACATGCCGGCGATTCCGATGAGGCGCGGCTGAAATTCGGCGCCCATCTTCTAAAAAACTTCCACTCTCTTAGAATCGTCGCAGCCGCCCTTCATTGCATCGATCCACGCGCGGATCAGCCCCACGCCTTCGGTGTGAATCACGGAGCGGCCGAGCTCCGGCATCATCACCTTCGGAGTGCTGGACTGCATGCGATGAATCAGAATCGATTCTGCTGCTTTGCCGGGGACGATGCCGTACTTGAAACCGCCCGATCCAGGCCCAGTGGCGACAGGCCCTTTGCAGGCACCGAGATGAACGGCCTCGGTTTCCGTCGTGTGCAGGTACAAACCCGAAGTGCCTGCAGGACCTTTCGGATTGTGGCAGTGCGCGCAATTGATGTCAAGGTAGGCTCGAGCGCGCTGTTCAAGTGTTCCCGTCGCGGGCTCGTTCCACACGGCGGCGCGTGGCGCATTCGGCGGAGCGCCTGTAAGATAACCAATCTGCGTCAACTTGGCGATTTGATTGGCGCGCCCGTCGGCGTAGTCAAAATCGCGGTTGATGTGCCGTGCCTTGGGGCCGATCGGCGCCACGCGTTTGGCGTTCTCGTGGCAGCCCTTGCACTGGTTCATATTGGGAATCACGTAGTCGATCGAGAGCTTCTCGCCCGACGTTGTGACGTAGTCTACCTTCTGCGGATCGGGGGCGATCTCCAGATTCGCGTCACTGCCATTGGCATTCCAAACGTAAGGCAGGCCAACCCAGCCATCACGCCCATGAACCAGGATGCGCGTTTCGATCACGCGGCCGGGATAGGAAAACGTCTTCGCAATAATCGCGCCAACTGGAAACGCAAAGGTGTCGGAATCGCTATACGTTGCGGACGTGCCGGCGGGCATCCACAAGAACCGCCGCTTCGTTGCAAAGTCGGAAAACAGAGGCGAATTGAGGTCGTACGGAACGACGCCCGCGGCCGGCTTCATCTCGACAGCACGCCCCGTGAAAAGGCCCCATTCCGAAAGACGCTTCGGAAAGGGCTCCGCTAGAAACGTACGCACTCCAGCGGGTCTTCTGCTACACGTCACCGACAATAACGCGAACGCAAGCAGCGTCCAGCGGGGAACAGATCGCAACAAACCTAACGGCCTCCACCGGTGACCGCGGAAGTGGTGACCGGCACGTTGGGAAGAGTGATGGCGGACAGCGCGGGCAAAGAGCAATCGTGCGGCTTCGCATCGCGACTGATCTTCTTAAAGCCGTTTCCCGCGTCGTAGCTCGCGAACGTCACGTCCCCATTGTTCTGGAAGCAGATCTTGTCGCTGTCCGGCGTCGGCTTGGCGGACTTCGGATCGGAAACGCCGTCGTACAGCAGCGCCGGAATCGGCGTACCGAGCCGCGCTTCGAGGTCACGCTTGACGCGACCGTCCGGCGTTGCGCCGTTGCCCGCGATCGAGTTGTCGTGGACGTACACGGCTGCCGTGTAGGGGTTGTACTTCGGATCCTTCAGTGGGTGGCCGGTGCTTCCGAAGCTCAGCACCGAAACGCCATAGCTGCCGTTGCCCTTGATCGTGTTCTTGAAAACTTCCACATGATGCGTAGCGAGAACCATCACCGCCGTGCCCGCCGGAACGCTCGCCACGATGTTGCCCTTCGGCGCGAAGTTGGCAAGATTATTCTCAACCACCTGATTGTTGAAGACGCGCGTATAGCTGCCGCCTTGGACCGGGAGGTCCGGTAGGTTGAAGACGAGAATGCCACCGGTATTCTTCGTTGCGACGTTCTCATAGACGTCGGCGTGCGTCGAATTCTCAATTTCGATACCGGCAACATTGGCTTCCGCGCGATTGCGGCGCACGATGATGTTGTCGGACTGGCCTACATAGAATCCCGCGTCAGCCGCGCCGATGACGACCGAATCTTCGATCAACACGTTCTTGCAGTTCACCGGATAAAGGCCGTACGCGCCGTTCGTCTCCTTCGGGCCGCCGGTCCATTCCGCTCGCACTCGCCGAATGGTCACGCCGTCGGCGCCGTTGATCTTGAGGCCGTCACCCTTCGCGTCTTCGATGGCGACGTCTTCAATCACGAAGCCGCCGGCAGTCACCGACAGTCCGGATGACCCGCTCTTCTGTGTCGCGAACGACAGAATCGACTTGTTGATGCCTTTGCCGCGAATCGTCACGTTCGCGACCGAAAGCGAGATCTGGCGGTCAAGCGCATGCTTGCCTTCCGGAATCTCAATCACCGCGCCCGGCTTGGCGGTAATCAGCGCCTCCTGCAATTGCTTCTGAAAATCCGGTCCGGCGGTAAGCCCGCCGTCTTTCTTGGCGCAGGAAACCAGAGCGAGTGCGGCGATAAATAGGGCGGCGAATCTCATGCGGTAGGTATATCACATAGCGCAGCCTGCCGTAAGACACCGCGTCGACCGTCGAATTCGAAGCAGGGGGGGAGGCGCTCGCTTACGGCACCCACTCTTCGAGCCTCCAGGCCATGTCCCAGAACAGGTACTCGTATCGCGAAGACGTCACGAACAACTCTTTGCATCGTGCTTTTTCGCGCGTTGAAAGATGCTGCGCTTCGGAATTCAACATCCGGAGGACCGCGTCGACGATTGTGTCGACTGCAAGGTTGACGAAATTTTGAATGGGCTGGAAAGCCGGGGGACGAGCGGAAGGGGAGGCGGACACAATCCGATTTTTCTTGAACAAAGAATGGGCTCTGCTATATACTGGCCGGGTGCGATGGGGTAGTTAATAGAAATCAGCCGGAGATTTACGAGATGATCAAACAAAAGATAGCATTTGGCGGCGTCCGCGGTTATGCGTGCGTGGCTCTTTTGTTGACTTCCGGGCTGGCGGCGGCGCAAGGGTGTGCTGGCGACGCGGCGTTTGGAGTTCACAACGAGCGCATCGTGGTCACCAAAAAAGAGGCCGCCGACTATAAGCCGGGAGCGCGGAACTACTATGTTCGCGAATACAACGACGGCGAGAACATCTACCTGATGATGGCTGTGTCGGCCTCGCGGCGGCAGGAATTTCTGGGCCGCTGGAAGGACCCCGAGTTCGTAAAGTGCATGAATACGGCTCTCGACGAACTGGGAGTGATCGCGCGCAAAACGCTACCGACATACCGGCCGTCGGGATTCCCGATACGGAACGCGGCGGAGGAGCAAATACTGAAGGGCGGCGTGAGCGAACTCGCGAAGGGGACTGTTTTTGGCGGGGGATTCGCCTCGGCGGCCTGGAGCATCCAAAAGAACCGCAACGACTTGCCGGTGGCGCGGTACAAGCATGGGATGATCTACGCGCGTATTCCGGGCGTAGACGACGGATTCTGCCGGGTGTTCCACATCAACCTCGTGCAGGATTACTCCGGCGGCGGAACGTACAACGCGAGCAAGGGAAAGCTCGTCAGGACCGAGTTCGCCAGCTGTCCGTAAAGAACCGATTCTAGTTTTCGCGGTTGGCGGTTCGCCACCAGCGTTCGTATTCGGCTGCCAGCCGCCGGACTGTGCGCGACTCGCGGTCGGCCAGATCGCTCGTTTCGCCGATGTCGCGACCGAGTTTTCCCCAGCTTACCGGCTCAAACGCGATTCCACTTTTCGACCGAAAGACCCGGCGAGATCAGGATGTCTACCTTACCTTCCGCTGGACGTCAGGCAAAAACCTTCTGGATCACACTTCCGCCGAAATCGGTGAGCTTCTCCTGACGCCCGTTGTTGAGATACCAAAGCTGATTCTGATCGAGGCCCAACGCGTGCAAAATCGTCGCATGGAAATCGCGCATATGGTAGCGTTCGCCGACTCCGCGGAGCCCGAACTCGTCGGTCTCGCCGATCGCTTGCCCGCCCTTCACACCACCGCCCGCGAACCACATGGTGTAGCCGTGCGGATTGTGATCGCGGCCGTTTCCACTCTGCGATGTCGGCAGACGTCCGAATTCGCTGCCCCAAATCACGAGAGTCGAATCGAGCAGGCCGCGCGACTTCAGGTCTTTCAAGAGCGCCGCGATAGGCTGATCGGTGAAGCGGCACATCTTCTCGTGATTGTCGACAAGATCCTTGTGCGCGTCCCATTGCATGCTGACGGGGCCGCCGCCCGAGTACAACTGCACGAAGCGCACGCCGCGTTCGACCATGCGGCGCGCGAGCAGACAACGCGTCCCGAACTCTGCCGTGTGTTTCTGATCGAGGCCGTAGAGCTTGCGCGTCGCGTCGGATTCCTTGGTCAGATCGACCACTTCCGGCGCATGGCTCTGCATCCGGAACGCGAGTTCGTAGGAAGAAATGCGCGCGGCCATCTCGTTATCGCCCGCGGGAGTGTCTAGATCGTTCATGCGCTGCAACAGGTCGAGCGTGCGGCGCTGGCGGTCCGGCGTGACGCCCGCGGGCGGGCGCAGATTCAGGATGGGACTCGCGCCCGGACGCAGCATTGTTCCTTGATACACGGCTGGCAGAAAGCCGGAACCCCACATCGGCGTTCCGCCTTCGGGCGTGCCTTCGGGTTGTGGCATCACGGCGTAAGCGGGCAGGTTCTCGCTCTCGCTGCCCAGGCCGTACGTCACCCACGAGCCGATACTCGGGTAGCCCATCAGAATGCGGCCTGTATTGATCTGATACATCGCCGGCGCGTGCACGACGCTCTCGGTGTAGAACGTACGCACGAAGCAGATATCGTCGACGCACTGCGCGATGTGCGGGAACAGCGTCGAAACCGGGAGTCCGCTTTGGCCGTAGTTCTTGAACTCCCAAGGGCTCGCGAGAATCGGCTGCGAGCCGTCGGTGAATTGGCTGGGAAACTTGCCCAGGCTCTCCGGCAGCTTCTGTCCTTCGTATTTTTTCAGCGCGGGCTTGGGGTCGAACGTGTCCATGCTGGATGGCGCGCCGACCATGAACAGGAAGATGACACGCTTGGCTTTTCCAGCGAAGTGCGGCGCTTTCGCCGCGAGCGGATTTGCGCGCGCGGATGCGCCCAGCGCTTGCTGCTTCAGCAGCCAGTCGAGCGCGATCGCGCCGAAGCCGTTGGCCGCTCCCCGCAAGACGTTGCGGCGCGTCAGGTCGAAAGGCAGCTTAGGGAACATAAACAAACTCGTTTCGGTTGAGCATCGCCAGGCAAAAGTCTTCGAGCGGGCCGCTCTTGGCGAAAAAGTCTCGCGCCATGGCCGATTCCGCCGTCGATGGACTGCGAGAGAGTGCAAGCTGGTACGCGCGCTTGATGCGGCATGTGGCGTCGGATCCGCAATCCGCTGTCACGCGCGCGGCGAAGACCCTGGCCTGCTGATTCATGAAATCGCTATTGAGCATCGAAAGCGCTTGCAGCGCGTGTGTTGACGTTTGGCGCATGGGGCAGGACGTCATCGCGTCAGGCTGATCGAAATTCGCGAGCATGGGGAGCCGCACCGTGCGCTTGTTCAACAGATACAGACTCCGTCGCGCGTACTCGTTCTTGTCCGGTAGCAAGGGCCAGAGATTGTCCGTCTCAAACTCGCTGAAGATGAGGTCGTAGACTTCCTTTTCGATGGGCACCCGCACCGGTGGACCTTCGGCGCGCAGGTTGATGCCGCCGGCGACCGCAAGAACGCTATCGCGGATCGCTTCCCCTTCCAGGCGACGCCGGTTCATGCGCCAGTAGAGTTTGTTTTCCGGATCGATCTTTGCTTTCGTCGAGTCGATGGCCGCCGACTGCTGGTACGCGTTCGACAACACAATCATGCGATCGATTGCTTTGACGCTCCAGCCGTTCGCCATGAATTCTGTCGCGAGCCAATCGAAGAGCTTCGCGTTGGTTGGCCGAGTGCCGAGGACGCCGAAATCGTTGGGCGTGGCGACCAGGCCCGTGCCCATGCGGAACTGCCAAATACGATTCACCATCACACGCGCGGTAAGAGGATGATCCGGCGAAACGAGCCATTGGGCCAGGGCGGAACGCCTGCCCGCGGCCTCGAGCGGGAAACTCGAGTTCGCGCCCGTGAGTACGCGCGGCAGGCCGGGTTCGACGACGCCGAGTTTCCTGCGGTGGTCGCCGACTTTGAGGATGTGCACGGGCGGCGCCTTTTCCATATTGGCCACGGCGTAGGCGGTGGCCAGATGTTGCGGCTCCGTCAGTTCGATCTCGTGCAGCTTTTTACGAAGTGCTGTGCGGCGTTGCTTTTCCGCTGCCGGGACTAGCGCAAGGACTTCGTCCCAGGTGGGATCAATGCGCTCCTTCGCTTCATCAGCGAGCACTTTTTGTTCCGCGCCGCGATCTTTTTCGGGGATCTTCAAAACTTCGAGGTACTTCGCTTCGAGCTTGGCCCGCTTCTCTTCCTGCAGTTGTTTGCGATACGGCTGCTCCATGCCTTTGATCTCGTCCGTGATCGGCTTGATCCGTGCGTCGTATGCCTTTTTCGCCGCCTCGTACGAGGCCTTTTCGTCGGCCGTGGCGATGACGATGTCCTTGCCTTCGGTCGCGGCAAAGACTGCCTGCAGGCGGTAGTGGTCGGCTTGCAGGATGGGATCGAATTTGTGATTGTGGCAGCGCGCGCAACCGACGGTCATGCCGAGAAACGTGCTGCCGATTGCGCCCGCCATCTCGGTCAGTACTTCCTGGCGATTCATCTCTTCGTCCTGATTGCCGGCGACCAGATGAATCGGCCCGGCCCGATGGAAGCCCGTCGCAATGAGCGCGTCCTTGTCGCCGGGGAAGAGTTCATCCCCTGCGATTTGCTCTTTCAAAAAACGGTCATACGGCTTGTCGGCGGCGAAACTACGAACGACGTAATCGCGGTAGCGCCAGGCGTGGGGGCGTTCAGCGTCGATCTCGTAGCCATTGGTGTCGGCGTAGCGCACGACGTCGAGCCAACGCTGTGCCCATCGCTCGCCGTAGGCAGTTGACGTCATCAGTTGGTCAACCAGCTTTTCGTAGGCGTTCGGAGAAGTATCCCCTAGAAAGCGATCGGCGTCTTCGAGTGTTGGCGGCAATCCGGTGAGGTCGAGCGTGACGCGGCGCAGCAAAGCGTGGCGCACAAGAGCCGGCGAAGGCTGCAGCCGTTTCGCCTGCATCGCGCCGAGCAGGAACGAATCGATGGGAGTCTTGGCCCAGGCGCTTCTGGTCTCCGGAATTGGAACGCGCACCGGCTTCTGGAACGACCACCAGTTGCCGCGCTTTCCGATGAATGCGTCGTCGGCGTCGGCAAACGCCCAGACCGTGAGACAGGTGCCGACGGCGGCCGCGACGATGAGGGTTCGACGCATAATTTCGCTCCCATTATGACGGATTTTTGCATCCACACAACCTTACGTACCGTTGCTGCCGCCGTGTGATAGCATGACCAAACCTGTGAAGCCGAACCTCACCATGTCCTTGATCGTCCTCGTAGCGATCAACGTATTGAACTTCTACGACCGCAACGTTGCTGGCGCGCTCACTGAGCCGATGCGCCGCGAGTTTGGCTTGACCGACACACAGGTCGGCCTACTCGGCAGCGCCTTCATTTGGATTTACGCCATCGTCGGAGTTCCACTTGGCGCGGTTGCCGACCGTTGGAGCCGCAAAAAGCTGCTCGCCGGCGGCATGGTTGTTTGGAGCGCGCTGACGGCGTTCGCCGGGCTGGTTACCTCCTTCAATATGCTGCTGTTCTCGCGCCTTGGAGTCGGCGTCGGCGAAGCGGTAGCCGCGCCAACCGCTACCAGTTGGATCGGTGATCTGTTTCCGGCCGAAAAGCGTGCCCGTGCTTTGGCTTTGTTTATGTTGGGCGTGCCGGTTGGCGGCGCACTCAGCTTCTTCTTTAGCGGACCTGTTTCCGACGCCTTCGGCTGGCGGACCGCGATGGTGATTGCAGCGATCCCGGCGATCATCCTGATTCCAGCCCTGCTGACGCTCCATGAACCGGCGCGCGGCGCTTCCGAGAAGCACGCCGAACTCCCCAATACGTCGTCCATGTTCTCGATCCTGAGGATTCCGACCATCTGGTGGATCATCGCCTCCGGCGCGATGCTCAACTTCAATATGTACGCGATCGGCACCTTTCTGCCGGCGTTTCTTGGCCGCGTCCATGGCCTTACCGTCAGCAAGTCGGGAATTGCGACCGGCATTGCGTACCTGCTTGGCGGAGTCGCGGGAGGAAGCTTGGCCGGCTATTTAGGCGACCGCATCGTGGCGAAAAAAAATGGCCGCATGCAGTTGGCGGCGCTGTGCGCCATCATTGGAGTTCCGTTCTCCTACTTCGGAGTTACGCAGCCGGCGGGCGAACTTTGGCTTTCGGTTGGTCTCATCACGGTCGCCTACGGCGCGCTGAATACCTACTACGGCTTGGTGTACTCCTCGATCCAGGATGTCGTCGCTCCGAGCCAACGCGGAACGACGATGGCTGTCTACTTCATGGCGATGTATCTTTGCGGCGCGTCGTTTGGGCCGCTGCTTACCGGTAAGCTCAGCGATATGGCCGCCAAAAGCGCGATGGAAGCTGCCGGCGCGGCGAAGATGACCGAGGTCTTCCGGGCAATCGGACTGCAGCAGGCGATGCTCATTATTCCGGTACTTTCCGTCCTCCTGGCCGTCGTCCTATATATGGCGTCCCGCACGATCGTGGGGGACATCGCAAAAAGAGAAGCGAAAGCGCAAGCTGCCAGCATCTAGCCACTGAAAGCAGTGTTGTAACCGCGCGGCGTCGGATTGCGCCTACTGATTGGGACGCGGATTGCTCTCCAAGGCACCACCAGTCCCCTAACTCGTTGACTCTGTTGTAGTCTGGAAGAGAACGCCTATGTCCGCCTTGATTCAACCGACGCCTCAATCGACGCCCGAGCAGCAGCCCGAGATCGTCGGCAAGCCCGCGCCCGTCGCCGCGCCGCCGCCAGGAAGGTCCAGCCGCTGGCCGATCGCTCTTTTCCTGATCGTTGCAGTCGCAGGCCTCGGCTATTGGCTGTATTCGCGTAGCGCGGCCAAGCCGGATGCCGCTGCAACCGCCAACGTTCGCACCACCAAGGCGGAAGTTGCGCCGATCATCCAGGCTACCCGAATCACGGGCACCACCTCTGCGCGAGTTTACGCCAACATCACGGCACCGAGCATGCGGGGGCGCGAGGGCGGCGGCCAGATGAACATCCTGTTCCTCGTGAAGAGCGGGGCGACGGTGAAAAAAGGTGAGCCCGTTGTCGAGATCGACGCCCAGGGCATGCAGGATCACGTGGATGACTTGGCGGATACCATCTCACAAGCGAAGAACGACGTGAAAAAGCGCGTTGCGGAGCAGGCGGTGGAGTGGGACAGCCTGCAGCAGACTCTACGGGTCAGCAAGGCGGGTTTCGACAAGGCAACTCTGGACTCAAAGGCGCAGGAAGTGCGGTCTGAGGTCGAACGCGAGTTGTTGAAGCTGTCTGTCGAAGAAGCTTCGGCGCGCTATAAGCAGCAATTGAACGACGTCGCGAATCGCAAGATCTCGCAACAAGCCGAGATCAAGATTCTGGAGATCACCGAAGTGCGCCACACGCGCCATCGCAGTCGTCATCTGATCGATCTCACCCGGTTCAAGATCAATGCCCCAATGGATGGCCTGGTGGTGATGCAAACAACCTTCCGCGGCGGCGAAAGCTCGCAGGTCCAGCAGGGCGATGTTCTGAATCCGGGCCAGTCCGTGATGCGCATTGTCGATCTCAAGTCAATGCAGGTTGAGGCCAACGTGAATCAGTCGCAAACCAGCCTGCTGCGTATCGGCCAGTCGGTTATGGTGGGGTTGGACGCGTTCCCGGACCTGAAACTGAAGGGCCGTGTCTATAGTATCGGCGCCCTGGCCGTCGGCGGATGGCGGCAGCAGTATTTCATTCGCAACGTGCCTGTCCGAATCGCCATCGAACAGCTCGATCCGCGTCTGATTCCGGATCTTTCAGCGCATGGCGATATTGAGATCGCCCGCAGCAAAGAGGGCGTGCAGATTCCGCTTTCCGCCGTGGTGACCGAGGAAACCAGGAACTTCGTGCTCCTAAAAGCGTCGCAGGGATTTGAGAAGCGCGCGGTCACGCTCGGCGATCGCAACAATACGAGCGTTGCGGTGGAAGCCGGCCTCAGCGTCGGCGACGAAATTCGCATTCTGAATTAGTACGCGGAATGCGGGCTCGTCCTCCAGCTCCGAAACCCGGCTTCACCGGGCTTCGACCGCCCGCGCAAGCACGACTATTCAACGACAACAAGATGTTGGCCGCGCGGTAGCAGGATCACCGATTCGCCCTGTGCTGTGACGGCTTCAGGCGTTGCCGGAAAGACGACGCCATCCACCTCGATCCGCGAGGGCGCACGGCTCAAGGTCACCAGCGCGCGCGCGTTACTGCGGTACGCAAACTCCAAGCTCTTTCCGGAAACGCGCGCCGACTGCAGGGTTCCGTTGAAATCCGTGATTCGCAAAGGAACTTCGTTCGTTGCGGCTTCGATCGCATGTGCGCCTGCCGGGAGCCAGGCGACGCCTCGCCCATAAACGGGCCAGGCGCGGCCGTCCATGGTTACAGGCCCATTCCAGGGGATGCCCACTCCGTGCCGCGAAGAGATGACAAGAGCGGCGCCTTTTCGCTCCACTTTGTCGACGTTCGCCGCAGCCGATCCGAGAAACGGCAGATCCCGCGGCAGCAGTGAGTTCTCAAAGTACAACGCCACGCGCTCGAATGCCGCGCTCGCTTCGCGCACCAGTTGGAATAGCTCGAGCCCCGTCTGTTGCTTTGTCGGATAAACGTCCTGATAGCGTTCGACGACGTTGATGTCGATCGCCAGTTTCTCGCGGCGCGAAGTCAACGGCGCATACCGCGCCGCGATTTGCGGATAGCGTTGTGGCCCGAGGTTCCAAATGGTCGCCGGATCCTCCACCAGAAACGTGAAGTCGTGTTTCGCAAGCAGAGGCAGCACGCGGCTGGCGTCCGCGCCGATCGCGTCGCGCATCCTGGTATCGAAGCGGTCATCGACATGCGTAAGCACCAGATCCAACTGCGGCTGCTCGCGGCGGATGCCGTCGATGACGGTCAGCCATTCCTCCTGCTGACGGCGCGCGAGGTCGGCGCGATAGGCAAGGAAGCTCTTCAGGTCGCCCGAGCCAGTCCCCCGAAACAGATCGAGTGGATCGAAACCGCTCTTTGTGGCAAACTCCCTGCGCACATCGTCGTTCATTGGTGTGAAGCGCGACGGATTGGCTGCGCCTTCGAGGGATTCAAAGTACAACTCCGCGAGATTTACGCCGTCCCAATCGAAGCGCTGCAGCAGCGCTTTAACGCCCTCCCGCACCGCGCCAAACGCGGCACGGTTGTGCAGGTTCATCAGCCGCCGCCAATCGAGGTGGGCATCCTGACCGATCGCAGTCTTCTCGCGCCACTCGGGATGGTCTTTCCAAAACTGTTCGCTGACGTGCGGCAACTCCAGCCACGCGTATACGTGAATGCCGTTCCGGTGGCACGCCGTCACCAGCTTTCGCAAATACGAATCGCGCGCGGTATCCGGCTCCCAGTAGTGCCACGCGGCGACATGCAGCGCGGCTAATCCTGCCGCACGCCACTTCGGAGCCAGGTACTCAACATCCGCGCGGGCACGGTACGAAGAATCGAAGAACGCCCACAGCCTTGCGGAACGAAAGGGAGGCTCCATGCCGAGATCGGCCAGCGCTTGCGGAAGGTAGGGAAAACGTTCGTAGCCTTGCCCACCCGGCGGAGCAGCCACCCAAAGCAAGGCACCTTTGCCGCGGCGCAATCCGGCCAGCAGAGGCGCGCCTTGCCAGCGTTCCTTCATGAAGACGACCGCACTCGCCGGAATCTCGAAGACTGGCAGCGCCAGTTGTTTCTCCCAAACCATCTCGAGCTTGGGGCTCCGCGCATCTTCGACGCTGCGGATGGCAACACGCTTCGCGCTCGCTTTGAATCCGAAGAACTCCGCCAGCGGCGATTCGCCTTCGAGAATCAGCAGCGTGCCTTTCTCGACGCGCTCCTGCCATTCCGCGCCGGATAGATTCGTCCCGCGCGTGGCGATCACCACGCCCGCCGGACCCGCATCGGCGGCCTGCAATCCGATCGATTCCATCACGCGCGGCCACGAGCCCCGCTCGTCCCCAAGCACGTGATAAGAAAATCTTGCGCTCGCCGCGGCGGAGACGCCGATGCTTGACCACACGCCGAACCACCCCGCGGCCAATGCCAGCACTCTAATGTACTGTGGTAAACGCATACCAGACCCCCACGCGGAAATCCCAGAAATTCGTCCCGCGCGGGGACGGTTGCGGAACCAGATACACGCCGCGCAACAGGCTCGCCGTCACAACCAAGCCCTGCGGCAGCCGGACCCGAACGCCTGGACCTGCTTCCGCGAAGTTGGCCCACGGCTGCCCTTGCACGTCCGTTGTCAGATTCAGATTCGCGAATGCTTGCGCCTGAAACGACCCACTCTCGTTACCCGCGAACGTGTAGCCGCCGCGGTTTTGCGAATACAGGAGAAAGTCCTTGTTGAAGCGGCTGATGAAGATGCCGTCGTCGTTAGTTTCAGCGAACCAGCCTCGCGAGCCTGGCCCGAGCATGTGCCCCAAGCCTTTGTTGAACGAAACGCCTCCCCGATAATCCGGCGTCATCAGTCGATCGCCCGTCGGATGGCGGCGATACTTCATCGCCTCGCCTGCCTCGAACCATCCAAACGCGCCGCGCCAAACCGGAGTTGCGACGCCCGCCGCGGCGATCACCGCGTTCTCCGACAGGAACTGTGGCGCCAAGCCCGCTGTCTGCGTGGTTCCACGCGTATCGCCGATGAACCGCACCGAAACATACAGGCGCAGCGGCACCGTGCGCGACCGCATCTCCGCCTTCACCTGCCCGTACGCGAAAACGTCTTTCCATCGCGAAGAATAGAAGGGATAGATCCACGCCGTGGCGCGAAACCTGGACTTCTGGCCGCGCAAGTTCTTGTAGGCGCGCAAAGCCTCCGCTGAAATTTCCTGATCGGGTGAACGGCGCGCCATGCCGAACCACCGCACTGCTTCGTCGTCCTGGCGGAGCACGTTATGCGCCCATCCAAGCTTCAACATGACGCGGAAATCGACAGGATCGTTCTCGTGCGCGATCTTCAAATACTTCAAGGCATCCTGCAGATATCCCTTTTCGATGCTCCGGTCCGCCAGCGTTTTCGCTTCGACGGATACGGCAGCCCGGGGCGCTTCGCCGCGCTTCTTTAGCGTCTGGGGGATCTGCAGCGCGACACGAACGCGATCGGCCAGTTCTTCATCACTGCCCGCCAGGACGCGATCGAGCAGCGGCATCGCCGCTGCCTTCTCTCCGCGTTCTAAGCGCAAGAAACCCAGTTGCGCCGCCGACAGCAGATCTTCCGGCGCGTCGCGAACCACACGTTCGAACTCCCGTTCGGCTTCCGCGCGCTGCGACATCGCCAGATGCAGATACGCCAACTCGCGCCGTAACTCAGTGTTTGGCGCATCGAGCGCGAGTGCCTGCTGGAACTCATACACGTAGGGATATCGCGACGGCAGCAACGCCCGTGCTCGTTCGGCGGATCGCGGCTCATTTCCGCGCGATGCCGCTAACAACGCGATGATCGACTCCTGCTCGCGCCCTAGTTGCTTCCACACGCGGCCCAGATCCAGCAGCAGCGGACGCGCGTCTGGCCGCAGCTTCCATGCACGCTCATAGTGCTCAGCCGCCAATGCCGTTTCGTCGCGCTCCTCGGCTAACTTCGCCAGCTCCGCATGCGCGCTAAAGCTCTCCGCGTCGGCCAGCGCAGCTTTCCACCGCGCGATGCCCTCCGCTAGCAGCCGGTCGATGTTCAGAAACGCCTGGTCCGCTGTTCCCCGATGCTCGCCCTCCATCTGCCGCAAGCGATCAAAGACGCGCCGCGCCGTCACCTTCTCGCCGGTTTCATAACAAAGAAACGCAAACTCCATCGCGACATGTGCGTCGCCGGGATCAAGGATCATCGCCTCGCGGAATGCATTCCGCGCAGCCACAGTGTCGCCGGTCTTCAGCAGCACATAGGCCAGATTCTTGTGAATCGCGGCGCGCCCCGGCGCGATCCGCGCCGCCTCGCGGAAGCCGACAATCGCGGCGTCGTAGTCGTTTGATTGCAGAGCCGTGTACGCGCGGTCCAGGGCCGCGAAGGCCAGGTCCGGCGGCGCGGTCTGCATACCAAGCCAGAGAATTAGTACCGTCAGCAAACGGCTACCTCCTTGCCTACAAGGAGTAGTGGGCGCAGGCCCCCGAGATTCTCACCGTCATCTTCTCGAAATCAATTCGACGCCGATTCGCCATGGCTCCCTCGCGCCGAATCGATATGATAGGGAATTGACCGAATCACGCGGCGCGACGACAACCCCCTCGAATCTCCGTCACCGCATCTTGCTTGTCCTTACCTACGTAGTCTCGTTCGGAAGCCTCTACTGGGCCCTGCGCGAGGCCAAACTGGCCGAACTCAAAGACGACATCGCCACAATGGACTGGACCTGGGTCGCCCTCGCGGCTGTGGCGGACCTCGGTGTCTTTTTTTGGCACGCCTGGCGCTGGACCCTCGTCCTCCGGCCTCTAACCAAAGTCGCATTCTGGGATTCGCTTCGCGCGGTCTACGTCGGCTTGTTCGCCAACGAAGTGCTTCCCTTCCGCGTCGGCGAAGTGATTCGCTGCTATCTGCTCGGCAAGTGGATCCGCCAGCCGTTCTCGGTGGTGCTTTCAAGCGCCCTGATCGAACGCATCTTCGACGGCATCTGGCTCAGCGTGGGGCTGTTCGCCGTTCTCAAGATCATTCCGTGGCCACCGGAGCTCAACTGGCTGGTGGATGGAGCCTTCGCACTCTTCTTCCTTGTGTTTCTCGGCGCACTGCTTCTCGCCGTGGCGATGTTCCAAAAGCGCCGTCTGGCGATTAAGAACAACGAGCGCGCCTGGCGGCGCCATCTGCGCATTCTAATGGACGACCTCAATCTGATCGGCCATTCGCGTTATCTGTACTTCGCCGCGTTCGCCAGCCTGCCCTATCTGTTGATCCAGGTTTTGCCCATTTATTTCGTGATTCGCGCGTACGGTTTCGATCTCAGTGTCGGTGCCGCAATGGTTCTGATGATTCTGTTACGCCTCGGCGCGGTGCCGCCGCAGGCGCCCGGCAACATCGGAATCTATCAGCTGATCGCTACGTTGACGCTGCGGCATGTCTTCCAAGTGGTGCCGGACGAGGCGGCTCGTTTTTCGTTGGTCTTGTGGGGTGTCGTCACGCTGCCGTTGCTTGCGGGCGGCTTCGTAGCGCTGCTGGTCACTGGATCGCGACTCGACCAATTGCGCGCAGGGGCGGCGTCGGCGAGCACGGGGTCGCCGGGTGACCACCCTAAAGCGATATCCTAGGCGCAGCCATGCCGCGCCTCCGCGAGACTCTCGCCGCCGCCATTCTAATGACTGCCTCCCTCCACGCAGAAATTCGGGTCATCGCCTTCGGAGCCCATCCAGACGATTGCGACATCTCCGCCGCCGGAACGGCGGCGCTGTTTGTACAGATGGGCCACAAGGTGAAGTTTGTGTCGCTGACCAACGGCGATGCCGGCCATCAGTCGATGGGCGGTGGCGCACTCGCCAAGCGGCGTCGTGCGGAATCGCAGGAGTCTGCGCGCCGCCTCGGCATTGAATACGAGGTCTTTGACAATCACGACGGAGAATTGACGCCCGCACTCGATATCCGCTTGCAGGTGATCCGGCGGATTCGCGAATGGAACGCCGATATCGTGATTGCGCCGCGATCCAACGATTATCATCCGGACCACCGCTACGCGGGCATCCTGGTGCAGGACGCCGCGTACATGGTCGTCGTGCCCAACGTCGCGCCGGATACGCCGCCGCTTCGGAAGAACCCCGTCTTCGTGTATTTTGAAGATCGTTTCCAGAAACCCGCCCCATTTCGGCCCGATATCGCGATCGCCATTGACAAGGTGATGGATAAGAAAATACGCGCGCTCGACGCGCATGTTTCGCAGTTCTACGAATGGCTCCCCTGGGTCGACGGTGAACTTGACAAAGTTCCCGCCGATCCCAAGGATCGTCTAGCCTGGCTTGCCGGGCGGCGTCTGAAATCGACTTCGCCCGCCGTACGCGCGGCACTGAAGAAGTGGTACGGCGAGGCCGAATCGCAGATCCAATACGCGGAGTCCTTCGAGATTTGCGAGTACGGCCGCCAGCCAAAAGAGGCTGAAATCCGCACTCTCTTTCCAATGTTGAAGTAAGTGATGTTGAAGTAAGTGATGTTGAAGTAAGAAGCGACGCCGTGACCGACAAGCCGCAAACCTTCCGCGATCTGCCTTCCGTCGACGAAGTCGCGGCGAAGCTCGCCGCGCGCTTTCCGCACAAGCTCGTCGTGGCGGAGGCGCGGCGCGTGCTCGCCATCTATCGCGAAGAGATTCGCGCGGGCCTGCCTCCAGCTCAAACCGTGGAAGAGGCCGTTGCGCGCAGTCTCGAAGCGTTAGCGGCGCCGTCGTTACGCCCCGTAATCAATGCGACCGGCGTCGTGCTGCATACCAATCTTGGTCGAGCTCCGCTCGGCGGAGCCGCCCGGATCCCCGGCTACTCGAACCTCGAATACGATCTCGCAACCGGCCGTCGCGGCAAGCGCGATACGCACATTGCCGCGCTCTTCGATCGACTGCTCGGCGTGCCCGCCATCGCCGTGAACAACAATGCCGCGGCCGTTTTCCTCGCCCTCCACGAGCTCGCGGCGGGCGGCGAAGCGATCGTATCTCGCGGCGAGTTGATCGAGATTGGCGACGGCTTCCGCATCCCCGATATTATGCAGCGCTCCGGCGCGGTCCTGCGCGAGGTCGGCACGACAAACCGCACCCACATCGGCGACTACCGCGACGCCATCACGGAACGCACGCGCCTCATCATGCGCGTGCACCCCAGCAATTTTCACATCGAAGGCTTCACGTCGAAGCCGGGTTTGGAAGAACTCAGCACGCTCGCGCGCGAGCGCGGCATCCCGTTCTACGAGGATCTCGGCTCCGGTTGTCTCGTCGATCTGCGACCGTATGGGATCGACGAGCCCCTCGTATCCGCAAGCCTCGCCGCCGGTGTCGATCTGGTTTCGTTCTCTGGCGACAAGCTACTCGGTGGTCCGCAAGCAGGCATGCTCGCAGGACGCGCCGATCTCGTCACGCGCCTCCGCCGCAATCCGATGTCTCGCGCTTTACGCCTCGACAAGCTGATTCTCGAATCGCTCGCAAACACGCTGCAGGCCATCCTCTTTGAGCGCTTTCACGAAGTCCCTGTCCTCGCGATGATCCTGCAAACGCCAGAGCAGATCCGAGACCGCGCCGAGCGCCTGGCAGTCGCGATTCCGGCGGCGCGCGTAATTGCCGGCAAGAGTGTCATCGGCGGCGGTTCAACGCCAGATCAATCCCTCGAGACCTGGCTGATCGCTATTGACGGCAACGCCGTGCAACTGGAACGCATGCTCCGAGCAAACAATCCATCAGTAGTTGCACGCATCGAAAACGATCGGCTAGTGATCGATCTGAGAACCGTGGCCGCGATCGAAGAAGCGCCGCTCGCGCAGGCGATCGAATCGGCAACCCGCAAGCAGTAGATGTCGCGCCCGCTACCCGAAAATCGCGATCACCTTCGCGCACGCATTTGTTAACTCGCCGACACTGCGCCTTTTCGGACCGCGGCCCCACCCCACCGAAGAACGGCGACCGAAAGGGAGCGGCCCCACCCCACCGAAGAATGGCGACCGTAAGGGAGCGTCCCCACCCCACCGAAGAACGGCGACCGTAAGGGAGCGGCCCCACCCCACCGAAGAACCGCGACCGTAAGGGAGCGGACATCAGACTGCGCGGGATTTGCGCCGCACTACACTAAGTGGCGACCTCGCATCCCGCGCGGAATCGGCAGCGCCGTTCTCACAGAGGTGCCCAGCGCCTACCGCATCCGCCGTTCAATCTTGCGCGCCCGCCAGAACGAACTGATCCCGAAATACCCCAGCACCACCGCAAACACAATCGTAAACGCGATTCGCAACACATGCTCGCCCGAGCCATCGAACTTCATGATGTCCTTGATCGCCGAGCTCGCCGGCCACGCCGCGAACACGAGAAATACGAAACCAATCACCTGATTCCAGATGATGCGAATCGGGTGAATCACTCCGGGTACGACGTGCTTGACGAAGCGGTTGACGATGTCGGACATTCCTTAGCCTTATGCTACCAGTGACGCCGACCCCGCGAGTCGATATGTTATCTAGTGACCAGGAAACACGGTGCTATCCTGGGAGTAGTTTGGGGATACCCCCAAGCACCAGGGAAGCGTCACTCAAGAAACGAGGAGTAGTTTGGAGGATCGACTGAAAGAGCTGATGCAGGAGCTTGGCAATGCCATCAACGAATCCCTGTCGGACTCCGACCGGATCGCGGCAGCCATCGGCGAAATCAAACGAACCGGCTACGACGTCTTTCTGGTCCTCGAAGCCACCATCGGCTTCAACAAACGCGAAGACGGTGACGACCACGAAGGCGTCGAAGACGAAATCGAAAGCGTCGAAGCCGACCTAAAACCAGAGACGCCCCGCCGCCGCTTCGAAACCACCGGCAAGATTAAGTTAACCACGCAAGACCAAAAGTTCCTGCGCGCCCTAAAGATCTCAATCGACGACGAAAAAAGCTCCTAGCGCCACAGTGTGCGAGCTGACAGGCAACGAAACGTCGGCGTTGGGTTCGTTTTTCCCTTCAACTCTCTTGACAGTCTGGCTTCGTTCGGCAAGCGCCAGCGCTTCTTAAGATATAGATAATAAACAGCTTCACCGATAGAATGGCTTCGTTCCGCCAACCCCTTGATGTGCCAGGAAGTAGCTACTTCAACTCTGTAACTGGCACGTTGAACGCAACGGTGTTGACCACGCCCTTGCGCTGGAACTGCACCCAGACCCGATAGATGCCTGGCCGCGGGAAGATCATGTTGAACTGCACGTTCGGGCCGCCATCCGCGATGAAGGGATGGTTGTGGATCATGTCGATCAGATCCTCGCTTGCGGTCAGCATATGACCCCAGGCTCCCAGATACGTCTCAAAGCCGTCGGCGTCTGATAGTTTGAAGAACATCAGCGTCTTCATGCCGGCGATTGGTTCCGAGGGCTCCATGGTCACTGACACATCGACATTCACGCCCTTCTGCGTCGCCACATCGGCCTTCAACTTCGTCGCTCGCGGATTGAACGGAGCCCCAGGTACGATCAGCGTATTCGCGATCAACTGTGGCGTGCCGCCCTTCGGATAGAAATCGCTGAGGACGCGATAGAGTCCAGGTTTCGGCAGGCTCGACTTCAGCCGGAAGATGGAATCCGCGCCTTTCTGTGGATGCTCGTGCAGGAAGAAGCTGAGATCCTGGCTAACCAGGAACAGATGAAAGATGCGCTCGTGCATGAGCTCGAAGTCGGAAACGCGCTTTCCGTCCTTCGGATTCATGACGCTCAACTGGAGTTCGACGGAAGCGCCAGCCTTCAGCGTCTTCGGTAGCGTCTTCAGATTGACAGGATATTCGAGGAAGTCAGGGATGCCCGCGACCAGCTTCATGCCGCAGCGGGGGCACTTGCCGGGTTGCTTCGAACGCACGTCGGTGTCCATTGGACAGATAAACTCATCCTCCGGCTCCGGCAGTTCGACCGGCAGCGCGACCTTCGGTGCGGGAGGCTGTTGGGGATCGGAGGCGGTCTGCTGCTGACCGAACAAGACGACGCCGAGAGAAATGAGAATCGCGATCAAAAACAGACGTAGCTTCACAACAACTTTATTATCGCAGGTCGCCCGAGAATTCCCTTTACGGAAGCTCACAGGGGATCGACGGACGATTTGACGATCTGTTTGGTTAGGCGCATGATGGAAAGCTATGCGGCTGCTTGTATTGCTGTTTGTTGGGTTGATTGCCAGAGCCGGTTCGCTCGGGCCGGACAAAGGTTCCCTGGTGATCGTTGGCGGCGGAAAACTTGGTGACGAGATCGTCAGCCGATTCATTACGCTGGCCGGCGGCAAGGACGCGAAGTTCATTTTCGTATCGACTGCGAGCGGCAGCGACAAGCCCGCGGACGTGGCCAAGACCTTCCTTGCCTTGGCGGGCTGCAAGAACGTGACAGTGCTGCACACAAAAGACCGCGCGATCGCAAACAGCAAGGAATTTGTGGAGCCCCTGAAGAAGGCGAACGCCGTGTGGTTTGAAGGCGGCCGCCAGTGGCACCTCGTCGATTCGTATCTGAATACGCTGACTGAAAAGGAGTTTCGCAACCTTCTGAAGCGTGGCGGCGTGATCGGCGGGACCTCGGCGGGCGCGACGATTCAGGGTTCCTACTTGGTCCGCGGCGCGCGGGAGGGGAATACGATTATGATGGCGCCGGGATACGAAGTGGGACTGGGTTTTCTGAAGAATACCGGCATCGATCAACATCTCATCGCGCGCAAGCGCGAGAGCGACATGCTGGAAGTGATTGACGCGCATCCAAAGCTCCTGGGAATCGGGATCGACGAAAGCACGGCAGTGGTGGTGCGGAAGAATCAATTTGAAGTGATCGGCGCAAGCAAGGTCGCGATTTACGACAAAGGGTACACGCCCGCGGAAACCGGCGGCAAGCGGTATTACTTCCTGTCGAAGGGGGACAAGTTCGATCTGAAGAAGCGGCGGAAACTCTAGCGTTTTGGGAACGTAAACAAATCCTGAGCCGTAAGGGGAAGGACTGCGTCTACACTGTAGGAATGATGTCTCGTCTTGCCGTACCCCTACTGGCTTTCGCCACGTTTCTGCCCGCCCAGCCTCTACCGCCCGGAATCACGAAGGGCCCCTCGGTGGAGGGCATCACCGAGTACAAGCTGAATAACGGCATGCAGGTGCTGTTGTTTCCGGATGGCTCGAAGCCGACGGTGACTGTGAACGTAACCTACCTGGTCGGCTCACGCCACGAGAGTTACGGCGAAACGGGTATGGCTCATTTGCTCGAGCACATGGTCTTCAAGCCGACCTCGAATCGTGGCGACATCAAGAAGGAACTGAACGACCATGGAGCCCTGTACAACGGATCCACCGGCTGGGATCGCACCAACTATTTCGAACGCATGCAGGCGAGCGACGAGAACTTGAAGTGGGCTCTCGAAATGGAAGCGGACCGCATGGTGAACGGCAACATCGCCAAGAAAGATCTCGACAGCGAGATGACGGTGGTGCGCAACGAGTTCGAGAGCCGCGAGAACAACCCCAATACGGTTCTCTTGTTTCGGACACTGTCGGCCGCTTATCTGTGGCACAACTACGGCAAAGTGCCGATTGGCTCTCGCAGCGACATCGAGAACGTGCCGATCGAGCGGCTGCAAGCGTTCTACAAGAAGTGGTACCAACCAGACAACGCCGTCCTCGTTGTAGCGGGCAAGTTCGACGAAGCAAAGACTCTCGGCTGGATCGCGAGCACGTTCGGCAAAATTCCAAAGCCGGCGCGAGAACTCACGAAGACGTACACAACGGAACCCACGCAAGATGGCGAGCGCTCGGTAACTCTGCGCCGCGTTGGCGATGGACAAGCGCTGATCGCGGCGTACCACGTCCCGGCCGGATCGCATCCGGATTACGAGGCGGTGGAAGTACTCACCGCCGTGTTGGCCGAGACCCCTTCCGGACGCTTGTATAAGGCGCTGGTTGAGAACAAGCTCGCGACGTCGGCCAGTGGCGAAGGCCTCGCGTTGCGCGAACCGAGCGTCGTCCTCTTTTCGGTTAACTTGAGAAAAGAGCAGTCGCTCGATGCGGCGCGGGAAGCCATGCTGCGGACGCTCGACGCAATCAGTAAAGAGCCGCCGTCGAAGGAAGAAGTCGATCGCGCGAAGGCTCGCCTGCTGAAGCAGATCGAGCTGAATCTCAACAACGCCGAAAACGTGGGAGTGGAGCTCAGTGAATGGGCGTCCATGGGCGACTGGCGGCTCATCTTTCTGCAACGAGACAAGCTGAAGGCCGTAACGCAAGCAGACGTCGCGCGCGTCGCGAAGGCCTATTTGAAGCCCTCGAACAGGACTCTCGGACAGTTCATTCCGGACGCGGCGCCGGATCGCGCGGAGATTCCGGCCGCCCCCGATGTCGAGAAACTGCTCAAGGACTTCAAGGGTGGCGCGAAGGTAGCGGAAGGGGAAGCGTTCGATCCCTCATTCGCAAATATCGAAGCGCGCACCCAACGCTTTACTCTGCCGAACGGCATGAAGGTCGCGTTGTTGCCGAAGAAAACGCGCGGCGGCTCTGTGAACGCATCGATCCAATTACACTTTGGCGACTTGGATTCGCTCCGCGGCCAGTCTGTGATCGCTGCTGCGACCGGATCCCAATTGATGCGTGGAACCACGCAGAAAACCCGGCAGCAGATCCAGGACGAATTGGACAAACTAAAAGCGCGGGTTAACATCGGCGGCGGAGCGACAGGTGCCAACGCCTCGATCGACACAATTCGGGATAGCCTGGCAAGCGCCATGAAGATCGCGGCCGAAGTTCTGCAGCAGCCCGCTTTCCCGGACCGCGAGCTCGAACAATGGAAGCAGCAGACGATCGCCGGGATCGAGCGCCAGCGAAATGAACCGCAGGTTCTCGCCGCGACAGCCGTCAACCTCCACCTGCAGCCGTACCCCGCGGACGACATCCGCGCCGTGCCGACGCCCGACGATCAGATCGCGCGCGTCAAGGCGCTCACACTCGAAGACGCCAAGAAGTTCTACGCGAAGTTCTACGGCGGGAGCCACGCGGAGCTGGCAGTGGTCGGCGATTTTGACGCTGTCGAGGTCAAGAAGCTCGTTACGGAGTTGTTTGGCAACTGGAAATCCACCGCGCCCTACAAACGCGTCACGAAGGTCTACAACGCGATGCCCGCGCTCGACAAGATGATCGATTCGCCCGACAAAGCGAACGCCTTCTTCTTTGCCGCAATGAATCTCAATCTGCGCGAAGAGGACGCCGACTATCCTGCGCTCGATTTTGCCGTGTACATTCTCGGCGGAGGTCTCAAGGGTCGGCTGCCGAGCCGTATTCGCGAGAAGGAAGGCCTCAGCTATACCGTCCAGAGCTTGCTCTCGGCACCCGATAAGGATACCGGTTCGACGCTGATCGCCATCGCGATTTGCGCGCCACAGAATACATTGAAGGTTCAGGCTGCTTTCAAGGATGAGATCGACAAAATCCTGAAGGAAGGCTTCAGCGACGACGAAGTCGCGAAGTTCAAGGCCTCCTGGGTGCAAGAGCAGCAGGTCTTCCGCACACAGGATGCGTCGCTGGCTCGGCGGCTCGCTTCGAACGAAGGCCTCGGCCGTACCATGGCGTACGACGCGAAGCAGGAGGCCGCAGTGCTGGCGCTGACTCCGCAGAGGGTGAACGACACACTGCGCAAATACGTGAAGACGGTCGATTTCTCGATCGCCAAGGCGCTCGACTTCAAGAAGGCCGGCATCGTCCAGTAATGCGTGTAGGCGGCAACCTGGTAGGATCGCAAGAATGATCCAGCGCTACTTCGTGGCGGTGGCTGTGGCCGCCGCTGCGTACGCGCTTCACTATCTTCCGTTCGCGCCGTTCCAGGTGACTGGGGACTTTGGCGTGCGGCGTCCGGTGAGCGCGGCGATCCTTGCGATTCTGGTTGGGACCATCGTCCGCAACGTCTTCACAATGTCGACCGAAGCCATCACCGGCTCGAAGGTCATCGTCAGGAAAGTCATCCCGATCACCATCGTGCTGACCGGTGCCAGCCTCAGCGCGCATCACGTTGCCGCAGTCGGTTGGCGCGCAGTGGTGATCATTCTGGTTTGCCTCGTCTCTTCGATGGGTGCCGCCTGGCTCTTTGGGCGCATGTTCGGAGTGTGGAGCAAGACCTCGATCCTGATTGGCGCGGGCACGGCGATTTGCGGCAATAGCGCGATCATCGCGGTGGCGCCAATGATCGATGCCGACGATCAGGATCTGTTTCTCTCGGTCGGCACAATCAATTTGCTGGGCTTAGTGATGATGTTCTCGGCCCCTGCGCTGGGTGTGTGGTTAGGGATGAACGATCAGCAGTTCGCGGTGTGGTCCGGTACGACGATTCACGCGGTGCCGCAAGTGGTGGCCGCCGGATTCGCCTTCAGCCAAAAGGCCGGCGCGCTCGCAACGCTTGTGAAGCTGGTGCGCGTGGCGATGTTGGCGCCATTTCTGTTGATCGTCGCATTCGTCGCCGCGAAGCACGGCGATGCCACAAAGAAGATCGACTACGCCCGGCTGGTGCCGCCGTTCTTGTGGGGTTTTCTGGCCTTGTTCGCGCTGAACAGCCTGGGGTGGTTGCCCTACGCTTCCATCATCAACGAAGCAGGCAATCTCCTGCTGACGCTTTCGATGGCGGCAATGGGGCTTGAGGTGAACTTGCGCAACCTGGTGCGCGTCGGTGGCGGAGCGCTACTCACTGGCACGGCCACCTGCGTCGTGCTGTGCGTCCTGAGTTGGGCCTTGATTCTCGTACTGCTATAGCGGACGTGCAATCGCGGAGAGCACATTCAGCCGATTCGCGGCCCGAAACAGTGCTTTATCGTGCGTGAGCAACCTGGTTCCGAACTGATGCGCCGCAACCAGCAAATGGATATCGCGCCACCCGAGTCCGAGCCCGGAGAGATGGTGCGACTCCACAAACGCGAGTACATCCGCGTGACCCACCGTCGGAACTCGGGTAATTGTTTGGAGGCGCTTGCGCGTTTGCATCCGCTGCGGAAGGGTGCCGCACAAGAGTTCACCGATCACGAACTCGTGGATCGCCACGCGTTGCTCGATCAACACTTGCTGGAAAAGGGAATCCCTTCCGTGAAAGTGATCGATCCAGATCGAAGTATCGGCGAGGATCACTTCGCGGACGCAGCCCGGCTGCGCGGAGCAGGTTCGATGTCCGGCATCGTGCCGCCAATCTCAGCGAGTTTCTCGTACGCTTCCCGCCGGATGATGGCTTCGTCTACTTGATCTTTTCGTCGCGCTCGACTTTGCCGTCGCGGACGTGCACCACGCGGTGGGCGTGCATGGCGATGTCGTGTTCGTGCGTGACGAGAATGATCGTGTTGCCCTGTTGATACAGACGCTCGAAGAGTCCCATGATCTCGACGCCGGTGGCGCTATCGAGCGCACCGGTGGGTTCGTCGGCGAGCAGGATCGATGGATTGTTCACCAACGCGCGCGCAATCGCGACGCGCTGGCGCTGTCCGCCCGAAAGCTCGCTCGGCTTGTGATACATGCGGTTGTCGAGGTCGACCGACTTCAGCGCCGCAATTGCGCGCTCCTGCCGGACGTCGGCGGAGATGCCGGCGTAGATCAACGGAAGCTCGACATTGTGCAGCGAAGTCGCGCGCGCGAGCAGGTTGAAGGTCTGAAAGACGAAGCCGATTTCCTTGTTGCGAATACGGGCGAGTTCGTCGTCGTCCATGTCGCTGACCAGCCTGCCGTTCAGGTAGTAGAGGCCTTTGCTGGCGGTATCGAGGCAGCCGATGAGGTTCATCAGCGTCGACTTGCCGGAGCCCGACGGACCCATGATCGCGACATACTCGCCGCGCTTGATCTCGATGTCGCAGCCGGAAACGGCGTTAATCTCCTGGTCGCCCATGATGTAGGTCTTCCAGAGATCGTAGGTGCGGATGACGACGCCGTCCCGCTTGAGCTGTTCGCCGCGCTCCACTTTGTCCTGCACTGCTGCTTGCGCCATGCTTGTTGTAGCCTTCCGGCTATTCTACCCTTTCGAATCGGCCGCTGATGCTATCTTGTTGTCGATCTTGACGCGCGTCTCATTGCGCAGCGTCCGGATCACTTTATAGCTGCCGGTGATGATTTTGTCGCCGGACTGCAGGCCTTTGACGACTTCGATGTCTGTCGATCCTGTGATGCCGGTTTCAACGGCTCGGAACTCCGCTTTGTCGCCGTTGATCACAAACACACCTTGAATCTCCTGCTTGCGCAGTTTCTCATCGGCGGGATTCAGCTGCGCCGCGGCGTCCGCGCCCTTTGTCTTTGGCTCCAGGTCGCCCTTCTGCCGGACCGTGAGAGCTTGAATCGGAATCGTGAGAGCGCTTGTGCGCGTGGCAGTGGTGATCTTCGCGCTGCACGACAGGCCCGGCCGAATCTCGTCCGGCGGGTTGTCGAGCGCAATGATAACCTTGAAATCTTTGGCTTCCTGGCTCGACACCGCGCTTTGCGACGCCGCGACGCCGGAGGAGCGCAGAATAGCCGTGTTGCCAATCTCAATCACGCGGCCCTTGAACGTGCGTCCGGGGATCGCGTCAATCGTGACAACCGCCAGTTGCTCGAGCTTCACGTTCACGATGTCGGTTTCATCGACCTTTACTTCGGCAGTGATCAGCGACATGTCCGCGATGGTCATGATGGTGCTCGCCGAAGAATTCTGAATACCGGGCACGACTGTTTCGCCAACGCGAACCGGCAGGTTCGTCACGACTCCGTCAATGGGAGCCACGGCATCATGCCGCGCGAGCACATCGCTGATGCGCGCCAGATTCGCCTGCACCTGCGCAATACGGCGTTGCGACGAGGTGAGCTGCGCGGCGCCCTGCGCGCGCTGCGACTTCACTTGCTGGACGCGCGTTTCGGCCTCGCGGACCGTAGCCTGCTGCGATTCGAAATCCACTCGCTTCTGATCCCATTCCTGTTGCGCGATCAGCTTCTGGTTATAGAGCTGTTCGAAGCGGTCGAAATTCATCTTGGCGCGCTGCAGTTCAATCTTGGTGCGTCCGACGGTCGCTTCCGCATTGCGGATCGCGTCGTCCAAAGCGCGCACGCCATCTTCAGCGGCAGCGGCGTCGGCTAAAGAGGAATTGACGGCGGCCTTCTGCGCGTTGACATCGGCCTGCGCCTGGATGGATTCGACCCGGGCGACCACCTGATTCTTGCGAACGCGGTCGCCTTCCTTAACCAGGATATCCGTCAGGCGGCCTTGCGCGTTCGCGCCAATATTAATGTAGTTGCGAGGCTTCACCTCACCCGACGCGGTTACCAGCGAAACCAGATCCTGCTTCGAAGTCGTTCCCGTCTGCACCGTGACGATGTCTTTTTGCGCGGATCGATACGCCCCAAAAGCTACGGCGGCGGCCACCAGACACACCACCACACCCGACCAGATAATCCATTTTCGTTTCATTCGGTAAGCGCCCCTGCCTATCTAAGACGTTGTAACTCGGGCAGGAGTTCTAAAAACCATCCTATCACGGGCTACATTTACCAGACGACTCGCAGGGGGCTGCTATTAGTAAATTTCCGTAAGCAATTGTGGGGAAACCAGTTGGCCGAACAGCGCGGCCATTTCGGATTGCGGGTAGAATGACTCTCATGCGCCTAATCGTTCTTGCCGCGATCCTCACTTTCTCCGCTTACGGGCAACAGCCGTACGACGTTGTGATCAGCGGTGGCCGGGTGATCGATGGCACGGGAAACGCTTGGTTCTACGGCGATGTCGGGGTCCGCGGCGAACGCATCGCGCGCATCACGCCGCCGGGTCTGCTTAAGGATGTGCCCGCGAAGCAGCGTATCGAGGCCAAAGGCATGGTGGTTGCGCCGGGCTTCATCGACATTCAAAGCCATTCGCGTGGCGCGTTTCTCATCGGCGACGGCCGCGTGATCAGCAAAGTCACGCAAGGCATCACGACCGAGATCCTGGGAGAAGGCGCGACCAATGCGCCCGCGAACGACAAGACCAAGTCGATTGAAAGCACGGGCCGCGAAAAGCTCCCCGATTTTAGCGGTCCGCACGGATTCCGTCGCTGGCTCGATGCGATGCAGGCGCACGGCACCTCGGCCAACTTCGGATCCTTCGTCGGTGCGACAACGATGCGCACCTTCGGCAAAGGCATGGCGCAGGGCGAAGTGACCGCCGCGGAAATGAAGGCGATGTCCGACGCCATGAAAGAGGCGATGCAGGATGGCGCATTCGGCTTAGCCTCCGCCTTGATCTATCCGCCGGGAGAATACTCGAGCACGAAGGAACTCATTGGTCTCGCGAGAGCGATGGCGCCCTACGGCGGCGTATACATCACGCACATGCGTTCCGAGGCGGATCGCCTTCTCGAAGGGATCGACGAAGCGATTGAGATCGGCAAAAGCGGAGGTGTGCCGGTCGAGATCTATCACTTGAAAGCGAGTGGCCAGAAGAACTGGCCGAAGATGGCGCACGCGTTAGACAAGATCAACGCCGCGCGCGCACAGGGTCTCGACATCGGCGCCGACATGTACATGTATCGCGCCGGCGGAACCGGTCTTTCCGCCTGCCTGCCGCCGGATGCTTCGGCCGATGGAAAGCTGTTTGAGAATCTCGCGAATCCGGCGATGCGCGCCAAGATCAAGCAGGAGGTGCTCCATCAGACCACCGACTGGGAGAACATGTGCACGCTCGCGATGCCAGAGGGCGTGTTGATCGCGCAAACGGTGAAGCCCGAAAACGCCGCGTACGGCGGCAAGCGCTTGAGCGAGATCGCGGCGATGCAGAAGAAACCATGGATCGACGCCGCGATGGATCTCATTCTCAGCGAGCGTTCGCGCGTGGAGACCATCTACTTCATGATGAGCGAAGAGAACATCAAGGCCCAACTGAAGCAGCCCTGGATCAAGTTCGGCACGGACGCAGGTGGCGTAGACCCCGCCACCGCGAAAGGCCTGGCGCATCCGCGTTCGTACGGCAACTACACGCGGCTGCTCGGCAAGTATGTCCGCGATGAGAATGTGATTCCGCTCGAAGACGCGATCCGCAAGGCGAGTTCCGCGGTGGCCACGCGGCTTTCGATTCCCGACCGCGGCCTGCTAAAGGAAGGCATGTTCGCCGACATCCTGATCTTCGATGCGAATATAGTCTCGGATCGTTCGACGTTCGAACAGCCGCATCAGATCTCCGTTGGCATGCGCGACGTGATGGTGAATGGACAGTTCGTCGTGCGCAATACGCAGCACACGGGCGCCAAGCCCGGCCGAATGGTACTTGGCCCCGGGACGCGACAGTAAGCCCAGCAGTAGATTCGTGAGCAATAGGAGGAACGTCGCATGACCGGCATCATTACGAACGAAGTTTCGTTCTACAGTCGAACAACCCTCTATCCGGCGAAGGCATCGGCGCTCTTCGAGTTGTTCGACACGCCGTCTCGATGGCTTGGCGCGGATTGGACCGAGGCACATCACGTGGCGTCGCCCGGATTCCAGCCGCACCGCCAGCACGAAGCACTTCGCTGCGTTTGGCGTGACGGAGTTACGACCGTGCAGTTTGAATTGAGCGCCCAACCGCGCGGCACGTACCGGCTCGACGTCTCGCTTGACCCCCCAACGGTGCAGCGCGACGTCGGCGCGATTGCAAATGCATGTTCAGTGGCGCAGCAGCGATTGGTCGCCGAACTCTACCGGGGTGACGCGTAATGCTTCGCACTGTCCGTCTGATTGAGGCCACGCTGGCCTTGTGTGCGGTGCTCGCCGCGGAAGCGCCTCGCGGCGCGCAGCATATTGGCGAGTACGGCGACGATGGCGGCGTACTGTACGTCCTCGAGCGCGACGGAAAGCTCGGCGCGTTGGTCAAGCGAAACGCCTACTACCAACTGACGCCGCTGAGCGACACTGCCTTCGCGTTTCCCGCGGACAGCTTCATGAGCGGCACGGTGCTGCGGTTCAGCGCTGCCGGCGTAGACGTGAATGGCGTCTTCCTGCCGCGCCGCGAAGGCGCCGCACCGGGGTCAACATTCAAGATCACTCCGATCCGGCCGGTGGAGGACCTGCGCATGGAAGCGATGCGTGCGACGCCTCCCGCGCAGCCCGCAAATCTTCGCCAGCCGGATCTCGTCGAGCTGACGAAGCTCGATCCCGCCATCAAGCTCGATATCCGGTACGCGTCGGCCAACAACTTTCTCGGCACGCCGTTCTACACCCAGGCGCGCGCATTCCTGCAGCGGCCCGCGGCGGAGGGTGTCGTGCGCGCGAACGCCTGGCTGAAGAGTCACGGCTACGGCTTGCTGATCCACGACGGCTATCGGCCGTGGGCAGTGACGCGCATGTTCTGGGATGGCACGCCCGACGAGAAGCACATTTTTGTCGCTGATCCGAAAACGGGATCAAAGCACAATCGCGGCTGCGCGGTCGACTTGTCGCTCTACGATCTGAAAACCGGCCAACCCACAAACATGCCCAGCGTCTACGACGAAATGTCGGAGCGCGCGTTTCCCGATTACCCCGGCGGTACAACCAACCAACGGCGCTTGCGCGAGCTGCTCCGAACCGCGATGGAGGCCCAGGGCTTCTTGGTCTACGAGTACGAGTGGTGGCACTTCGACTACAACGATTGGCGCGAGTATCCAGTGCTCAACATTCCGTTTGAAAAGCTGGTTGGCGCGAAGAGAATTCCATAGGCTCGACGAAGAATCTCCTCGCGAACCTAGCTCTCTGACGGCGCGATTCGCATCCAAAGAATCTCCGCCGTAACTGGCAGGCTATCACCCCGGGCTTCAGCCCGGGGATGTTTACGTCCGGCCGAAGTGCAAACGGAACGCCACTTCAGAGAAAATAACCAAGTGAGCCAACTCAAGGACAAAGTCGCAATCGTCACCGGTGCCAGCAGAGGCATCGGTGAATCCATCGCACAAACTCTCGCGCGCGAAGGCGCGCATGTGGTCATCTGCGGACGCAAGCAAGAAACGCTCGAAGAGGTCGCGAAGCGAATCGCGCCCACCGCTGGACCTGGGTCCGTCACCGCGCACGCCTGTCACGTCGGCCGGTTGGATCAGATCGAAAAGCTGGTCGCCGACACCGTTGCCAGGTTCGGCAAGGTGGACATCCTCGTGAATAACGCGGCCACCAACGTCGCCCAGGCGCCTTGCCTCGACCTCGACGAAGGCATGTTCGACAAGATGATCGAGCTGAATTTGAAGAGCGCGTTTCGGCTGATTAAGCTCGTTGCGCCGGGCATGTGCAACCGCGGATGGGGTTCGATCGTCAACATCGCGTCGATCGCGGGACTAAAACCGCAGCTTCATGGATTGCTTTATAGCATGACGAAGGCCGCGTTGATCATGATGACCCAGTCGTACGCGCTGGAACTTGGTCCGAAGGGCGTTCGCGTGAACGCGATCGCGCCGGGACTGATCCAAACGCAGTTGAGCGAGTATTACTGGAAAGAGGAAGACAAGCTCGGCGCTCAAATCGGCCGTCAGCCGATCAAGCATCTCGGTCAGCCATCCGAGATCGCCGAAGTCGCGTTGCTGCTGGCGAGCGATCGTGGATCCTACATCACGGGCCAGACGCTTACCGTGGATGGTGGCTATCTAATGTCGTCGATGTGAGTCTACCCAATATGAAATCTGTTGCTCTTCTGATTTCGCTCGCGGCCGTTTCCTCCGCTGGCATTGTGCAGGATGTTCGCGGTGCGATCGCGCGCGGCGACCTTGCGGCAGGCGACGCAGCCCTCGCGTCCTACCGTAAGGCGTACGGCGTGACGCCGGAGATGCTCGCGGCGCAGTCCTGGCTAGGTCGCGCGGCCCTCGCTGCAAAGCAGTATGCGGCGGCAGGCGAGTATGCGAAGAAGACGCTCACATCCGCTGCGCCGCTTTTGAAACAGCGTCCGCTCGACGCCGAGCCCAATCTGCCGATCGCGGTTGGAGCCGCGATCGAGGTGCAAGGCCAGGCGCTTGCCGCACTCGGACGTCGCGCCGAAGCCGTCGAGTTTCTCACCGGCGAATTCGAAACCTATCGCAAGACATCCATCGCCGTGCGCATCCAGAAGAATATTCACGTGCTCAGCCTGGAGGGGAAAGTAGCGCCGCCGCTAAAGATCGCCGACTACCTCGGCCCGAAGCCTGCTGCGCTTTCGAGTCTGCGCGGCAAGGCCGTAATCTTGTTCTTCTGGGCGCATTGGTGCGGCGATTGCAAAGCGCAGGCCCCGATCCTTGCACAGTTGGAACGGGAGTTTGCCGGAAAGCTACAAGTGGTCGCGCCTACGCAATACTACGGTTATGTCGCGCGCGGCGAAGAAGCGCCGCGCAACGTCGAGCGAGCCTATATCGATCAAACGCGGCTTAGCGTGTATAGCGACATCGCGAAAGCGCCCGCTCCTCTGAGCGAAGAAAATTTTCAACTGTGGGGTGTCAGCACGACACCGACTCTTGTCCTGCTTGATAGCAAGGGCATCGTCCGACTCTATCATCCGGGCCGCATGACGTACGAAGAGCTTCGTGCCGCGATCGCGAAAGTGCTGCCATCCTGACTTGCGTTCGAGACCCGGCAAAAACAAACCGGCCCCGATTGCTCGGGGCCGGTTTCATCTGGAACTTCGAATTTGCTGCGAACTACTTCTTTTTCGCAGCGGTCTTCTTGGCAGGCGCCTTCTTGGCAGGCGCCTTCTTCACAGCGGCCTTCTTGGCAGGCGCCTTCTTAGCAGGAGCCTTCTTGGCAGCTTTCTTGGTTGCGTTCATCATGGATTGATTCTCCCTAACATTCTAAAATTTGCGATCTCCGAAGAGATCACAGTAGCTTTACTCAAGCGTACACTGCCTGCGGTGTTAAAGCACGTCTTTTCTTTCGTCTTCGCTGCGCCGCCCGCGGCCCGCACGAAAACCATTGACCGCCACGTACGCCAAATTGCTTGTCTCTTCCCGCAGGCAAAATGCGCTGCTCATGGTTGAGCCTGCAGCATTCTCAGTGATACAGCGCGCAGCATTTCGCTTGGCGATCAAGACGTACACCTCAACAGCGACGGTCTTTTTTTAGCAGGTTCGCTTGCTGGCGGCGAGTGATTCGCTGCGCGCGAGCGAACACGTGTGCGAATCACTGCTGGTCTGAATTGCTCCTGGGTCTGGGTCAAGGATGGGTCTGAGTCACGGATGACGGCCGGCGCTAACGATCACCACTCGACATCCCGCGATGCGCCTCGGCGCTCGTGGGAAGAAGCACTGCGCCGGCGATGCGCGAGCGACACACTTTCTTCCGCCGCAATTCCACTCGTGCCGCGGCCACTCAGGAAACGCGCCCACCAAAAGCAACGGCCCCGATTGCTCGGGGCCGGTTACGTTTTGAAACTGCCTGTCTGGTGCCGACTACTTCTTCTTCTTGGCAGGAGCCTTCTTCGCCGGCGCCTTCTTGGCAGCTTTCTTGGTTGCGTTCATCATGGATTGATTCTCCCTAACATCAAAATTTACGATCTCCTTAGAGACCGCAGTGTGATTCATATATAAGATAGATCTGAATCCAAGTCAAGAAAAAAATACATACTGGCAGGATCACCCGCGGGGGACACGCGGCTCGCTCACGGCTTCGCCGTTGCGTTCGTAGGGTGAACCAGCGTTAAAACAATCTTTGATAGAATTGTTTTGTGCGTTTTGAGCCCATCTGGCGGGCCTTCGCAGCACTTCTCGTGATCCTTGCGAGCACGAGTGCCTGCGCGCGGAGATCCTCGCCGCCGGTTCCGATTGCCTCACGCGCCGGTGCCACCGAGATCGGCGTTGCGACTTGGTACGGCCTTCCGTACCATGGTCGCCGCACTGCGAACGGAGAGATCTATGACATGGAAGCGATGACCGCCGCGCATCGCACCCTCGCCTTCGGCACCTGGCTTCGCGTGGACAACATGGACAACGGCAAGCGCACGGAAGTGCGCGTCACCGATCGCGGTCCGTTTGTGAAGAATCGGATTCTCGATCTCTCTCGCGCCGCGGCACGCGAAATCGATATGCTCGGTCCAGGGTCGGCCCGCGTGAAACTCACGGTGATCCGTGGCGCTCCATCGCCACAACCGAAAGCGTCCACCGCGTCACAACCCGCGATCGCCCCGTCGAAGGACGCGACGTTCGCAGTTCAGGTCGGCGCCTTCGCGGATCGCTCACGCGCCGATCATCTTCGGCGCGACCTCGAAGTGCGCTTCGGCTCCGCCGCAGTGCGGAAGCGAGACGGATCCGCGCCGCTTTGGCGCGTTATTGTCGGAAACGAGAAAACGCAGAGCGCCGCGGACGCCTTAGCCTCGCGCTTGCTCAGCGAGTTTCCGAATGCCGCCGTGGTGCGGCTCGACAGCCCTCAGTAACCCGAGTGTTCCACCGCACAGTTTTTTGGTGCACCAAAACTCCTTGTTCTCTCGTACCACTCCTAGAGACGCCCAACGTCACGCAAGCGGCGGGCAGTCCCACGTAAACGATCGAAGGAGTAGAGATGACGAATACTTGGAAGGACCTCCGCTATGCCGTCCGCATGCTCAGCAACAAACCGGCGTTCACCTTGGCCGCGGTGTTGGTACTCGCGTTGGGCATTGGCGCGAACGCATCCGTCTTCAACCTCGTCAGCGTACTCCTGTTGAAACCGCTTCGCATCGATAAGCCGGAGGAGATCGTCGGTGTGTACAGCCGCGATACGAAGAAGCCGGATTCGTATCGCGCGTTCTCCTACCCGAACTACGCCGACCTGCGCGCTTCGAATCCTGTCTTCTCGTCGCTGCTTGCGCATACCCTCTCGATGGTCGGCATTGAGGAGGGCGATACCACGCGCCGCGCCTTCGCCGACATCATCTCTTCGAATTACTTTGGTGGCTACGGCGTTCCGCTGCTTCAAGGTCGCGCGTTCACCGTCGAAGAGGAACGGCCCGATAGCGAAGCGCCGGTGGCGATCGTCAGCTACCGGTTTTGGACAAAGCACGGATCCGATCCCACGTTCATCGGCAAAACCGTCCGTGTCAATGGACGCACCCTGAGCGTCGTCGGTATCGCGCCGGAGGGCTTCACGGGAAGCACCTCGATGATTAGCCCCGAGGTCTACCTTCCGCTTGGCCTATATGATGTCGCGACGAATGACTTCCACGGTGAGAATCGCGGCATCGCATTGCGCGGCAACCACAATCTCATCTTGGTCGGCCGTCTGAAGCCGGGTGTCAGTTTCACCGAGGCGGACGCGAAACTTTCCGTCGTGGCAGCGCAAATGGAGAAGGCGTTCCCCGCCGAGAATCGCGACCAGACCCTGGTGGTTCGCAAACTCTCGCGCAACAGCGTCTCCACCAATCCCTCGGACGAATCCGCACTGCTTGCTCCCGTGATCCTCTTGATTGGCATGGGCGGGGTCGTCCTGCTGATCGCATCCCTGAACCTCGCGAATCTCATGCTTGCTCGCGGAACCGCCAGGCGTAAAGAGATCTCCATTCGCCTGGCCATTGGCGCGACCAGGTGGCAGATCGTCCGGCAGCTCTTCACGGAAGGACTTGTGTTGTCGTTGCTCGGCGGTGTGGCGGCGGTGGGTGTCGCATCCTGGAGTACGGCTGCCCTGGTTCGCTCGCTCGGCAGCATCATGCCGATCGATATCGTCGTCGATACCAGCGTCGATTTCCGCGTTCTCGCGGCGACGTTCGCGTGCTGTTTGTTCAGCACGATCGTCTTCGGCCTGTGGCCTGCTTGGAAGCTCTCGAAACCGGATGTCGTTTCCGATCTGAAGGAAAGTGCCGGAGAAGATTCGTCGGCGCAGTCGCGCCGGATCTTCTCTCGGCGCAACGCGCTCGTCATTGCGCAGATCTCGCTTTCGCTCGCGATGCTCGCTTCGGCCGGTCTCTTTGTGCGCAGCGCAATCCGCGCCTCGCAGATCGAACCAGGCTTCCGTCTCGAATCGGGGATCATTGCGGAAGTCGACCCAAGTCTGGTTGGAATCGATGAAACGCGCGGCCGCCAATTGTACTCTGCGCTGCAGAGCCGCCTCTCGACAATTCCCGGCGTCGAATCGGTTGCGTTCGCCGCAACGGTTCCATTCGGTATGGTGACGCGCGGAGAGGCGATCCGCCGCGCTGGCGACGCGCAAGGGAAAGATGGCCCTGCGCCGGTGTCGACGAACTTCAACGTCGTCAGTGATAGTTACTTCGCCACGCTCGGAATTCCGATGCTGCGCGGCCGGACGTTCCGGCCTACCGAGATGCTTTCGTCGCGGAATCCGAACGCTCTCGACGCCGTCGTCCTTGATAAAATCTCCGCGGATCGCTTGTGGCCGAATCAGGATCCGATCGGAAAGCATATCCAAATTGCGGCGCGAGGCGATGCTCCGCCAAACGCGCCGCGGAAAGAACTGGAAGTGGTAGGGATCGCTGGCACGGTGCAGTCTTCGATCTTCGGCAACAAAGCCGAAGCCCACATGTACGTTCCCTTCGGGAGAACGTATCAATCGAACATGCAGATCCATTTGAAGGTTGCGGCCCGGTCCGCGGACGCTGAGATGCGCCTGGCCGATACCGTGCGCCGCGAGATCCGCGCGGTGGATCAGCGCCTTCCGCTTCTCACGCTGAAGACGATGCGAAGCCACCTTGCTGCAAGCGTCGAACTCTGGACGGTGCGCACCGGCGCGCGCATTCTCGGAATCTTTGGCGGAGTCGCAATGCTGCTGGCCGTGATCGGGCTCTACGGAATCAAGGCATACACGGTGGCTCGGCGCACGCGCGAGATCGGGGTCCGCATGGCACTCGGCGCTACATCGGAAGAGACGATGCGCATGATCCTTCTGGAAGGCTTCCAACTGACGCTGGTCGGTGTCGGCATCGGCCTGCTGCTCGCGCTCGGCCTCGGCAAGCTTCTCTCCGGATTCCTTTATCAGGGAAGTGCGGCGGATCCGCTGGTTCTGCTCTTGTCGCCGTTGGCCCTGACGGCGACGTCGCTCATCGCGTGTTACATTCCAGCGCGAAGAGCGGGGCGCGTGGATCCGATCGTAGCGCTGCGCTATGAGTAGGCGCTCGGTGCTCTCGGATTGTTCTTAGAGTCGGGTCCGGCCTAACGTCGTACGCGGATCCCGCGCGCCGCCGGATCGACCATCCGGTTTCACACTAGAGAACGGCACGACATACCTATATGTAGTGGACCGGTCGTACTACTTGCTCGATACCCCCATCTGGGGGGTAGTACCCCCCACCAAAGAGCTAGGGTATCCTCTCCCTCGCGGGCTTGTTGACTCAGGTAATTCCCCGTAGAGTTTAGTTTCGCGATGCGCACTAACCTCTACAGCCCTTCAGGAGACAAGAACATGTTTGCCGCAGTCCGCACCGCCGCCGAACCCACCGAGCCTTACAAGCGTCACACCCTGATCGGGCACTCGCCGAGGATTCGGCACATTATGAGGATGGTCGAGAAAGTCGGTGGCGGACGTTGGCCCGTGCTTCTGCTTGGCGAGACCGGTACCGGCAAAGAGGTGGTGGCTCGCGCGATCCACGCCGCGCGGCCGACGGAGCCGTTCGTTACGATCGATTGCTCGTCCATGGTCGGCCCGCTGATGGAGAGCGAACTCTTCGGTCACGTCAAAGGCGCATTCACGGGGGCCGCAAACGCGAAGATTGGTTTGATCGAACATGCCAACGGCGGTACAGCGTTCTTCGACGAGATCGGTGAACTGCCGCTCGACTTGCAGGCGAAGCTGCTACGCGTTCTGCAAGAGAAGGAATTCCGCCCTGTTGGTTCGCTGCTGACGCGCCAATCCGACTTCCGTGTACTCGCTGCCACCAACCGCGATCTTGCGAAGGAAGTGGAGAAGGGTACATTCCGCCGCGATCTCTATTTCCGGCTCAATGTGGTCAGCCTTCGGCTTGCTCCGCTACGCGAGCGCCGCGAAGACATTCCCGTTCTGATGCAGCACTTCCTATCGCGTCTCGAATGCACCCACACCTTTACGCAAGAGGCGTTGGAGGCGATGCTCTCTTACGAGTGGCCTGGCAACGTGCGCGAACTGGAGAACTGCATCCAGCATATGATGGCCCTGAACTCCGGCCCGCTGCTGCACGTGACGGACTTGCCGTCGAGCATGCAGAACTTCCTGGCGACGCGGCGTGCGCAGTCAATGTCCGCGGCTGCCGGTGCCAGTGCGAACGCGATGTCCTTCGACTTCGGTTCCGCCGAGAGCGAACCGGCCTCCGCTCGGCTGGTGCAGGGAGTGCTTCCGCTTGTCGAAGTGGAGCGCCGCCACATCATGCGCGCGCTTGAGTACACCAAGGGCGATCGCGCCGTAGCGGCTAACCTTTTGGGTATTGGTCGGACAACTCTGTACCGAAAGCTGAAAGAGTACGACGTCGCGTGCTGAGATTATCCGGGCGTTGAATCCACTAGCTTGTGTGGCTGCAATTCGATAGAGCTACAAACTACAAGCTATGACTCCGATTCGAATCCTGCTCGTTCAATCTGACCCCCAAGAAGCGTTCTTCGTGAAAGACGCCCTTGATGAGTGCGGCTGGCTAGTCGATGTCACCCGCGCGGAGACGCTCGACGACGCGCTTGCAATCCTGATGCGCACACCGATCGACCTTGTTCTGCTCGATCTCGATTTGCCGGACAGCCGCAAGTCATGGACGTTTCTCCCCGTCCACGCGACCGCGTCGCACATCCCAATCATCCTTCTGGTTGACGCCGAGCACGCTAGTCTCGCGGCGCGGCTTGTGCGCGAGGGCGCGCAGGATTACCTCTTGCGATCGGAGATCGACTGCATTCCGTTGCGGCGCGCGATCCTCAACGCGATCGAGCGCAACCACCTGCTGGAGGCCGCTCGTGCCGATGGCGTCATCGATCCGCCGACCGGTTTGTTGAACTCGCGCGGCTTTCTGATGCACGGCGAAGTGCTGCGCCAGGCAGCATTGAAGTTCCATGCCCCACTGCGTCTCTATCTGGCGACCTGCAATGTCACCGATCCCGAAGAGCGCAATCTGATTCTGCTTGGTCTTACGGACAGGCTCCGCGAATCGGTCGGCACTTTGCACGCGATTGCTCGCATCGATCCGCATCGGGTGGCCGCAATCGTTGTGGATCCGCCGCGGGGCTTGCTCTTAAACTGCGATCAAATGGAGATTGATCCACGCGAGCCAATCACGCTCGATGTGGTGGACGAGATCGCGCTGCGCGCGTAGGTCTTCGGCTTCGCGCTGCGCACCGCGGTGGTCCGTGCGAACATGATCGTTTGCAGATCGCGCTTGATGCCACCTATAGCGTCGGCCGCAGCCTGTCCGGGGTTGGCCGTTACTCGCGCGAAATCCTGTTCGGGCTTTGTGCGGCGCATCCGGATCAGCGGTTCCATTTTGCGTATCGCCCGCATCGGTTGCGGCATTCGCTTTTGGACTCGCTGCCGCGCAACGCGACCCGCCGCATTCTGCATGGCTCGTGGCCAAGTACGGACGTCTTTCACGGGTTGAACCAGCGCCTTGACGCCGGGCGCTTCCGGCGGTCGGTCGCGACGTTCCACGATCTCTTCGTGCTCACCGGCGAGTATTCGACGAAGGAGTTTCGTGAGCGCTTTGCGGTGCAGGCTCGCGAAGCGGCCCGCCGCGCGGACCTCATCCTTGCGGTATCTGCCTTCACGGCTTCGCAGGTCCGCGATCTTCTAGGCGTGGAGGAGTCGCGGATTCGGGTTGTGCATCATGGCGTGCGAGCGTCGGCTACCGTGGTTCCGGATTCCGCGCGGCGCAACTTCATTCTGCATGTAGGCGCAATCCAAAGCCGCAAGAACATCGTGCGTCTGGTGAAGGCGTTTGAAGCGACTCCGGCGGATTGGGATCTGATCCTGGCCGGCTCCGCAGGGTACGGGGCCGAGACTGCGCTCGCTGCGATCGGGGCCAGTCCGCGGAAGGAGAGCATCCGTGTGTTCGGGTACGTTACAGACGAGCAGCTCGCGGACCTATATAAGGATGCGAGAGTGCTAGCCTTCCCGTCGCTCGACGAAGGGTTCGGAATTCCGGTGATCGAAGCCATGGCGCACGGGCTTCCGTTGCTGACCTCGAGAGGGTCGGCACTGGGGGAGGTGGCGGGGGAGGCCGCGCTTTTGGTCGATCCGACTCGCGAAGAAGAGATCGCGGAGGGGCTCCGGCGGTTGACGAACGAACCCATCTTGCGGGCGTCGCTCAGCAGGGAAGGGCTGGTGCGGGCAGGGGCGTTCCGCTGGGAGTCGGCGGTGGAGAAGACCTGGGCGGCGTATCGGGAACTGAGCGGTTAGGCGGGGCGCGCGAAATGAAACTGGATGCACCCAAGTAACTTATAATAAATGACTTAGTAGGATTTTCGCGTCTAGCGAAACGAAGCCAAATCATGGGGTGAAGGCGCGAAAAAACGAAGCCAAATCACGCGCTTGGATTCGCGACTGACCGAACGAAGCCAGCGAGCGGGAAGGACTCCTTTTTTCGCGAAGTGGAGACTCCCGCGCGAGAATCCCAACCGATTTACCCTCGAGTGGAGAGTTGACAAATAAAAGCTTCCCAATAATTGTGTCGGGGTCTTCGATAGCCATGCGGGCGGTGGTTCTTTGGCGCGAAGGCCCGCTTAGCTGCGACCGGCGCCAGCTTCGGACAGCGACGCCAGATTCTTGGGCACCACATCCGGGTCCTCGACGGCGTACGTGAGAACAGGCTCCACGCGGCCTTTGACGTGAATGGATCCCATGGGCCGCAACTGGAACGATCCGCGGACGGCGTTCTGCGTGTACTCACTGATAAGGATGGGGACGGCGAGTTCCTTCGTGGCGGATTCGAGGCGGGAGGCCAGATTCACCGTGTCGCCGATGGCGGTGTATTCCATGCGGCGGCTGGAGCCGATGTTGCCGACGACCGCGGGGCCGGAACTGATGCCGATTCCGGCGCGGATGACAATGCCTTCCGCCTCCCACTTTTTGTTGAGCAAAACGAGTTCGCGCTGCATCTCGATTGCCGTGCGGAGGGCGTGCTCTTCCTGATAGGGGTCATCTTCGGGCGCGCCGAAGATGACCATCATGCCGTCGCCGATGAATTTGTCGAGGGTGCCTTTGTTGCGGAAGACGCAGTCGACCATGCGTTCGAAGTAGTCGTTGAGCAAGCGTACGACTTTCTCGGGAGGGAGGTTTTCGGAGAGCGTCGAGAAACCCCGGATATCGCTGAACAGGACGGTGAGGCGGCGGCGGTCTCCGGCGAGTATGGCTTCGGCGTTGTCGGACTTCAACACGGAATCCATCACCTGTTGGGATACGTAACGCGCGAACGCGCTCTTGACGCGGTCCCGCTCGCCGAGGCCTTCGGCCATGGCGTTCACGGAGTTTGCGACCGCGCCGAATTCGTCGTTGCCTGGCGAACGCAAACGGACGGAGAAATCGCCTTTGCCGATGGCCGCGACGGCCGTGACAAGTTCGGCGAGCGGCCTGCTGGCGCGGCGACTGGCGAAACGGGCTGCGGGGACGGCGAGCAGCGCGGCGAGAAGGAGCGAACCTAAGCCGCTCCAGAGGATCGGACGCATGAGAGACTTTACCCAGGCCTCCGGCGCTTCGACGAACAGCAGGGCGACCACTTGTCCGGCGCGGTCGCGGACTGGCGAGGAGGCTCGGAGGAAGCTGCCGAACTCATCCTGGCTAAAGGTATCCGCGACGCTGGTTTGGTTAAAGTTGACACCGGAGGCAGGGAGCGCGCGATAGACATCGCCGGGGTGCGACGCGTTGACCATGTTTTCCTCGGGATCGACGCCGATCATCAGGACCGACGGATCTTGCGGCGCCTTCATTACAGTGAACACGCGTTTCATGTAGGTATCGGGGCGCCGATTGGCGTCGCGGACGCGGCGGAGGGTGTTTTGGAGTTCCAGGTAGGCGGGCGTGGCCTCATCGGCGCGGGCGCGGATCGTCTTCAGCTTTTCGCCGTCCAGCATGGAGGCAACGGATGCCGCGATCGAACCGATCTTCGCCTGGTAGCCGCCGAACAGATAGCGGTTCGACAGCCAGTACATTACTCCCATCGAAATGGCGTTGGTGACGAGAGCCAGGCCCAGGAAGCCGATGAGTAGTTTTTTGCCGTAACTGAGATTGTTCAAGAGACAACGCCTCGCTGAACAGATCGACCAGGAGGCGACATCTCAATAGCCCGGCATTCGCTAGCGCTGCATGGTGACGATTGCCGCGGCGGCGAGAGCCTTGGTGGAATCGAAGAGGTCGACGCTCGCGACGCTCACTTTGGTGTCGCTGCTGAGCAGCGTGGCGACGGCGCTGATCTTCGCTTTTCCGGCTGCGGGGACATTGGCGGGGTTCCAGCCGGCGGACTTGGTGTCGAGGATGGGGCGGAAGTAATTGAGTTTCATCTCGAGCGTCCGGTGGCGGCCTTTCGGGAAGGCGTTGCGGAACGCGGATCGGGCGGCGGCTTCGGCGACCGCGGCGATCACTCCGCCGTGCATGTTGCCCACGTAATTGCGGGTGTGGTCGACGAGGGGGCATTCGAGGGTCGCTCTGCCGGGATTCGCGGAAACGATACGGCTTCCAATGGTGTCGAGGAAGGGGATGGTCGGCATGGCTCAGTTCATTATGCCGTAGCTTGGCAGGGCGGCTTGTTCTTTTGGATCACGCTGCGGGGAAGGTCGCGGGTGGGCCGTTCTCCTCTAAGGGCTGTCGTGTTACCGTAACGGATTATGACAAAGTCGCTCTTCGTTTTGTCCCTGTCGATTGCCATGCCTGTGCTTGCTCAAGGTCCGCCGAAAACGAAGGTCGCGCCGGTGATTGAGGAGTTGCATGGCAAGTCGATTCCGGATCCGTACCGCTGGCTCGAAGACCAGAACGCGCCCGAGACGCGGACTTGGGTGGATGCGCAAATGCAGTACACGCAGGCACAACTGGCGAAGGTAGGCGGCCGCGACAAGATTCGCGCCCGGCTGGCGCTGTTCATGAAGGTGGATACGATGAATGCGCCGACGGAGCGCGGCGGGCGGTACTTCTATTCGGCGCGCCGCGGGGCGGAGCGTCAAGCGATTTGGTATGTGCGCAAGGGCTTCGAAGGCAAAGATCAGGTGATGCTGGATCCGGGTTCGCTCAGTGCCGATGGCACGGTGTCGGGATCTCCGATGGGATTCACGCAGGACGGTACGCTCGTCGCCTACGGACTCCGTAAGGGCGGCGAGGACGAAGTGGAACTGCACTTCAAGAACACCGACACCATGCAGGATCTGCCCGACACCCTGCCCCGCGCCCGCTACACCGGCTTCGCGATTCTGAACGACAAGAGCGGCTTCTACTACGGGCTGTTCGGCAAATCCGGCCCGCGCCTGATGTTTCACAAGATGGGCACGACCGCCAGCGCCGACAAAGACCTGTTCGGCAAAGACTACACGTCGAGCGACGTGATTGGCGTGCAGAAGAGTGAAGACGAACGCTACCTGCTGATCGCCGCGGGCAATGCCGCCGGCGGCGACAAGCAGGACCTCTATCTGATGGAGCTGCAGACCGGCGCGATCAAGACCATCGTCAAAGGCCTGCGCGGTCACTTCAACGCCTCACTGGGCGGCGCGCACGTCTTCGTCGACACCGATTACCAGGCCCCGAACGGCAAAGTTTTCCGCGCGGATCTCGCTGCCCCGGAGCGCACCAATTGGAAAGAGATCATTCCGGAAGGCCAGTGGCCGATCCTGAACTACACCCTGGCCGGCGGAAAGCTCATCGTCACGACCCTGGAACGCGTCATTCCCAAAGCACGCATCTACGACACCAACGGCGCGCTCCTGCGCGAGATCGCGCCTCCTTCAATCGGCAGCCTTGCGGGGCCCAGTGGCCGCTGGAGCAGCAACGAAGCGTTCTATTCCTTCCAGACCTACGGGCGGCCGACGACCATCTACCGGTACGATGTCTCAACCGCGAAGCAGAGCGTCTGGGCGCAAACCAAGATCCCATTCGATGCCGATTCTGTCGACGTGAAGCAGGTGTGGTTTGCGTCGAAGGATGGCACGCAGGTTCCGATGTTCGTTGCGCACAAGAAAGGCTTGAAGCTGGACGGCAACAATCCCACGTTGCTGACCGGATACGGTGGCTTTAGTGCACCGTCGCTGCCCTCGGCAAACCCGATGTTCACGGCGTTCATGGATATGGGCGGCGTGGTGGCGGTGGCGAACATGCGCGGCGGCAGCGAGTTCGGCGAGAAATGGCATCGGGCGGGGATGCTTGAGAACAAGCAGAACGTTTTTGATGACTTCATCGGCGCGGCGGAATATCTGATTGCACAAAAATACACGAGCAGGAAGAAGCTGGCGATCGAAGGCGGATCGAATGGCGGGCTGCTGGTGGGCGCGGCGATGACGCAGCGGCCGGATCTGTTCCAGGCCGTGATTTGCGCCGTGCCATTGCTCGATATGGTCCGCTATCATCGCTTCCTGGTCGCGCGGTTCTGGGTGCCGGAGTACGGGTCGGCGGAGGATCCGAAGCAGTTCGACTACATCTACAAATACTCGCCCTATCATCACGTGGAGAAGGGTGTCGACTATCCGGCGACGCTGGTGGTGAGCGGCGATTCGGACACGCGAGTGGATCCGTCGCATGCGCGGAAGTTCGCGGCGCTGTTGCAGGCTTCGACGAAGGGGCCACGTCCGGCGCTGTTGCATTATGACGTGAAGTCGGGGCATTCGGGCGGGCTGCCGATTGACCGTCAGATTGATAATGTCGCCGATGAGCTGACGTTTCTCGCGTGGCAGTTGAGGATGCAGTAGGGCGTCGGGGCGGTGTTGCGGATCGGCGGTCTGCCCAACTTGGGAGGCCACTTACTTCGCCCGATTTGGTCGGGCTTCGTGCGGGGCTCCGAGTGGGCGCCAGGGCCTTTGTTCGTTGCGCGAGGTCGGGTTCAGTACCGGATGTGGACGGGCGACCCGCGGCCACGCCGCGGGCAGCGATTCGCCCCTTTCACCGAAGGGGACTCACGGCTCCGCCTTGAACACCGACCGTCAGCGAGCGGCCCCACACCACTCACCACCGCCATAACCCCGCCCTCCGGAGATGCCAGCGCTCCGGCTGCTGAGGCTATTTTCCAAGCGAAATGCACCAAATCCGAGCCGCGACCAAAGCGGCCCGAAGGGCCGCGTCGGGAGCGGATTCACGAGCCG
>JAYVTO010000296.1:0-12817 GCA_043788745.1 Acidobacteriaceae bacterium
TCACTTCGTTCGCGGTTCTTTGCTTGAGAGCGGCCGGAGAACTGCGCGGCCAAAGCTCCGGCCCGCAGTCGTAGGTAGGTCTATAGGGCGCTTCTTGCCTTCCACCGACCAGCATGTCTGTGTTACTTGTTGATGGTTGCGGAATTCCCCTCACCTGCGCTGGTTCATCTGCGGACTGCTCTTTTTCGCCACCACCATCAACTACATTGACCGCCAGGTGCTGGGCCTGCTGAAGCCCAGCCTAGAGAAGGACCTCGGCTGGAACGAAGCCAACTACGGCTGGATCGTCTTCGCCTTTCAGGCCGCCTACGCCGCCATGATGCCTATTGCCGGACGCCTCATCGATTGGATGGGCACGCGCCTGGGCTACGCCATCGCCGTTTTCGTGTGGAGCCTGGCCGCGATGGGCCACTCGCTGGCCGGTTCGGCGGCGCAATTCGGAATCGCTCGCTTTCTTTTGGGCCTGGGCGAAGCGGCGAACTTTCCCGCCGCGATTCGCACGACTGCCGATTGGTTCCCGCAAAAAGAGCGCGCGCTCGCCACCGGCATCTTTAACAGCGGCTCGAACATCGGAGCGCTGGTCGCGCCCTTGATGGTGCCGTTTCTGGCCGCCCATTATGGATGGCGCTCCGCCTTCATCGTCACCGGCTCGTTCGGCCTCATCTGGATCGCCTTCTGGTTTGCGATCATGCCGAAGCCCGCCACCCGAGCCGCTCAGCAGCCGCCGTCAATCTCCTTTCTCAAGCTCGCGACTACCCGGCAGGCCTGGGCCTTCCTCATCGGCAAGTTCCTCACCGATCCCGTTTGGTGGTTCTACTTGTATTGGCTGCCCGGCTTCCTGAACAAGAATTACAAGCTCGATCTCCTCGACCTCGGGCCGCCGTTGATCACCATCTATCTCGCCGCCGACGTCGGCTCAATCGGCGGCGGCTGGCTCTCTTCGCATCTATTGAAGTTGGGCTGGGGAGTCAGCCGCGCCCGCAAGACGGCGATGCTCGCATGCGCACTGAGTGTCACTGCAGTCGTGCTGGTTCCCTATACAGCGGGCAATCTATGGATGGCGGTGGCTCTTATCAGCATCGCGGCCGCCGCGCACCAGGGCTGGTCCGCGAACCTCTTTACGATGACCTCGGATCTCTTTCCCAAACACGCCGTCGGCTCCGTGGTTGGCTTCGGCGGCTTCGGCGGAGCCGTCGGCGGCATGCTGGTCGCGCCCGCGGTCGGCTATTGGCTCGATTTCTCGCACGGCGCCTACGGCCCACTCTTCGTCGTCGCAGGCACCATGTACCTGATCGCGCTCGCCATCATTCACTGGCTGAGCCCGCGATTCGAAAAAGCCGGCATCTAGGGCTATGCCATCCTGAAGGCATGCGGCGTCTTCACATCCTGATCCTGGCAGCCGCCATTCCCGCGCTCGCCGACGAGCAGGTGAGGAAGATGACTGCCCGTTTGTCTGAAGAGGCGGAAGCGTTTGCGATGGTCGCGCCCTCGCTGCTCTCGCGCGAAACCTTTGAGCAGCGCGCCTCGAAGCCGCCCTCGCGATTCCGTCCCCGCATCGGCGAAGACGCGTTGAAAGCGCCCGAGCCCAAGTGGCAGACTCGCAAGATCGTTTCCGAATACGCGTACTCGACCTTTGCAGGCTCGAAGGAAGCGTTACACGAATTTCGCCAAGCCATCCAGATCGACAGCCGCGCAGTGCAGAAGTCCGACAAGGCGCTCGACGCCCTCGCCAAAGGCATCAAGAGCACCGACGACGAGCGCAAACGGCGCATGCTTAAGGAGTTCGAAAAGCTGGGCCTGCGCGGCGCAGTCACCGATCTCGGTCCGATGATTCTGCTGTTCACACGCCGCTCGATCGAAACCTACGAATTCCTGTCGAAAGGCCGCAGTACGCTCGACGGCAAGCCGGCCCTTGTCTTTAGCTACAAGCAAATCGACGGGCCGGAACGCATGACGGTCTTTGAAGCCAACCGCGGCGATCGCGCCGTGCGCCTGAAGCCCTCCGGCGAAGTCTGGGTCACTGCCGCGGACCTGGTTCCGCTCCGCATCGTCATGAACGTCTCGCGCAAAGAAGACGAGATCCAGTTCCGCGACCAGATGACCGTCGACTACGCGATGACCGAGCACGGCGTGCTCGCGCCGCGCCGTTCCAGCCACAAGGAATGGCAGGGCTCTACGCTCATCGCCGAGAACACGTTCTCCTACGCCCCTTTCCGCCGCTTCGGCGCGTCCAGCGATATCAAGTTCGAAGTGGAAATGCCCGGCCTCGAGAAACCGAAGAAGCAATGAACGCCCGCTACATCTACCTGCACGGCTTCGCCTCCGGACCCGCATCGCGCAAGGCCCAGTTCTTCCGCAAGAAGTTTGAAGCTGCCGGAATCGCGCTCCGCATTCCGGAGTTGGACGAAGGCGACTTCACAGCGCTCACCGTCGGAGCGCAATTGCGCGTCGTCGAGCGTGAGGCCACCGGAGCCTCGAACGTCATCCTGATCGGCTCCAGCCTCGGCGGCTATCTCTCCGCTCTCTACGCCGCTCGCCATCCCCATCAGGTTTCGAAACTCGTGCTGCTCGCGCCTGCCTTCGGATTTCCCCGCCGCTGGCGTGAGGCGCTGGGCGATCAGAAGATCGCCGAATGGAGGGCGACCGGCACCATGGACATGTTCCACTACGGCGCAAAGGCCCCGCGCCCCATCGGATACCAACTGCTGGAGGAAGCCGCCGCCTACGAAGACTACCCCGAGGCGGTGCAACCCGCTTTGATCCTCCACGGCACGGGCGACGACGTGGTTCCTGCCCGGTACTCGCTGGAGTTCGCAAAACGTAATCCGGATTCCACAAAACTGGTCCTTTTGGATTCCGGACACGAGCTTACCGATGTGTTAGAGAAGTTATGGAACGAAACCGTGTCATTTCTGGAATTTTCCTAGCGATTCCATTCTTAGAATCCGGCAACTGGCCGAAAGTCTGTATGTTAGACTCTTTTTCAAAGAGAGATCCCAAACTTTGAAACCACAACGGGGTTAGGATCGTCCAATAGGCAAGGCGAATCTCTGGTGCGCCTGGGCGCGAGTCCGGTGAAAGTGTATCCTGGGATCGGAGTGAAACGTGGCTGTCAGCACTGAACCTGAGATCAAAATCGAGAACTACAGTGATCCCGACGTTCACTTGCGGCACCTTCTCATCGAAGGTGTCGAAACGCCATGGTACACGATGTTCCTCCAGAACATCAGAGAGGCGATCAACCCTCCCAAGTTGCCCCCGCTTGAACTCACGTCGAAGCCGGTGGAAGTCGAATCGATGTGGGGCCTGACCAAGGGCCAGGAAAGCAAGGCCGGCGTCATGTCGCTGGTGGTCCACGGCACGCTCATCGCACTGGCCATCTTTATCGGTACGAATAAGACTGTCCAGAAGGCCGTCAAAGATACGGTCACTCTGATCGCGCCCGACATCTCGCCCTACGTCGCGCAGAAGCCGCAGATGAAACAGGCTATGGGCGGCGGCGGTGGCGGCGGAGATCGCTCTCCGCTTCCGGCCAGCAAAGGCAAGCTTCCGCCTGTGGCACCCAAGCAATTCGTGCCGCCCTCCGCGGTGCTCAACAACGAGAACCCGAAGTTGCCCATGGAACCAACCATCGTCGCTCCGGATTCCATTCCCAACATCCAGGCCAATAATTTCGGCGATCCGATGTCGAAATTCGGCATTCCGTCGAACGGCTCCGGCTTTGGCGGCGGTATCGGCAGCGGTAGTGGCGGCGGTGTTGGCTCCGGCAGGGGTGCAGGTGTAGGCCCGGGTTCCGGCGGCGGATTCGGCGGCGGCGCCTATCGCATCGGCGGCGGCGTTTCGGCGCCGGCCGTCCTCCTCAAAGTCGAACCCGAGTACTCCGAAGAAGCCCGCAAAGCGAAGTGGCAAGGCACCGTCGTGCTCGCGATCGTCGTGGACGAACAAGGCCGCGCCCGCGATCTCAAGGTCATCCGCTCGCTCGGTTTAGGTCTCGATCAAAAGGCCATTGAAGCCGTCGAGAAATGGCGCTTCAAGCCCGGCATGAAAGACGGCAAGCCCGTCCCCGTCCAGGCGACCATCGAAGTCAATTTCCGCCTCCTCTGACAAGTCCACCCCCTTCGACTCCAGCAAGCGGCCGCGCCCATAGACGAGGGGACTCTCCTCCTCATCCCCCAGGCTATGACCCCGCCCTTTAGGGCGGCGACCCCGGGCTAAAGCCCGGCGTTATAGGCCGCCAGCTGCGGCGGGGATCGTTTCGACCCGAACCACGCGGTCAGAGAATTAGGCGCCTTTGAGGCAGTCGGCGATCTCGGCTTCCGGTATGGAGCCTTCCTTAATGACTTTCCAGTAGGGCTCGGTGATGTCCACAGTGGTGCTGCCGGCGTGCGTCGCCAGTCCCCCGTCGAGGATGAGATCGACGCTGCCGTCCATTACTCCGAAGACATCGATGCCGCTCTTGCAGGTAGGTTGGCCGGAGATGTTGGCGCTGGTGGCGATCAACGGTTGGTTGAGCCATTCGAGCAGCGCGGTTGCGGTCTTGGATTTCGCCTGGCGGAGTCCGATGCGGCCGGTGTTTCCAGTGACCTTGAGTGGGACACGCGAGGAACCGGCGACGATGATGGTGAGCGGGCCGGGCCAGAAGCGGCGGGCGAGCAAGTAGAAACGCCGCGGAAGTTCCTTCGCGAGTTCTTCGGCCATCACCGTGTCGCTGATCAGCAGCGGCAGCGCACGCTGGATTTCGCGGCCTTTCGCGCGAAACACGCGGCCTACGGCGTTCAGGTTGAACGGATCGGCGACAAGAGTATAGAGCGCTTCGGTCGGGATAGCGACGACGCCGCCGCGCCGGACGGTTGCGGCGGCGCGTTCGATCGCGTCTTCCGATGGCTGCTCGGCGTCGATCTCAATCAGGTCAGTTGACATCGGCCTCCGAGGCGTCCGGGCTACCCAATGCTTTGACGACGTCAATGGCCATGGAGTAGCGGCCGAACGGCGCGCTTAATTGTACTCCAGCGACCATGTTGCGAACTCGGATGACCATCTCCTGCGCGATCGCAACGCCCTCGTTGCGGGCGGCCTCGGCGGATTCGGTTTTGCGCATGCGTTCCATGTACTCGGCAGGCACCGGCACGCGAAGTTCGTTGACCATGAACTCCGCGTTGCGATAGCTCGTCAGCGGCCATATGCCGGCGATGAAGGGGATGCGGAAATGCTCCGTGCGCTTGAGGAACGCCTCCAGCAGGCCGAGATCGAACACAGGTTGCGTCACGACGTATTCCGCGCCGCCTTCCACCTTCCATTCGAAGCGGCGGAGTTCTTCTTCGAGATTCAGCGCGCCGGGATTCGCCCCGACGCCGATGAGCAGCGCAGTCTGCGAGCCGATGGGATTGCCGCCAAGATCGAGACCGTGATTGAGATTGTTGACGATGTTGACGAGGCCGATCGCGTCGACGTCGAAGACAGCGGTGGCGTCGGGGTACGTGCCCATGCGGGGCGGATCGCCAGTGATACAGATAAGATTTCGGACGCCAGTCGTGTGCGCGCCGAGCAGTTCGCTCTGGATACTAAGGATATTTCGGTCGCGGCAACAGAAATGCAGGACGGCTTCGATGCCCGCCTGCTGCTGAATAAGGCCGCAGGTGACTTGCGCGGAAAGTCGCGCACTGGCGCGGGGTCCGTCGGGGACGTTGATGCAGTCAATGCCGTTGTCGGCACAGAGGCGCGCTCCTGCGATTTCCTTCGACGCGTCGACGCCGCGAGGCGGAAGAATTTCGACGAACTTGACGAACTTACCGGCGGCTAACTTTGCGCCGAGGCCGCTCTTTGCATTCATTGGAACGCCGTCGAGGGCCTTTGCTTTCGTCTCCGGCTCGTTCGCGGTGACTTGAATGGTACGCTGCGCGGGCTGCAAGCTGCGAGCCTCGCTCCGCATTTCCTTGATGTGTTCGGCTGTCGTTCCGCAGCATCCGCCGAGGAGCTTCACGCCGGCTTGCAGAAAGCGGCGGGCGTACTGCGCCATATACTCCGGCGAGCAGAGGTAGATGTTGCGGCCTTCGACGCTGGCCGGGAGTCCGGCGTTCGGCATTACGCTGAGCGGCTTGGTCGTCAGTGGCGCGACTTTCTCGATGGTTTCGAGCAGCAGTTTGGGGCCGGATGAACAATTGAGCCCGATGACATCGGCCGACGATTCAGACAACAGCCGCGTGTAGGATTCGATGCTTGTGCCATCCAGCAAATGGCCGCCTTCTTCGACGGTGACCTGCGCGACGATGACCATCTCCGGACCGGCCGCTTCGCGGGCGGCGAGAATCGCTTCGCGGATTTCGCTCGCGGAGTTGAAGGTTTCGAGGATGAGCAAATCGACGCCGGCTTCGACGAGTGCTTCGGCCTGCTCACGGAACATGGCGCGGGCTTCGGCGAAGCTGGTGGGGCCCAGCGGCTCCAGACGAATGCCGAGAGGTCCGATGGCGCCGGCGACGTAGGCTTGGTCTCCAGCGGCTTCGCGCGCGATGCGGACGCCGGCTTGATTGATCTCGCGCAGTTTTTCCGCGAGGCCGAAGGCTCCCAGCCGGGCGCGGTTGGCTCCGAAGGTATTGGATTCGAGAATTTCGGCGCCGGCCTTGACGTAGTCGGTGTGGACTTCGCGAATCAAGCCGGGCGCCGAGAGATTCAACTCGTCGTAGCAACGGTTGATGAAGATGCCCTTGGCATAGAGCACCGTGCCCATCGCGCCGTCGGCGACCATGACGCGGCCTTGCTGTCGTTCGCGAAATTCCTTGGCTCGAGATATCAGGGTTTGCGTGCTCATGAAAGATTGGTTATCGCTGGCATACCGGGCAATAGTAGGTCGACCGGCCACCCTGCGGAATGCGGCGGATGGCGTGGCCGCACTGGTTGCACGGTTCGCCCTCCCGCCCGTATACAGCTACCGGAAAATCGCCAGCTTCGACCGAGAGGTTCGCCGCGGCGCCCGAGAAAGGCCGTACGTAGGCATCCATAACCGATTGTAGCGCCTCACGCAAAACCTCCACAATCGCGGAGTGCAGTGCCGTGAGTTTCGGCTTGCTAATTTTCGACATTGGTTTCCGAGGATTGATTCTGGCCCGGAAAAGAGCTTCGGCGGCGTAGATGTTGCCCAGTCCCGCGACGCGGCGCTGATCCATCAAAAAGACCTTCGCGGGCTGTCTTGATTTCGCGGCGATGCAGAGGAATTGCTGCGTCGTGAAGCTTTCGGCGAGCGGCTCAGGCCCCAGTGGCCCCAGCGCTTTCACGAGTTCGGCCGGTGTGTGGACGTGTATCTTGCCCAGCAGCCGGGAATCGTCGAATATCAGTCCGCCCCCGCCGTCGAGTTCGAACCAGGCACGCGCTTTATGAGGCCGGAAGCGAACGTCGGGAATGACGTAGAGTGCGCCCGTCATGCGCAGGTGAACGCGGATCACCAGGGAGTTCGCGAGATGGATGAGGACGTTCTTTGCGCGCCGCTCGATGCGATCGATGCGTTGTCCGGCCAGAAGCTTCATGACGCGCGCGGGCGTCTGGGGACGCGTAATGGCCAGTCGCGTGATGTGGACAGAGACAATGTCGCGGCGCGTTTTGCCGCGCGTCAACGACTGGCGCAGGCGCTCGCAAACAGCTTCGACTTCGGGTAGTTCCGGCAAGGTATTTAGGCGAACAACGACGTCAGCAGGATCGCGATGTCCGGGTTCGCGGTGCGGAGCACGCCATCTTTCACAGGGTGCATCGTGCCGGGTGTGTAGACGGTAGCGGACTTCGAACGGGGATCGACGACCCGGATGTAAGGGACTCCAAAGGCGAGGTAGTCGCTGAGCTTTTCCTGAATGTTGTGGAACGTGTCGCGCGGCGAGAGGATCTCGATCACGAGAAAAGGCGGCGTGTTGAAGACCGCGTCCTGCGGTTCCGCACCAATGTATACGCAAACATCCGGAACTCGATACCGTTCGGGCGCGATCTGTACGCGTTGTTCAGGGAAGCAAAAATAGCGATGACTGGCTTCGTGCTCGAGGAACCAACCGATCAATCGCTTCTGCGCTACGCTCTGATCTCGTTCTCCCACATTACGCTCCAGGATCTCACCGTCGACGTAGTCGCGATCACCGCCTTCGTACTCCGTATGCAGGTACTCGTCCACCGAAATCAGAGCGAGGGTTTCGGCCATGCCTTGATTCTACTCTCGCGCCTCGGCCTTGCGCCGGGATGCGTACTTCGTGAGAAACTTCTTTACTTTCGGCACGACGACGAATTGGCAATACGGCTGCTCCGAATTGTCGCGGAAGTAGTTCTGGTGATAATTCTCGGCGAGATAAAACTCGCTGGCGGGTTCAACCTCGGTCACGATGCCGTTCGCGTAGCACTTCTTCTCGCCCAGTTCCCGAATCAGATCGGCAGCGGCGGCCTGTTGGTCCGCCGTGTCAAAGAAGATGGCCGAGCGATACTGCGATCCGACGTCATTGCCCTGTCGATTCCGCGTGGTTGGGTCGTGGATCGCGAAGAAGACGTCAAGCACGTCCCGGGTGGTCGCAACGGAATCTTCGTAGGTGAGCCGGACGACTTCGGCGTGGCCGGAGGTTCCAGTGCAAACGTCGCGGTACGTGGGATTCGGCCGAGGGCCGCCCATGTATCCGGATTCCACGGTCTCGATGCCGTCCATCAATTGATAGACGCCTTCCAAACACCAGAAGCAGCCGCCGCCCAACGTCAGTACCCGTCGCGCCATCATCCCTCCCGACAAACACGGTCAAGCTCGCCGCGTCTAGCCTCGGAGCGCTACGCCCGTGCTCGCGTCGAATCGATGCATCTTATCATCATGCAGACGGAACCATGCGAGGCCACCTTCTTCGAGCGCCGTTTCCGGCGCGGTGCGAATGGTGACTCGAGCGTCGCCGCAATCAATGCGGACGAGGTTTTCGTTGCCCATCTCCTCGATGACATAGACGCGGCCCTGCCGCCAGCCGTCCTGCTGGCTGGCACTGACGTCGATATCCTCGGGACGAAGTCCCGTGACGACGCGATCCGGCAAGCCGGGTAGGCATGGGAAGTCGCCGCCGAAGAAATTCATCGACGGACTGCCCAGGAATCCGGCGACAAAGCGATTGGCCGGATGGTGGTAGATCTCCCGAGGAGTCCCGAACTGCTGCAGACGGCCTCCGTCAAGCACCACAATGCGATGGGCGAGCGTCATTGCTTCGGCCTGATCGTGGGTGACGTAGAGCGTGACGGTTTTGAGGGTATGCTGCAAGTGCTTCAACTCCGCGCGCATCTCGACGCGCAGGCGCGCGTCGAGGTTCGACAACGGCTCATCCATCAGAAACGCTTTCGGCTTGCGGATGATGGCACGGGCGAGCGCAACGCGTTGGCGTTCGCCGCCGGAGAGTTGCTTGGGGAAGTTGCCTAGAAGACGCTGCAATCCCAGCCTGCCCGCGACGTCCAGCACTTCCTTCGCGATCTCACTCGGCGCCAGTTTACGGACGCGCAGCGGATAGCCGATGTTCGCTTCGATGGTCATGTGGGGATAAAGCGCATAGCTCTGAAAGACCATCGCGATGTCCCGATCGCGGGGTTCGAGATGCGTAATATCGCGATCGCCGAGGCGGATGAAACCTGCCGTCGGCGTCTCCAGTCCGGCGATCATCCGCAGCAGGGTGGACTTCCCGCAGCCCGATGGGCCAAGCAAAACTACGAACTCACCGGGATCGGCGGTGAAGGAAACGTCGCGCACGGCATCGCGCGAGGCAAACTTCTTCGACAGATGGTCGATGGTGAGCTTCATCCTTTAACGGCTCCGAGAGACAGCCCGCGGATCAGGTGTTTCTGCAGGGCGGATGCGAAGACCAGCACCGGAAGCATGGCCACCACCCCGGCCGCGCTCATGGTGCCCCACCTGATTTCATACTGCGTGACGCGGGAAGCGATTCCAACGGGCAGCGTCATCGCGGATTCCGTTTGCGAGAGGATCAGCGCGAACAGAAATTCGTTCCAGGCGACGATCAAGCAAAACACCGCGGTGGCAGCGAGGCCAGGGCGAACCAGCGGCAGAACGATGCGCCAGAGAGCGCCCATTCGCGATTCACCGTCCAGCATTGCTGCCTCTTCGAGTTCCTTCGGTACTTCAGTGAAAAAGCCCCGCATCATCCAAATGACGAACGGCAAGTTGAACGCGGTGTAGACGACGATCAGCGCCGCGAGGGAGTTCAGCAGGCGCAGTTCGCGCATCATCAGAAACAGCGGAACTACGGTGACGATGGGCGGCAGCATGCGCGTCGAGAGCACCCAGAAGCTGAGTCCGCGCGCCCAATCGCGGGGCCAGGGGAGGCGCGCGAGGGCGTAGGCCGCGGGCACTCCGATCGCGAGCGCGGTGAGGGTCGAGATCGTTGCCACGGCAACCGAGTTTGCGAAGAAGCGGCCGAAACTTCCCGATGAAAATGCGTCGGCATAATGCTGCAGCGTCGGTGCGAAGCCAAACCATTTGGGTGGCCAGGCGAACTGGTCGACTTCCGTCTTGAAGGAGATGGTGACCAGCCAGTAGACGGGCGCAACCGCGTACAGCAGTGCCGCGAACGCGCCTAGATAGCGGAGCAGCGGGTTCATGAAAACCTCAAGAAGCGCAACAGGACGCGGGCGCAGATCGTGGTGATCGCGAGACTGACGAACGACATTGCGGCAGCGTAGCCGAAGTTCGAAAAGCGAAATGCCGTTTGATAGATGTACAAGCTGGTGGTTTGGGTGGCGAATCCGGGGCCGCCTTGCGTGAGGATAAAGATCTGGTCGAAGATGCGCATGAGATCCATCCCGCGCAACAAAAGCGCGAGTGCGATGGTGGGCTTCAACAACGGCAGCGTGACGTCGCGCAGAATCTGCCAGTTCGATGCGCCATCCATGCGCGCGGCTTCGACGGGTTCCTGAGGAATGGCTTGGAGGCCGGCCGTCAATAGGAGAAAGAGAAACGGCGTCCATTCCCAGATGTCGACGAGCACAACGCTGAACATCGCCGCACCTTCGCCGCTGGTCCATGTCAGGTGCGAGGTATCGATGCCGAAAACCCGAAGCGTCCCGTTGAGCACGCCGAACTGCGGGTTGTAAATCAGGCGCCAGACTACGGCGGCCACCACCGGCGGCAGCAGCATCGGAATAAGAAGTCCTGCCCGCACGATTCCGCGGCCACCCGCCAACGAATCGACGAGTAGCGCGAGCGCGAGACCGAGAAGAAACTCCGCCGTGAGCGCGGAGATGGAGTAGACCGCCGTCTGCCAGAGCGAAACGAGAAAGAACCTGTCGGAGATCAGGCGCAAGTAGTGTTCAAACGAGAATCCGCCGGCGAGGCCCGTCAGCGACACCTTGACCGAGAACACCATCGGGTACACCGACAGCCCAGCTAACAGACAGATCGCGGGCGCGGCCCAAGGAAGACCTTTCGCCTCGCCGAGATGGGAACGAAACAACAGAATCCGCCGGGTCATTGTGCCCGCACGAGAATTTGCCGGATCTCCGCTTCCGCCTTCCGCAGGGCTTGCTCCGGAGTCAGCGTGCCGGTATTCGCTTGCGAAAGGTAGATACCGAACGCATTCTCCACTTCGTTCCACGACGCCGTACGAGGGCGCGGCCGGGCTGATTCGATGGACTGCAATTGCACTGGATACGAGCGATACTTCTCCCGCAGTTCGGGCAACTGGAATACGCTGCGGCGAGTGGGCGGATTGCCAAGCAACGCCGCCTGTTTCTGCTGTTCGGGGGCCGTCGCCCAGGTGATGAACTCGAATGCCTGCGCCTTGTTCTTCGCCGCCGACGGCACAGCCACCAGCCAACTCCCGAGTTCGGCGACGCCGGGCACCCTCGCCGCCGGCATCGGTGCGAACTCCACCTTGCCGACGACGTTCGATTTTGCCGGGTTGTCCATCGCGCCGATCCATGCGGGCCAGTTGATGCTCATCACCGCGGTCGATTGCAGCAGATGCGCGGCGACCTCGTCCGCATTGAATCCGGCATAGCCCGGCGGCGCAAGCTTGCCGAGTTCGATCATAAAGTGCAAAGCCTCCAACGCTTCGGGCGTTGTCAGCGTCGGCATCATGGCGGAGTTGAACATGTCGCCGCCAAAGGCCCACAGCAGAGGCATGAAGTCCGCGACCACGGGATTGCCTGGTGCGGCGCGCATCACGTAGCCGTACATCTTCTCGCCCGCGCCGATCTTTCTGGCGGCCTCAAGGACTTTTGACCAGGTTTCGGGCTTGCCGATTTTGTATTTCTCGAACAGGTCTCCGCGGTAGAAGAATACCTGCGAGTTCCCGACGTAGGGCAGCGCGCGATAGGAGCCGGTTTGATACGGATGCCGGCAGACGTTCAAGCAGGTCTTGACGAAATCGGCGTCGGGTTCCGCGGGCAGAGGCGCGAGATGATCCGCGAGGCGAGGAAACCACGGATCGTCGAGCATCACGACGTCGTAGGCTCCGGTGCTGCTCGTCAGGTCGAGGAGTTCTTTCTCAAACAGGTTGGCGTACGGCAGCTCGACCACCTCGGCGCGCATGCCTTTTTGCGCCGCCCACTGTTGGGCAGCGGCTTTCAGGGCGCTGCCCTCGACGCCGGCATTCACCGCGATGACGAGCGAAGGCGTGGTCTTGCCGCAGGAGGCCAGCAGGCAAACGAAAACGAGAGGAACGGCAAACTGGGCGCGCACGATCTACGAGTGTAACGTATCTGCCACGTACGATCCCAGGGCCAGTCTTGTCTAATGCAGGATGAGCCTGAAGGAGGGCCTGTTTCTAACGCAGGATGAGCCTGAAGGGGCGCATGCTAGGGATTGATCATCAGC
>JAYVTO010000297.1:0-25102 GCA_043788745.1 Acidobacteriaceae bacterium
CCGATCCACATCAGGTAGAAGGCCGGCGTGCGCAGCATTTCGCTTGGCGTGAACTGGCGCGCGTTCGCGTCGATTTGCGCCTCTGCCGGAGACCATCCCGAGGGCTTGTAGCCGGGAGGCGGGTTGCGTAGCAGCAGCGCCCCGGCGACGGTCATCACGAGAAATATCGCGCCCAGAATCTGGAACGTGGCGGAGAGTCCGTAGGTGGGAATCAGCTTCAATTGCGCGAGCGGTCCGAAGATGGCGGATCCGGCTCCGTAGCCTCCAACGGCCAGGCCGATGGCTAAGCCGCGCTTGTCAGGAAACCATTTCGCCATCACCGGAATTGGCGTCGCGTAGCCGAAGCCGTTGCCGAGTCCACCGATTACTCCGAAACAAACGTACAGGTAGTTGAGGCTGGTGGTGAATGAACAGAGATAGAAGCCGAGGCTGACGAGGATTCCGCCCACGAGCGAGCAGCCGAGGGGGCCGTATTTGTCCTGGATGCGTCCAGCGGCGACGAAGCTGAGCGCGAACACGGAGACGGCGATCGTGAAGACCATCGACGTGTCGGCGCGGGTCCAACCGAAACGGCTTTCGAGGGGCGCGACGAAGACACTCCAGGCGTAGAGCGTGCCCAGCGCCATGTTCATCGACAGGCCGCCAACGACGCGCCACCAACGGTTGAGGCCGACCATGTGCTCCGATTGCATGAAGGGTATGATACCCCGCCACTGGCGCGTGAGCCGAGCGGCGCGGAAGTGCAATCTACGGATCCCCGCTGACGGGCGGGGCTTTACGCGGAGCGGTCGAGGGTTCCGGCATTCACGCAGGACCGGATCCGAGCTTAGAAAATGAACTTCGCGCCGAACTGCACGCGGCGCGGATCGCCGGCGCTTGAGATCTTGCCGAAGTTCGGGAGGCCCAGGTAGTTGCCGGGCAGATCGAAGTTCGCGCGGTCGAGCAGGTTGAAGATCTCAGCGCGGAACTGGAGCGTGAGACTCTCGCGGAGCTTCGTGTTCTTGATGACCGAGACGTTCACCGTCGCGAAGCCGGGGCCTTCGACGATATTGCGTCCTGCGTTGCCGAAGGTGCCGAACGCCGACTTGCGGAAGGCGTCGGTATTGAACCAATTGCTGGGGCTCTTGATCAGCGCCTCGGGGTTGCCGGCGAGGTTCGGACGATTCGTCACGCCGAAGCCGATGCCCGGGATGCCGGTGTTGCTGTTATCCGTTCCAGGTGCGAGCGCGACCGTGAAGGGACGGCCCGTCTGGAAGCTCCAAACTCCGGCGGTCTGCCAACCGCTGAGGAACACGTTTTTCGAGCGGAAGGGGAGATCGTACGTGTAGCTAAACGTTGCGCGGTGGCGCACGTCGAAGTTCGACAGAGCGCGATCGGCGCGGGCGTTGTTCGAATCCTGCGGGAAGGCGGCGTCGCCGGTGGACGAGAAGAAGCCTGAAGCATCGTCGATCGACTTCGCCCAGGTGTAGCTGGCGAGCGCGGTGAGGCCGCGGCTCAGTCGCTGCGTGAACTTGGCCTGCAGCGCGTGATAGTTCGAGTTGGCGCGGGACTCGTACGTGTCGATGTCCTGGAACCGCGGATTGGGCCGGAGGTTTTGCTGCGCGGTGCTGGGGCGCGCCTGGTTGCTATCGCGATTGGCAATCAGCTTCGTACCCTTGGTACCGACGTATCCGATCTCAACCGCGCTGGCGGCGGAGAGTTGGCGTTGGACGCTGAGGTTCCACTGCTGGATGTACGGTGTGCGGAGATCGCGTTGGAACGCGAAAGCAGCACTCGGGATGAAGTTCGGGTAGGCGGCCGGGAACGGGTCTTCGAGAATGACCGGCGGCAACTGCGCGCTCGGAATAAAGAGCTGCGAGCGGTAGTAGGGCGGGCTGAAGTAGAGGCCCTGGCTCGGCGCGAGCGCAGACTGATCGTAGAAGATGCCGTAGCCTGCGCGGACAACGAGGTTGCGCTCCGCGGTGGGCGTCCATGCGAGGCCGATGCGCGGCGCGAAGTTGTTCCGGTCCGATTCGTAGCCGGCGCGCGGGATGCCGTTCTTTCCGACCGGCTGGATCGAACCCGTCGCGCGATCGTAAATGCTCGCGCGGTCATCGGCGTCAACCGGCGCCTTGTTGAATTCGTAGCGGAGGCCAAGCGTCAGCGTCAGATTCGGGCGCACGCGCCATGAGTCCTGCGCGAAGAAGTTATAGCTCTCGGTCCGCAGGTGCGCGGGATTGTCGAGACGCGCGACCGTCGAGTAGCTGACCACGTTCTGCAGCATCTCAGCCATTGCGTTGCCGCTGAAGCCGGTGAACCCAATGATGCCTCGCGAAAGCACGTCGGCGAAGGCGTTCTGCTGCGTTTTGCGGAAATCGAAGCCGAAGCGGAAGGCGTGGGCGCCGCGGGCCCAACTGGCCGTGTCGTTGATCTGATACACGGTCGACGCCTGGCGCTGCGGATTATTGAGTTCGTCGCCGAGTTGCGCGAAGCCGTTGATGGTGATCTGCGTCAGACCGTTGTCGCGAGGGTTCCGCGATATGGTCGGCAGGCCCACCGCTTTGTTGATGTTGTTGTCCTGATTCTGCTGATTCACGGCGAGGCTGACACGGTTGAAGCCGAGGCGCAGTTCGTTCAGCAATGACGGAGTGAAGGTGTGCGTCTCACTCAGAAGGACGTTCTGGCCGCGCCGCGGAATGCGATTGCCATAGCCAGGAATGGTCGAGGACGAGCCCGGCGTGCCGTAGGGTTCAAATAGATCGCGATCGCCGAAGCTGTAGTGGAAGCCGAGTTGCGAGGCCGCGCTCAAGCGGTGATCGAGGCGAATGTCGAAATGATCGTCGCGATCAGTTTGCGTCGGCGAAGCAACGTAGTTCTGGCCCGGCGCAGTGCGATTCGGCAGGGGATAGAGAGCCGCGATCGCGAGCGCTGTCGGGCTGATGCGATTACGCGGAATCACGAAATTCGGGAATGGCCGGAAGGTGAAAATGTCGATAGGGATCAACACGCTTCGCGAGAAATCGCCAGTGCGCTCCTGCGCGGTGGGCACGTTTGAAACTCTGGTAATGCCTTCGCGAACACGCGTGCCCTGGTAGTCGACGAAAAAGAAGGTCTTGTCCTTGCCAATAGGGCCGCCGAGCGAGAAGCCAAACTGGTTGCGGATGTTTTTGGGCTTCGATTGGTCGGCCGACGCGAAGTAGTTTGTGCTGTCGAGGACGGCGTTTCGAAGAAATTCGTACGCCGTGCTATGCAACGCATTCGTTCCCGATTTGAGAATAACGTTGATTTGGCCTCCGGCGTTGCGGCCGAACGAGGCGTCGTAGGAATTGGTGAGCACTTCATATTCACGGACGCCGTCGACGGGCGGTGTTACGCCGAAGCCGTTTAACTTCGGATCGACGTTATAAATTCCGTCGAGCAGATAGTAATTGGAGTCGTCGCGCGCACCGTTGATGTTAAAGGTGAGATCGCCGCGGCCGGAGCCAACCGAACCCGGTGCCGCGGGCGAAGCGCCGGGGACGAGAAGTGAAAGCTCGTAGAAGTTGCGTCCGTCGAGCGGCAGGTTGGTCACACTGCGATTCTCGAACACGGTGCTAAGCGTGGCGGATTCCGCCCGCAACACGGGAAGCGATTCGATGACGATCACGGTGTCGCGCACGTTTCCGGCCGCGAGCGTGATGTCGAACGAGACTTGCTGATTCAGTTCGAGCGCAATCGTTTGGGCATATTTTCGGAAGCCGTCGCGTTCGACTTCGAGGCGATACGTGCCGGGGGCAAGCAGCGGGATCTGAAATGCGCCATCGGAGTTTGTCTTCGCGTCACGGTGGGTGTTCGTCTCCTCGCGCGTCAGTGCGACGGAGGCCGCGGTTATCGGCTTCTTCGACGCGTCGAATACTTTGCCTCCAATAGTTCCAGTCACCGACTGAGCGTCGAGCAGGGGAAGCGTGAGCACAATGGCTGCGATTAGGTTACGGAACACTCGGACCTCGAAAATAGTTTTAGGCACAGATGAACTTCAAAGCGTGCGGAATTCCACAGTATCCGCACAATGGAGGGCTCAGGTTGCGTCAAAGACCGCACGCATACCGACGGTAGACAAGACCCTTCAGTATTCCTTCAGTATCGAATGTAGACGTGTCACGCGTCAAATTGGTTGGCGAGATCTGGTGCGCTCGTTCGGGGTTGTTGGCGGCTTCTACATCCGCTCACTCTCCAGAAGGCCCAGAAGGCTCACTGTCAATTGGTAGCAGGCGGGGCGGGTCGGCTCGGATTTGACGCTTTTTGTCTTGTGCATGGAAAAATCCAGCGCTTCATGATCTGTTCTCCAGTAGCACCTTCAACATGCCTCGCTCGGCAGCGCGCGCAAACGCTTTGGGTGCGTCGTGGAGCGCAAAGCGATCGGCAATCAGTGCCTCGACGTTGATCTTCCCGGCACGCAGTAAAGCCAGCGCTGGTTTGAAGCGGCCGCAACGCGAACCGACGAGCGAGATCTCATTGACGATGACTGGGGCGGCGTCGATGGCGACGCGATTGTGCACCGTCGACTTCATCACAACGGTTCCACGCGGGGCGGTCATGCTGATGGCTTGCTCCAGGCCGGCACTGGAGCCTGTTGCGTCCACGACCACCGTGAAGGCGCGTGATGGCAATGCCTTCGTCGCCAGTTGCGTGTCGATGTCGGCGCTTGCGCTGATCTTCAATTTCGCGGCGTGCCGTCCGAAGTGCGTCACGGCCGCGCCGTGCGCGTGCAGAACCTGCGCGATGAGCAGGCCGAGTTTGCCGTCGCCGAGTACCGCGACTGGTTCGCGCGCCGGGATCATCACCTGCTCGAGAATCTCGCAGGCAGCCGCCAGAGGTTCCGTGAACACCGCGTGTTCGTCGGAAAGGGAAGGCGGCAGAGCATATAGGTTGCGTTCCGGAAGAGTCAGGTATTCGGCGAAGGCGCCGGCATGCCGCATAATGCCGAGTACGGTGCGTTTCGGACAATGCCGGCCGAATCCGCGGGCGCACCACGCGCACCGCCCACAGTCGAGATTGATCTCTCCCACCACGCGCTTGCCGATCCAGCGCTGGTCGTCCGCTTCTTCGACGACGCCGACGAACTCGTGGCCGGGCGTTCCGCGAAAACTGTAGTAGCCGCGCTGCAGTTCGAGATCGGTGTTGCAGATTCCGGCAACGACGAGTCGAATCTTTGCGAAGCCCGCTTTGCGGATCGGCTCGCGGCGCTTCTTGACGGTTACCGCTCCATCTTCGAGATGAACGGCGATCATTTCGTCTTGCCCTTTGCGGTCGCTTTGCGCTTGCGGCTCCAATACCACCAATCGCGCTGCTCGGCAAGCAGGCGCGGATTGCGCGCCTGCGCCACTGCGCACACGAAGGCATCGAGTACACAAGAGTCCTGGCGGGTTCGGGTTAGCACGCAGAGTTTGTCGTAGAGTTCGCGGCCCTCGAATGTAGTCAACTGCTCGACCGAATGGATGCCGAGCAGATGGAAGTCTTCGGCCATCTTCTTGCCGATGCCGGCGAGGTCCCGGAGTGTGCGTTTCTCAGGCATAATTGAGTCGCTCCATTATGTCAACATCCAAATCCGTTCCCATTTCGAAGAGGCTTTCGCCGGTGCTTATTGTCGACGAGATCGAGACCTGCGAGCCGTTCTGGCTGCGGCTCGGGTATCATCGGACCGTCGAAGTTCCGCAGGAAGGGAAGCTCGGCTTCATAATTCTGACGAGCGGCGCGGTCGAGATCATGTACCAGTCGCGGGCGAGCGTTGCGGCCGATGTTCCCGCGCTTGCGGAGAAGGCGTATCGAGCGGCCTTGTTCATCGAGGTGGATTCGCTCGACGCGGTAATTGCGAATCTCGCCGATGCGCCCGTGGTGTTCGAACGCAGAACGACCTTCTATGGCGCGGACGAGATCGGCGTTATCGAGCCGGGCGGCAGTCCCATCACCTTTGCGCAATTCGCGGTCGCAGCGGCTACAACCTAACGCCACGCTATCATTTAGACTCCCGTGCCTGATTTACACCGGAGCACCCGATGAAAGCCGAACTCGTTTGTTTTTCTGAATCTTGTGGCGCGCGCTACGCCGTCACCGAGACGCTGTACACATGCCCGTCTTGCGGCAGCTTACTTGAGGCCGCGTATGGCGGACCTCCAGGCGACCCCAAGGCGCTGCAGCAGTTGTTCCGCTATCGGCGCACGGACAACGATCCGGTGAATCAGAGTGGCGTGTGGCGCTATCGCGAGCTGTTTCCGTTTCTCGACGACGAACGTCATATCGTGACGCTGCGGGAGGGGAATACGCCGTTGCTGCCGGGCGCGCGCGCGGCGGAGTACGGCGGCTTGGATGCGATTACCTTCAAGCATCAAGGCTTCAATCCAACGGGATCTTTCAAAGACAACGGCATGACCTGCGGTGCGTCGCAGGCGAAACGTTTGAAGAAGCAGCGCGTCGCGTGCGTGTCGACGGGCAACACGTCGGCTTCGATGGCGGCCTATGCGGCGGCTGCCGGCTTGCAGCCGATCATCTTTATCCCGAACGGAAACATCTCGTATGGAAAGCTGGCGCAGGCGCTTGAGTACGGCGCGCGCACGTTGCAAGTGGATGCGAACTTCGATCAGATCCTGGCGCTGGTCCGCGTGCTGGCGGATCGGCTTGGCATCTATCTGTTGAACTCGGTGAATCCGTTTCGCATTGAGGGCCAGAAGTCGATCATCTTCGAAATGCTGGACCAGCGCGATTGGAACGTGCCGGATTGGATTGTACTTCCGGGCGGCAATCTGGGCAATACATCCGCGTTCGGCAAGGCGCTGCGAGAGTTGCGTGAATGGGGCTTCATCGATCGCCTGCCGCGGCTCGCCGTGGTGCAGGCGGAAGGCTCAGCGCCGTTCTACGATTTCATGCGTCAACCGGATGGCGGGTTCCATTCGGTGGAACACCCGGAGACGCTCGCGACCGCGATCAAGATTGGCGATCCGGTCTCGTGGCCGAAGGCTTTGCGCGAATTGACGGAATCGGGCGGCGTCGTCGAGAAGGCGTCCGAGCAGGAGATTGCCGATGCAAAAGCAATCATCGGGTTGTGCGGCGTCGGCTGCGAACCGGCATCGGCGGCGACGCTCGCGGGCATTCGCAAGTTGACGGCTTCGGGCGTGATGCGGCGCGATGCGGATGTGGTCGCGGTGCTGACGGGCAACGTGCTGAAGGATCCCGACTACGTGTATCGCTATCACACGGGCCAGTTGACGGCGCATTCCGGCGCGATTGCTCCGACATTTGGGAACAAGCCGACGGTGGTTCCGAACGACGCGGACGCGATTGCGCGGCTGCTCGACGGGTAGTGTGCTGCGGATCAAATCCTGCACAGTGACATGTCCGCTCCCCTTTACGGGCGGAGTTGTATCGGGCGCTGCCGGTATGGGTGAGATCCGCTCACTCTCGTTCGCGGTTCTTTTGCCGGCGAGCGACCGGGGAATTTGTTCACAGTCCCTGACGGCGAGCGGTTCAGTGCGAGCACTGTATTGGACAGAGCCGACATACGCTTGGATCCTCTCAGAACATGGGTCGCACCCCACTCGCTATTTGTGATGCCGCGCGAGGTCGAGAATTGTCTCGGCCGCCTGTTGCGGCGCGTCGATGTTCTCAATCGTAATGCGGCTGGCGTCGCCCGCAGTCTCGATCGACAGATTGCCCACTTGCAGCATGCGCTGACCGATGGTTTGATCCACACGCACGTCCTGCACTTTGTGGATTTCCATTGTGCGCGAGGTCTTCGAGAAGATTCCCGACTCGTAGCGAAGGCGATCGCCGGAGATACTAAGCTTCGTCGCGAGTCTTGTCAGGTGGCGCTGCAGCGTCCAGAGCAGCAATAACGCGGGCACGCCGAGCGGCCACCACACAGCGACGGGCGGTGGAGGCGTGGCTTCGCTCCAGTAAGCGGTGATCGCGATGGCGAAGATAGCGATTGCTACATACGATGCCTGCAGCAATTTGACGGAGGGTCGGAAGTTGACGTCGAGCGACGGTTCAGGTGCGGCCATTGCCGTTGCAGAATATCACAGCGACGTTCGCGATTCATGACGCGTGGCCCGACACAGGAGGCCGGAATCGGAAGGTGAGTATACGAAACCGTTCGCCGCCGCAGTTTCGACGTACACGAATCGACGAGTGCTCGGACCGCGTGATTCGGATCGAAACGATCCCCGCCGCACCTGGCGGGCCTATATCCCCGGGCTTTAGCCCCGAAATCTCTTTTGCCGGTCAGCGCCCTAGCTCTTGCGAACGGTGACGCCGCCGTTGGTGGTGACGACGCGGACCAGCGGCCCGCCGGAGCCTAAATCTAACTTGAGGCGCTTGCTGATATCCCCGCGCACGTTGACGGGAATATCCAGAGTGAGTCTGCCGTTTTCGGTGCCTGTTTCGAAATTCGCGGAGTAGCGTTCGGGAACTCGGAGGGTCACGCCGCCGTTGCTCGTGTAGGTGTCGAGCTTGGTACCTTCCCAGCGGTCGCCGACAAGTTCGACGGAAAGGCCGCCGTTGGTGGTGTGGCCTTCCACATCGCCCGCGAGGCGGGAGAGGTGGACTCCGCCGTTGACGGCGGCGAATTCGATACGGCCGTGGACGTCTGAGATGGAGATGCCGCCGTTCAGAGTTTTGAGCAAGAGATCGGTGCGTTCGGGGACCATAAGCTCGAAGGAGACCGACCAGCCTGACCTCCTGCCGGTCACTTGAGGGCCCTGCGCGCGGATCTGGCCGGCGGAGGTGTCGATGCGGATTTGCGTCGAGAGGCCGCGCGCGGCGCTGTCATCCTCGGCGTTGGTCTGCACTTGCGCGCGGAGAACAACGTCGGCACGCTTCCAACCCTTGACGGAGACTCCGCCGTTGATACCGCCATCGACCCTGAAGCGACCGGTGGTGGTCAGCGCTTGTTCGCGAATTTCGCAGAACCCGCCACGGTCTTTTTGCTTCCAGGTGTTCTGGTCGCAATCGAGCGCCAGCATAGGTGCGACGGAGACGAAGGTCCAGAGGATGAGTTTCATTTGGTTACTGCCTTTCTCCGGTTGGACGAAGCCGGTGCGAAACGGTTGGCCTGGAATGCTACCGTGTGTGTGATGGATGCCTTGCACCCGGTGGAATTGCGCGTATTGGGGTCGTTGATGGAAAAAGAAGTTACGACGCCGGAATACTATCCGATGACGGTAAATGCTCTGGTGAACGCGTGCAATCAGAAGACGAATCGCGACCCCGTAGTGAGCTTCGACGAGCAGACGGTGACGGATGCGCTACGGCTGTTGGGGAATCGACGCCTCGCGTATTCGGTGTCCGGCACGGGGCACCGCGTCGAAAAGTACGCGCACCGTATCGGCGAGACGCTGAATCTGGGGCGGCGGGAATCGGCGTTGATTTGCGTGCTGATCTTGCGGGGTCCGCAGACGCCGGGCGAATTGCGCGGGCGTACGGAGCGTATGCACGACTTCAACGATCTTGATGAGGTCGAGCGCTGTTTGACGGGATTAATCGAGCGCGAGTTGGTGACGAAGCTACCCCTCGCGCCTGGAATGAAGGAAGTCCGGTTCGCGCAGTTGCTGGGCGGTCCGGTGGAGTGGACGGAGCCGGCTCTGGTTGAGTCACCGCAGCGGGCGGCGATGGAGCAGCGGATCGCGAAGCTCGAGGGCGAAGTGGCCGAACTGCGCGCGCAGTTCGCGGAGTTCCGTAAGCAGTTCGAGTAGGCGGGCGGTGCCTGTACAATCGCAAAGAGGGGATGCGGTATGACGATTGAGTTGCGACCCGAGTTAGAAGAGCGAATTCGCGAACGCATGGCGGATAGCGATTGCGCGAGCGTCGACGCGTTTGTCGAACAGATGATCGAGATTCAGCTCGGGATGCATTTCGACGAGTTCGGTAGCGAATCCGATGACGTGACGGAGGCGGTCGCACAGTTTGAGCGGGGTGAGTCTTTCCCGGCAGAAGAAGTGCTTGCCAGATTCCGCGCCAAGCATGGAATATCGGATTAGAATTTCCGCTGCGGCAGAGGCTGATCTGGATCGATTGTACGAATGGGCCATCGGACGTGCACCCTATCAAGGCGCGGCATGGTATCGAAGGCTTGAGGCGGCGATCCGTACCCTATCGACGGATCCGGAGCGTTGTCAGACGTTTGGTCGCGCGAAGGGGACTATCGCGCTTCGTGTCCTGTGGTTCGGATCGGGCCGGAATTAATACAAAATCAGATTTCGCGTGGCTGCAGGGACCGTTGAGATTCTTCGTGTTGGGAGAGGCGCGAGACTGCACTATTAGACTGGCGGCGTGGCTGACTCGCTACCATGGAAGCGATGACCCACACCGATCAGCGACGCCGCGTACATGTGCGCCGCGTGGACGAAGTCGAGACGCTCGACGAGCTTTTTCTGCATTGCCTGCCGGCGTTCGGCGGGGCCTACTTACGCCGCATCTACACGATTCTCGATCGCGCGATTGGGATGGGCTGCCCGCTCACGCTTGCGATCTCAGGGCCGATTACGGTTTCTGGCCAGCATCAGGCTTGGCTGCTGCCGCTGCTTGAGACGGGCTGGATCGCGTATCTCTCGACGACCGACGCGGTCTGTTATCACGACGGCCATCGCAGCCTCGATGGGCATCGCGATCCGATTCACGAGGTTCCGATTTTCGGCGACGACGGCGCCCTTCGCGATGAGAAGACGATTCGCGTGACCGACATGGCGTTCGACGAAGAGGTGCTAATCGATCAGGACCGCTTCCTGTCGGCGCTGTTGGGCCTCGACGAGTTTCAACACAAGATGACGGGCACGGAAATGCGCTACCGCCTGGGCGCGCATTTCTCCGCGCAGGAGAAGCGCAACGCCGTGCCAGCGGGGCTGCTCTCGACGTGCCATCGCCTCGCGATTCCAGTCTTCGTTGGTGCTCCGGCGGATGGCAGTGTGTTCTTGAATTCGATGAAGCGGTGGGCGATGCGCGAGGCGGGCTTGCTGCCGAGTTACGGCTTCGATCTCGACTTGCACGCGGAGGTGTTTGAGGCATGCGCGTATCATCGATGGGGTTTGTTTGAGAGCGAGGCGAAGGCCCTGGGTACCGTGATTTTGGGCGGCGGCGTTCCGAAGAATTACAACTTGCAGCCGGAGCCTGCCTTGGGTCAGGTGTTGGGTTTGCCGGATGTGCGCGGCTACCAGTTCGACGTGCAGATTGTGACCGCGCCGGTGACCGACGGGTCGCTGTCGTCCTGCCCTCCAGCAGAGGCTGTAACGTGGGGGAAAGTCGACAAGGACACCTATCAGCAGTCGACGGAGAGCATGCAGGCCGACTATTCAACGGTGGTTCCGTTCTTGGTAAAAGCGCTGCTCGACAATCGGGCTCGCTATGCGGCTCGTGCGCGGGAGATCGGCGAAGCGGCGTTGATCGCCGCCGAGCCAAAGGCACGCGGGTATTTGCGAGCGCGCGATGGATATCGCTTGTACGAAAAGCGCGACGCGCTGTGCGCGCAATTGAAAGATGGCGTTCGCGAGAATCAGGCGTGGCTGGCGGAAAGCCTTCTCTATCCTCTGTCCTGATATTTTCCTTGCGGCGTACGGTAGTCAGGCGGCGTTTGCGTTGAACAATGATTGCAATGGTCGTAGCTGATGATGCGGGTGACTTTCCAGACGCCGTCTTTGTTTTGCCAAAGGTGCGTGAACCTCGCGGCTCCGCTGCCGTTCGGGCACTTCGCGTTCTTAGGGTCGCAGAACAGATGAACGCCGGTCTCAACCGCGCCGAAGCCTTCTAGCGGAAATACGCGTAGCGTTCCAGGAACCAGATCGCGGCGGGCTTTGCCGCACACGTTATTCTTGACGGCATCGACCGTCGCTTGACGGCCTCTCATGAGTCCGCCTTGGTCGTGATAGAACTCCAGGTCTTCGGCGAACAGCGATCCGAATTTGTCGAGGTCGCAGCGATTGTAGGCGTCGAACAACGCCGTGTCGAGCGCGGCGATTGTGCGCTCAAGATCGTCAGGTTTCGGGGACTGCGCCAGCAGCGGCATCGCTAGCAGCGCGGGCAGCATCCATCGGCGCAGGAGTCGCGAAGTCTCGATTGTCATTCGAGTGAGACTACGATGACGAGCGGTGGATTGTTCCGGGAATAGGCCGCACGACCTTCTTGCAGCGAAGGCACCGCTCGGGTTTGCTGCCCGGGTAGCGCGCCAGACTACAATCCGAGTAGTGTTTCGCAAACTCCTATTCCTGATTCCGGGATTGCTCGCGGCCCACCCGATGGGCACTTTCAGCGTCAGCCATTACACCCGCCTCGAAGCGCGGGCGCGCGGCGTTGGCGTTGTGTACGCGCTCGATTTCGCGGAAGTGGCCACGTCTGAATTGCTGCGTCCGTGGAAGCTCGACGCGGCGAGCCCACCCGCCGATTTGCGGACTAAAGCGAATGAACAAATGCGGACGTGGGTCCGTGGCTTGGATTTTCGATTCAACGGAAAGCCCGTTGCGCCGCGCGTAGATTCAGTCGAGATCGCGCTTTCGGAAGGCGCGGCAGGGCTGCCAGTAGCCCGCATCACTGCGGCGCTTTCGCTTGCGCTCGGCCCGGGAATGTTACTGTTCGAAGACCGTAACCTCCGCGATCGATCGGGATGGAAGGAGATCGTGATCGCGTCGGACGCCGGAACTGCGCTGATCGAAGCCAGCCATTCGAGCGCAGATCGAACCAATGCGTTGACTTCGTATCCAGCGCATGCGTCCGATACACCACCGCGGGATCTGCGCGCGTCGTTGGCGTGGACAGTGGATCCGGCTGCGATCGCGGCGGCGAAGACGCCGTTGGTGAGGGCAATCGCGCAACCGGCTCAAGTCGTAATTCCGGATCCATCGCTTGCACCCGATTCTTCAACGCCGCAGCCGTCCGCAGCGACGGCGCAAACCGACTATCTGTCGCGGCTATTGAGCCAGAAGGAACTGACACCGTGGATGATCGTGGTGGGTTTGCTGGTGGCGTTCGGCCTGGGCGCAGTGCATGCGACGTCCCCGGGCCACGGGAAAACTCTCGCGGCGGCGTATCTCGTAGGGTCCAAGGGAACGATGAAGCACGCCGCGATCCTCGGCGCGATGACAACGTTTACGCACACGGTCAGCGTATTTGCGCTCGGGCTGGTAACGCTGTTCTTGTCGCAGTACATCCTGCCTGAAACGCTACTGCCATGGCTCGGCGCGATTTCGGGATTATCGATTGTGGCCGTCGGCGGATCGTTGTTCTTCCGGCGGTTACGCATTCTGCGATCGGCAACAGCCAGGCCACTGCATTCTCACAATCACGCGCACTCCCCTAACACCGGACATTCTCACGGACCGCAAGGCCATGTGCATTCCGATGGTCACCCCCACGCGCACGGAATCCCGCATTCATACGACCATGCGCATGCGCACGCGCTGGTTCACGATCACGGTGATGGACAGGCGCACAGCCATGAAGTTCCGGAAGAGATCGGCATCGGCGGCCTCATCGCGCTCGGGGCGAGCGGAGGTCTGGTTCCCTGCCCTTCCGCGTTGGTCTTGCTGTTGACCTCGATTGCCCTGGGCCGCATTGGGTTGGGCCTGCTGCTGCTGACATCGTTCAGCCTCGGGTTGGCGGCCGTGCTCGTCGGAATCGGAATGCTGGTGCTGTATGCCAAGAGCATCCTGCCGCAGTCGATCTCGTTCACGAATCATCCGGCGTTCCGCTTTCTTCCAGTCGCGTCGGCGGCGATCATCGTTGTCATTGGATTCCTGATGACGAGCGTTTCGCTGGGTTGGGTGAAGGGCTTCGCGACGTAGCGAAACATCGGATCTCTTCTCCTCCAACCGGAAACGCTTCTTCACTTCGCCCCCTCGGCGTGCGCGGTTCGCCCGCGGCTCGCCCGCTACGGACCGACGCGCTCGACGTCGACCAGAAACATCAGACCTTCCCGCACTATCGGCTTCACTTGCGGAATCGCGACGTCGCGAAGAAACTGCTCTTCGGCCACGACGGAAATCTGAATCGGCCGATCGTCCGAGACCCCGAAAAGCCGTTTTCGATGAATCTGGCCGTGGCTCCCGAAGCCCATGATGCCGGCCAGAACCGTGGCACCCGGAGCGCCAATCTGAACAAGCTTGCGGCAGATGGCCTCGTAGCGCGGCAACTCATCGTGCATGTCAGTTTCATCGACGTAGATCACCAACAGCTTCTGCATTTACTGGCCTCCTCGCACCCGGGCAAGTTCGCGCCGTCTGCCCAAAATTACGTACAAGCTGGGCAACGCAAACAACGTTAACAGCAAGGTCGACAACAAGCCACCCACGACGACGGTCGCAAGCGGCCGCTGCACATCACTGCCGATTCCGGTGGCGCGTGCGGCGGGCACCATGCCCAATAACGCAACCACAATCATCATCAGCACAGGCCGCATCTGCGCGAGCGATCCTTCGACGACGGCCTTGTCGATTGGCAGATCCGGATCGACGCGCAGACGGCGGTTGATTTCAGCGATCACGAGCACGCCGCTCATGACGGCCACTCCGAAGAGAGAAATGAATCCGACGGCCGCCGAAACGCTGAGATTGATTCCGCGAAGGTAGAGGAAGACAATGCCGCCGACTAACGAGAACGGCACGTTCATCAACACGAGACCGGCGTGCGTCGGCGATCCGAACGTGAAGAATAGCAGCACGAAGATGATGGCGATGGTGATCGGCAGAATGAACGTCAGTCGTTTGCGCGCTCGTTCGAGGTTCTCAAACTGGCCGCCCCATTCGACACGATAACCACCGGGGAGTTTGATCTTCTCGTCGAACCGCGCCTGCGCCTCTTTGACGAAGCTACCCTGATCGCGGCCGCGAATGTTGGTGCGAACGGTGATCTGCCTGCGATTCTCGCGGCGGGCAATGATGCTCGCTCCGCTGACAACTTCGATCTGCGCCAGTTGAAACAGCGGCACTCGTCCGCCCTCGCGCGTTGGAATAAGGATGTTGCCGATCGCCGACATGTCGGTGCGGGCCTCGGGCACGTAGCGCACGGTGATATCGAACCGGCGCTCTCCTTCGAACATCGTCGAGACCACCCGGCCGCCAATGGCCATCTCGATCACATCCTGCACGTCCCGGACATTGATGCCATAGCGCGCGACCTCCTGACGGGTAACGGCGATTCGCAGTTGAGCCGAATCAGATTCCTGCTCAAGAGCGGAGTCGGCAGCGCCCGGCACTTGGCGAACCACTGCCAGTGTGTCGGTAGCTACGCTCCGTAGCGTCGCGAGATCCGGTCCGCTGATGATTACCGCAAGATCGGCGGCGGAGCCGGTGACGGCTTCCGTCACGTTGTCAATGATGGGCTGCGTGAAACTGAAATTTGCGCCGGGGATCTCGGCACGCAGTCTGGCGGAGATCTCCTCGACGAGATCCGCCTTGGTTTTTCCCGCTTTCCACGTATCGTAGGCCGTCAATGCCACAAACACTTCGTTGCGGTTGGGACCGTACGGATCGGTACCCGCATCATTGCGACCGCTCTGCGAACTGACGAGCTTCACTTCGGGGAATTGCTTCAGGATCGCGCGGATTTTGCCGGAGATTTCCGCGGACTTGTGAATCGAGATTCCGGAGGGCAAGTTCGCACGGACCCAGATCACACCTTCGTCAAGTTGGGGCAGGAACTCGGAGCCAAGACGAGTCGCCAAGCCGAAGGCGGCAAGAACAATCGCTCCCGAAATGGAGATAACGACCCACGGCCGACGCATCGCGCCGCCCAAAACAAATGCGTACCCGCGCTGGATCCAAGTGACCACGGGATTCTTCCACTCCTTCGAACCCTTGCGGAAGAGATACGTCGCGAGCACCGGAATTAATGTGAGCGCGAGCAACATCGAGCCGAGCAACGCGAAACAGACGGTAAAGGCCATCGGCGTGAAGATCCGGCGCTCGACGCGCTCCAGCGTGAAGAGCGGAATGTAGGCGGCGATGATGATCAGCAGCGAGAAAAAGATCGGGCGCTCGACTTCGAGAGCTGCGTCGCGAACACCGCGCTCGACGTCGAGATCGCCACCATAGCGTTCGCGGCGATGAGCAAGCATTTGCACAATGTGCTCGACCATGACGAGCGTTCCGTCGACAATGATTCCGAAATCGAGCGCGCCCAAGCTAAGCAGGTTCGCGGGGATGCCGGTGAAGTGCATGCAGACGAAGGCAAACATCAACGAGAGCGGAATCGTGATCGCGGTGAGCAAGGCGGCCCGCACGCTGCCAAGGAAGAGGAAGAGTACGGCGACGACGATCAGGAGGCCTTCAAGCAGCGTGTGCGTGACAGTGCCCAGCGTGTTCTTGACGAGATCCGAGCGATCGTAGATGGGCGTGATCTTGACGCCCGGTGGCAGGCGATTCGTGTTCAGATCGTCAACCGCTTCGCGGATGCCATTGAGCACGTCGCTCGGGTTCTCACCGCGTCGCATGAGGACGATGCCTTCAATCGCTCCGTCGCGATCGTTGACGCCGAAGATTCCACTTTGGGTCGCGGCCCCAATGCGGACGCGACCGATGTCGCGTATGAACACCGGAACGCCTTTGGTTTCGTTAACCACGATGTTCTCGATGTCGGAGATGTTTTGCACGAGACCGACGCCACGCACGACCATCGACTGTTGGCGGTTGTCGAGCATGGCTCCGCCGGCATTCTGACTATTGGCTCCGATGGCGGCGGCGATTTGCGAGATCGAGAGATTGAACTTGTTGAGCGCCTGGGGATCGACTTCGATCTGGTACTGCTTGACGAGTCCGCCAAATGGAGTGACGTCGGCGATGCCGGGGACTTGCAGAAAACGCGGCTCAACGATCCAATCTTCGATCTCGCGCAGACGAAGCTGATCGCCGCCGGCGCCTTCCACCTGGTAGCGATAGAGTTCGCCGATCGGCGTCGAGAGCGGACCGAGCGAGGGCGTGACACCATCGGGCAGCGTCGCGTCGCGCAGTTTCTCAAGCACGAGTTGGCGCGCGAAGTAGTCGTTGGTTCCGAACTCGAAGGTAAGCTCGACAACCGAGAGCCCGAAGATGGTGCGGGAACGGCGCGCGATCACTTGCGGGACGCTATTGAGGGCCTTCTCAAGGGGCACCGTGACTTGCTGCTCCACCTCTTCGGCGGCGCGGCCGTTGTAGAGCGTAATCACGACCACCTGCGTATCCGAGATGTCGGGATAGGCCTCGATCTTGAGCTGCTGGAAGGCCCAGAGCCCGAAGCCGACGAGCGTGAGTCCGGCGAGGACCGTGATGAAGCGCTGCTTCAGCGCGAAGCGTAATAAGAGAGCAATCACGGGTTAGTTTCCTCGCAGCAGCATGACGCCGTCGGTCACCACCTGGTCGCCATTCTTAAGGCCTTCGAGTACCGATATTCGTTCGCCGGCCTTCTCGCCAAGCTTCACTTCGACAGGCAGGAACGTGTCCTTGCCGGAAACCTTGTAGACGATGTTGCGGGATTCGCCCTGTATGATTGCCGAAGCCGGAATCACGGGCAGTTGGCGCATGCCCTCAACATGGCGGATTTTGCCAAACATTTCCGGCCGTAGACGGCCGCGCGAGTTGTCCATCTCGGCGCGCACTTTGACCGTGCGCGTGACGGGATCGACGGTGTCGGCGATGCGCGTCACTTTGCCACGGAAGATCTCGCCGGGATAGGCGGTAAGTTCGATGGTGATCGCCTCGCCGGGATCGATGAACCGAATGTCAGACTCGGGTACATCGCTTGCCACCCAGACGGAACTGAGGTCAACGATGGTCGCGAGCGGCGCGCTGAGGTCGTTGCGGAATTCCCCGGGAGCGACGTTCAGTTCGAGAATCTTGCCGCTGATGGACGCGCGAACCGTAAGCTTCTGGCCGAATTCAGTGGGTGTTAGTCCGAGTATCTCGAGGCGGCGCAGAGCCTGCTTCTGGGAAGCGATCGATTGATCCAGATTCGATTGCGCCTGCGCGAGCGCAGCCTCCGCGTTGAGGACTTCTTTCTTTGCGATCGCGTTGTGGGCGTACAGATCTTTCGTGCGATCCACGTCCGCCTGCGCCTTCAGCAGCGCGGCCCTCGCCTGCGAGATCTGCGCCTGCGCCTGTAAATTGGCGGAGACAGCCGCGTCGCTGTCGGCGCTCTCGAGCATGAGAATCGGCGCGCCTGCCTGTACCTGATCGCCAAGCCGCACGAGAACGGAAGATATGCGTCCAGCCAGCGGCAGCACGACGCGGGAAACGCGATTGGGATTGGCTTCGATCTTGCCTGGCGCAACAACTTCATTCACCGGCACATCGGCCACCACCACGGTTTCGATCTTCAACTGCTTCCTCTTGATCGAATCGGCGGGCAGCGTCACCTCGCCGTTGACCGCCACTTTAATGCCCGGTTCGCCGCGCTTTTCCGGCTCTTTCTCTTTTGCGCAGGAAGCCAAGAGGCTCGCCGCGATCACCACATAGAAGAATTTCGATTTCAAGGACGGCCTCCTTTCGCAGTCACTGCCTCCAACAAATAAAGGCCTCGCGCATAGTCTCCGCGCGCATCGTTGTAACTTTGCACTGTGTCGTTGTACGTGCGCTGTGCATCCAGAAATTCGACCAGCGACGCTTCGCCGCGCCGGTATGAGTACTCCGTCGTGTCGCGAACCTCGCGCGCCTGGTCGAGCATGGTTTTTCCGATCACATCGACCAGTTGCCGCGCGGTTTGATACTGCTCCCAGGCAGTTCGCACTTCGCTGCCGATCTGCCGTTCCACGGCGCGGGCGCGCAGCAGTAACTGCTGATTCTCGCGGCGCGCGCGTTCGATCTCCCCCTGATTCCGGTTGTAAATCGGCAACGGAATCTGAAACGAGAAGCTCGCGGTATTGCCGCTGGCGTAGGTGTACTGTGAGTTGAAGGTGGCACCGACCTGATAGTCGACTTTACCGTTCGCGGTTTGAAGCCCGATGTCGAACTTCGCGCGGTCGGCGTCCTTGCGGGTGGCCTGCAGGTCCGGCCGCAGTTCGAGAGCGACTTGCATGAGTTCTTCCACCTTGAGATCGGTGGTATCGTTGCGGAAGTCGCCGCGAATCTCAAGAGCGGTGTCCGGGGACCGCCCGAGCAGCAGTTGTAGGCGAGTGGACGCAGTGCGCACGCGAAGCTCCGCCTGTCGCACCGAATTCTGGAATTGGAGCGCGGCAAGGCGCGATCGCTTCAACTCGACCTCCGCCAAGTCACCGCTCTTCACGCGGGATTCGTTGATGTCCACGATGCCGCGCAGCGACTTCAAGTTGTCTTGCGCAAGTGCCAGACTGCTCTTCGCTGTGAGCACATCGACGAACGCATTCTGCACGTCGAGACGCAACTGCCGAATGGTGTTGATGAGGCTTAGCTCGGCGACGGACTTGGCCGCCGATGCAACGTCTTCCCGCCGCGCTCGCTTTCCGCCGCGCTCGAAGGTCCAATTGACGCCAATGTCGGATTCGGTTGGTCCCGAGCTTTTCTCCGCAGTGAGCCCTTGACGAAATAGGTCGACGTACAACTGGTTGAAGGTCAACGTCGGATTCGGCCGCAGCCCGGCCTGGATGATGCGCGCGTCGGCGATCTGCACGTTGTATCGCTCGGCGAGCAGCGAGAGGTTCTTTTGCACGCCCTCTTCGAGCGCCTGCTCGATCGTGATCGGACCAGCAGTCGGCTGCGCTTGCAGCAATCCTCCGAGGCTGAGCGCCATCAGAAGCAACTTCATAGAGTCTCCTTCCCTTGCCACACGGCGAGGGGTCGATTTTGGGTAGTTGGCGGAACAGACTAGCGCGCGGAGGCGAAGCGAAGTGGAGGAGCGCGTCCAGCTAATGCCGGAAGCAGCCGGTGAATCGAGGAAGGGCAGAGTGCGGTGACGATTGCAAACAACAAGAAGGTGAGAGCCAGCGACACACCCACCTGAATCTGCGCGTGCTCAATCTCCTCGAAGAGGCGAACGAGCGTCGCAGAGTTCTTCTCCGTCGCTCGGTCCGGCGCTTCCGAAGTCGCCTGGCCTTGCGTAGCAAAGTAGGTGATGCGGGTCGAGTCGTCGGTTGCGGAAACGCACGGGAAGATCGCGACGGTAGCAAGTAAGACGGCGAGCAAACCGCGCCGTCGAGCCCGCGGACTGGAAAGCCTGCTCGCGCGGGAACGTAATTGCAGGTAAACCGCCCCCGCGCAAAGCACGAACCAAACCGCGTTGAGGATGATGTTTGCGTCCACGAGTCCTGTTCGACATCATACCAGAATGGTCGCATCCTGCTCGCTATCCGCACGCCGATTCTCGCTGACTTTTCACGCTTGGCGGATGAGTGAACTCAGAATTGCTCCAATCGAGCCCTGCAAATCATGCCAGGATTCGGGCTACCTCCAATTCCGCAATCCGCTATGAATCCGACGGAAAGCAGTAGCTTAATGATTTCCTCACATGGATGTTGCAGTTTGACAACCCGCCCGCCTGACGCCCACCGACGTTCCACACCGACGCAAACAAAAGTGCACCTGATGGGAGACCGCGGAAGTCATTACCGTGAAGCAATTCGATGCGCTCTTTCCACTTCTCCTCCTTGATCAAGGCGCCTGTCGACGTTGTGTTCGGATTCCACGAACACCCCGATGCCCTGATGCGACTAACACCTCCCGACCAGCCGCTCGAAGTTGTCGAGCGGACAGCAGGCATTCAGCCCGGTAGTCGAGTTGTGATTCGCAGCCGGATCGGTCCGTTTCCAGTGGAATGGCACACCATCCATACGGTATACGAGAAGGATGCGTTGTTCGTCGACGAGCAGGAACAAGAGCCATTCCGGAACTGGGTCCACCGTCATGAATTTACTTCCGAAAACGGCGGAACCCGCCTCACCGACGCGATCACGTATGAAATGAAAGGTGGCTGGCTCGCCGAATTCTTTGGCGGCTGGATCGCTACCATGCAGTTGAACGGCATGTTTGCATGGCGGCACAATGGGACGAAAGCGTTCTGCGAAAAGGCCTGACGCCTTAGCCCGGCGGCTCCTGATCGCCGAAGTCTTCCGCCAGATTCTCAAACTTCGTGAACTGCCGTAGGAACGCCAGATTCACCCGCCCCGTCGGACCGTTTCTCTGTTTCGCAAGAATCAACTGCGCGCGGCCCTTCAGGTCTTCCCGATCCGGCTTGTAGACTTCTTCCCGATAGATGAAGCCGACGAGATCCGCGTCCTGCTCAATCGATCCGGAATCGCGCAGATCGCTCAACTGCGGAACGTGATCGCCGGGTCGCGTTTCCGAAGCGCGGCTCAGTTGTGAGAGCACCAGAAACGGCACGCGCAATTCTTTCGCCAGCAGTTTCAAGCCGCGCGACATCGCGCTGACTTCCTGATTGCGATTCTCCGAGCGCCCACGCCCGTTCATCAACTGCAAATAGTCGATGACGACAAGATCCAGCCCGTGCTCGGCCTTCATGCGCCGGAGCTTGGCGTGGATGTCCATGATGTTCGTGCCGGCCGTGTCGTCGATATAGAGCGGAGCCTCATAGAGGTTCGCCAGCGCCACCTGCAAGCGACGCCGCTCGTCGGCATTCAGGTAGCCCGCGCTGAACTTCATCTGGTCGACCCGCGCCTCGGCGCAGACCAGGCGATTCAGCAAACTCGCCGCCGACATTTCGAGCGAAAAGATCGCCACCGGCTTCCGGATCTTCGGATTCGACGCGATGTGCTGCGCGATATTCAGCGCCATCGCCGTCTTTCCCATCGAAGGACGCGCGGCGAGAATGAATAACTCGCCTTCGTGCAAGCCGCCGGTCATCTCATCCAGCTTCAGAAACCCGGTGCTGACGCCCTTGATGCGACGGCTGGGATCGAGAAACGCGTTCATGCCGCCGGGGAACGATTCGACGACGTCGCCCGTGCTCATCAAGCCCTGGCGTTGACGGCCGTCGTTCAGCCGCAGCAGCGATTCTTCTGCGCCGGCGAGAATCTCGTCGGGCTCCTCTTCGCCGAGCATGCAGCGATCGATCAGCTTCTGCGACGCGAAGATCAGGCGGCGCAGCGTCGCTTTGTCCTTTACGATGCGGATGTAGCCTTCGATGTTCGAAATGCGCGGCAGGCCGTCGTCGAGCGACACGAGATAGCTCAGGCCGTCCACCGATTCGAGTTGACCTTGCTTCATCAGCTCATTGGCAAGCGTGACGCGATCAATGTGCTCGCCACGCTCGTGAATACCGGCCATCCGCAGGAAGATGCGGCGATGTTTTTCGAGGCTGAAATCCTCGGCTTCAAGCACGCCCGCCACCTGGATGTAGTTCGAGCTATCGAGTAGGATCGAGCCGAGGACAAAGCGCTCGGCATCGAGATTCGCGGGCAGGCTTTTCTCGAAAGATACGTTGGTTGCGGCCATCGGATGCGACAACTTCTAAGATACCGCGCCCAGCCGTTGCGTCGTCATGTTTCTAGATCGTTTCAATAGCTAGGCTTAGCCTATGGAAGATCCTGTGGAAAACGACATTTTTGAAAAGAGAAACAAGTCGCTTCGTTTCAATAGCCTCCAAAACGATTTCCACAGTCGTTCACAGGCCGAAGCTATAGCTTGTCGAACACGCGAAGTATCTTCGTTTCCGTTCCGTCATCCCGCTTAACGAGCGTCTCGTCGATGAGCCGCTTGCCGCCTTCGACGAGCTTCCTATGCTCAATCTGTCTTAAGTGTTGCGGGGCGGAGATCAGCGTAACAACCAACACCGCGCCCTCCCAAACCGCGGTCGCGGCCGCCTCCGGATTGGCATCGCCGATGCTCACCTCAATGTCGAAACCGCTTTTGGTGCCGTTGATGTCCCGCTCCATCTTGTAATGCAACGAGTCGCCTTTCTGTTCGACGGTACGAGTCATCACCGGCGGATTGCCGTTGGGGAACTTGCTCGCGGTACCGTTCAGCTTCCAAGTGCCGCTGAAGTTCGGCTTCTGGTCGCCGAATGCGGGCAGCGCAAGCATCCGCAAGGTGGTAATAAGAGGGGCAGTCTTCATGGTTCTCTCCGGGGAATGAGATCGAGCAACGCTGAAGTTACTCGTGCTCGGTGCCGGAGTTACATGATGCCGCGGCGGCAAGTTTCAGGTCGTGAGATTCATGCCAGTTGCTTGTGAATCACTCGTGCCATTTCGCAGAGCAGCCCCCCTGTTCTTACGTGATTGTGCCGCGACCCATCGAACAGAAGAGATCAATAATACGAATTGTATGGAACCCGATCCGCAACCGACCATAAACGACTCTCCCCGAATGGTCCGGTCGGCTCATTTTTCGATAGACCAAGTGCTACGGCATACGGACCCCGGTCCGGCAGCCGAGACCGAAGCGTTCGTCCGATACATTTATGAGCAGCGTCACGATCCCGAGCCCTCCAACGACCCCGCGACGCCTGCTTCTTGATCCAGGCGTCGTAAGCTTCCTGTTCAAGGGGCACCCTGAATTCGCTGTTCCATATCTCGACCTTATTCGTGGGCCGGAACTCGTTCTCTCGTTCATGACGGTGCCTGAGATCCGTCAAGCGCGCTCTATGCGAAGTGGGGCACTTGACCTAGGGGTCTTCTGGAGACCTACTTGAGCGACTTTCCTATTCTCTATGCGGACGACGAGCGGTTTACCGCCTGGGCTCAGATTCGCTCCGAGAGCGCTGGAAAAGGCCGCCGAATTGGATCGGCAGATGTTTGGATCACGGCCTCGGCGAGAGTGCTTTCGAGCCCGTTGGTGACGAACAATCTAAAGGACTATCGCCACTTGGACGGCCTCGAAATCATTACCCGCGATCCGTAGCAGCTACATCACCGCGATCTTGTGCTGCTCAAGCGTCGTGCCCGACGCCTGCTCGAACCGCGCGACCGCCTTGTTGTAGTCGAGCTGCGCGACCACCGCGCGTCGCCGCGCGTCGAGCAGTTCGTTCTGCCGCGTCAACACCAGGAAGTTCGTCGATTCGCCGTTCTGAAAGAGCCGCGTTTCGCTTTCGAGCTTCTCGCGCGACGCCGCTTCGGACGCCTGCGCCGCGGTGATCCGCTGGCGCGCGGTCTGCAAAGCCTGTAGTGCATTGCGAACCTGAGCCTCGACAATCTGCTCGGCCTGGTTCAATAGCAGCTTCAAACGTTTTTCCGTAATCGCGTTCTGCGCGAGCGACGCCCGCGCCGCGCGATTGCGAAACGTCAGATCCATCGAAAGCCCCACCTGCGCGCCTTGATAGCTGCCGCCGAACACATTCGCGAGCGTCTGGCCGAAGCCGCCGATCAGCGACGGTGGAATCGCGCCGAAACTGCCCGACGGCAGCGGCGGCAAGCCAGCGAGCATCGAGAGCTGATTCACGCGCGCGCTCGATGCCGCGCTCGACGCCGTGATCGGGTTGTCGCCGGGCCGCAGGGTTCCTGCCAAACCGGTGTTCGAATAGCTCGCCACAAGATTCACAAGCGGCTTCAGAAGATTCGCGTTCTGCGCTTCGTCGATGCGATTCGATTCGATCTGCAACTGCGTTTGCCGCAGCTCCGGGCGCTTGGCTAATGCTTCCGTCACGATCGGCGCAACGTCCATTGCGTCGCGCAGTTCCAGCTTCAAGTCAACCGGAATCACCTGCTCCGCCCACAGCGCCGCCGCGCGATTCGGCGCCAGCAGCGTCTTCAGCGTGTTCTCAGCCTCGGTCACCGAACCTGCGGCGCCGTAGTAATCGTCCAGCCGCTTTTCGAGCGCCGCGCGTGATGCCGCAAGTTCAACAGGAGCGAGCGTGCCGCTCGCGATCATGCGCTCGTTCTGTTCGAACTGCGCGCGCGCCAGTCCCACCGCATCGGCAGTCACTTGCAGGTTCTGCCGTACCGCGACCAGATCCCAGTACGCCTGCTCCACGCGCGACACAACGTCGATCACCTTTAACTCGAAATCGGTGGCCGAGAGATCTACTTGCTTCCGCCGCACCTGCAACAGCGTGCGTTCCGCATCCACGAGGCGATTGCGTAACAGCGGCTGCGTGAAACCAACTGTCAGTTTGCTTTGCGTCAACGGAGCCAACGACGCGAACAGATTACCCGTCGATTGGCGCGAGTTCTCGAAATCGAGGTGCACCGAGGTGCCTTGCCATGGCAGCTTGTCGGTAACGTAGAAATTCTGATTCAGAAAATGCTCAGAGAGCTTACCGCCCGCGCCCTGCAGCA
>JAYVTO010000298.1:0-7985 GCA_043788745.1 Acidobacteriaceae bacterium
AGGTCAGCCTGAGGCGCCAATGGATTAGAGGCAGCCTGTCCGAACCGGACGCACGCAGCGAGGCGCGACCGTAAGGTCGCGCGTACTACACCTGCGCGACCGTCAGGGAGCGGACTCTATACAATTTAGGATTTGCGCCGCACCGCACTCGTTCCCTGTCTCGCCGTCGCCTCAACGCCCTCGTCCTCAGGGTTTATGATTAAGTTTCGGTCGACTTGACGCCGAGCACAATGACAAAGAAGACGGCCTCCGCATTCGCCACCCTCCTCTCCGTTGCCGCCGCTACCGCACAATCGCCAGACCTCACTGAGCCGCACCGCGTCCTCGAACTTCAAGCCAAACTCCACCACGTCCAGGGCATCGACGTTGAAGGCAACCTCCTCTGGGTCTCCTCCGTCGACCGCGAAACGAAACGCGGCTTCCTCCATCTCTTCGACCGCAAATCCGGCAAGCGGATTCGCGAAGTCGAAGTACAGGACGGCGATCGCTTTCACCCCGGCGGCATCGCGCTCGACGGAAACGCGATCTGGGTCCCCGTCGCCGAGTACCGACGCGCTTCGACGACAGTCATCCAGAAACGCGACAAGCGAACCCTGGAGCTCATCGCAAGCTTCCCCGTCGCCGACCACATCGGCTGCGTCGCCGCGGGCGGCGGCAATCTGATCGGCGGCAACTGGGACAGCCGCGACCTCTATTCATGGACCCGCGACGGCCGTCAGCTCGACCGCCGACCGAATCCAAGCAAGACCTCTTACCAGGACTTGAAGTGGCGCGGTAGCTTTCTAATCGGCTCCGGACCCACCGGGCGCGACACTGGGGCAGTCGAATGGTTGCGCTGGCCGACCCTCGATCTACACTACCGCCTCACCCTCAACACAACGGACCGTAATGTGCGCTACACAAACGAAGGCATGACTATTCGGGGCCACACCCTCTATCTCCTGCCGGAGGACGGGCCTAGCCGACTCTTTTCCTTTCGTCTCCCTTGATCTCTACCTCAAACCCCTCCTTGTCAGCTGGTTTTTACAAAGAGTTACCGAGAAGTCATTTTCTTTGAACTTTTCATTGCTTAACGGCGTTATTCTAGACAACGGCGGCATCCTTCGAAGGGGTGTTTGCATCCAACAGGGTGTAAAGAGTCCCCGTTGACGAACTGGACCGAGACTCAATCTGACTGTTAGGAGAAACAAAATGAAGAAGATCCTGTGTGTTTTTACCGTTTTCGCGATGATGTCGACCGCGGCGTTTGCCGCCGACAGCTTCCGCGTGTCCCTCTATCAGAAGACGACCATCAACGGAACCGAATTCAAAGTGGGCGATGTGAAGCTCGAAATCTCGGGCGACAAGGCCATCTTGAAGCAGGGTAAGACCAGCACGGAAGTTCCGGTGAAGATCGAGAACGCAACCGACAAATTCATCTACACAACCGTTGCCTACGAGAGCGGTTCGACGCAGGTGAAGGAAATCGACCTCGCGGGCACCACGAAGAAGTTGCTCGTTTCGGGCGCCATTAGCTCCAAGTAAGCCCGGTCGTAAGCCTGGCGCCGAGTCGATCAGGTGTCGGTAAATTAAAATCTCCGGCAGACGGGCGCTCCCTTCGCCATGTGGCACGGTCACCTCGCGTAGCGAGGTCCAGTCGAACAGGGCGCGCAGCTTCCGCGCAAAAGTTCGCGCCCGTCTGTCCGAGCCGGAGTCTTGAACCAATCACCAAGCAAATCAATTCTGCAAAGACAGGATGATTTGCTACACTGAGACTGTGGTTAGCTCAACGAGTGACCCGGCCAGGTAGCTCAGCTGGTAGAGCAGCGGACTGAAAATCCGCGTGTCGGCGGTTCGATCCCGTCCCTGGCCACCACAAACCCTTCCTTGTTTACCTGCCTGATCCTGCCTGCTTATAAGTGAGCTTGCCTTCCCCATCCTACTCGGTAGTCCGCCCACAAGTTAGTTTGTCAGCGTAGACTTTTAGAACAGGCTCCCAATCTGGAGCTGCATACGGAGAGTAGACATGATTCGCCTAGGCCGCCACGCTAGATTGGTTTTCGGACTGCTGTTTCCCCTCGTTATCTTCGCGCAGGACATCCCAATGTTCACCCGCGACTTCCCCCCGGAGGAATTCGCCTCGCGCCGCGCCAAGGTCTACGACGCCATTGGCCAATCCATCGCCGTACTCCAGGGTGCCGGGACTCCAGAAGGCTACATCCGATTCCGCCAGTTCAACGAGGTCTACTATCTCTCGGGCGTCGAAGTTCCGAACGCGTATCTCCTGCTCGACGGCATCGCGAAACGCACCACGCTGTTCCTCCCCCGCCGGAACGCCCGCCGCGAGGTCTCCGAAGGCAAGATGCTGTCCTTCGAGGACGCCGCCGAAATCAAGAAGCTCACTGGAATCGACGAAGTCTCCTCCGTCGATCTCATGGGCGAAGCTCTCGTTAACTTCGCTCGGCGCGATTCGCAGCCTGCCCTCTACACTCTTTTCCAGCCCTCTGAGGGCTCCGCAATGAGCCGCGACTTGGCCCTACGCGTTCCGGCTGAACTCGCCTCCGATCCTTGGGATGGCCGCCCCACGCGCCAGCAACGCTTCATTGAACTGCTCCGCCTCCGGCTTCCGCAGTTCCCGATCAAGGATCTATCTCCCGTCATCGACGAACTCCGCGTCATCAAAAGCACCCGCGAACTCGATATGATTCGCAAGTCGACTAAACTCGCCAGTCTCGCCATCGCGGAATCGATGCGTTCCACTACGCCCGGCATGACTGAACACGAGCTCGACGGACTCGCCAAGCTCATCTTCTACCGCAACGGAGCGCAAGGCGACGCCTACTACTCCCTCATCGCCAGCGGCCCGAACGCAATGTTCCCGCACTACAATGCCGGCAAGCGCAAGATGGACGCCGGTGAACTCCTCCTGATGGATTATGCGCCGGACTACGGCTACTACATGGCCGACGTTACGCGGATGTGGCCCGTCAACGGCCGCTGGAACGACTCGCAAAAGCAACTCTACGGCTTCTACCTCGCCACCTACGAAGCCATGCTGTACTCCATCAAGCCTGGCGTTCCCGTTGTGGAACTCCAAAGTCAAATCAGGCAGAAGATGAACGCAATCGCTGCGCAAGTGAAGTGGCTGAAGCCGGAATACGAGAAGGCGGCAAACACCTTCATCAACCAGGCCCTCGCCCGCCCCGGATCGCTAGGCCACTTCGTCGGACTCGCCACGCACGACGTAGGCAAGCGCGCCGACGCACTGAAGCCAGGCATGGTCTTCACCATCGAGCCCGCACTCGTCGTCCCCGAAGAGAAAATCTACATCCGCCTCGAAGACATGATCCTCGTGACGGAAACGGGAATCGAAGTTCTGTCCGACTCGCTCCCGAGATCTCTCGACGGAATCGAAAAGCTCATGAAGGAAGACGGCCTGCTCAAGCGCTACCCCAAAGCCTGGTAGGCCCTACGCGTTCTTGCGCGCCGCCCGCAGCGCCGCCTGCACGTTCGGTGAGTTGATCACGGCCTTTACTGACGCCGCGTAATCCGGTGCCGTCGCATAGTTTTTTGCGATCGCTTCGACGTACTCCGCAAGATCTTTGTCGATCTGGTACCGGCTCGTCGCCGTCCCATAAAATTTGCCCTTTAAAAGAAGTTCCGCATGGCGCACAAACGCATCCGCGAGCGACCCGAACTTCGCGAACCAGTCCTTCACCTTGTAGAACGTCCGCGTTCCCTTGGTCTGGGGAACGCCGTTTTTCAAGAAAACAGTTGCCGTGCGCCCGTCCCCCGGCGCAAGAAACGCCGCGAGTTCCGCCTGCGTAAACCATTCCGTCGTATCCAGCAACTGCCGTCCAAAATTCGGCAGCGCTTTGATCCCGAACGGATTGTTCCCCGGCGCGTGCTCCAGCCAGCCGCTCTCCAGAATGCACTGCGCCGCGATTAATTCGGCCGGAACCCCGCTCGACGATTCGGCCTGTACGGCCGACGCCGCAATCGTTTTCAAATTCTCTTTACGTTGCAGAGCGGTAAGTGCCATGGCGTCAGTATACTTCTCGACCCTTTACAGCCGCCAATCGAATTGCCCGACGACGCTCGTCACAGCCCCCTCCGCCACCACGCGACCCTTCTCGAAAAACACCGCCCGAGTCGCCAGCGCCTGCGCAAACGGAATGTCGTGCGTCACCAGAATCTTCGCTTGCGGAAGTTCCTTCAACAGACGTAGCAAGTCGCGCTGCCCGGGCGGATCCAGATACGTCGTCGGCTCGTCCAGAATCAATATCTCCGGATCCATTGCGAGCACCCCCGCAAGCGCGACGCGACGCTTCTCACCCGCGCTTAAATGATAGGGAGCCTTCGCCGCGGCCCAATCCATACCAACCTGCGCCAGCGCCTGATGCGCCCGCGCAGTTGCCTCTCCAATCGATAACCCCCGATTCGCGGGCCCGAACGCGACATCCTCGAGTACGCTAGGCATAAACAACTGCTCGTCCGAGTCCTGAAACACCATCCCGATCTTCGCCCGGATTGCCGCCAGATTCTCCTTCGCCACCGGCAGCCCGCAAACCTTCACGAACCCCTCACCTGTTAGCAATCCGTTCAGATGAAGGACGAATGTTGTCTTCCCGGATCCATTCGCGCCCAGCAGCGCGACGCACTCGCCGGACAGCAGATCGAAGTCGATACCATTGAGAGCATGCGTGCCGTCTTCATAGCGATACCGCAGCCCCCGGACCTCAATCAGCGCGCTCATAACCCCACCCGCACAAGCGTTGCCGCGGCTACGGCAGCCAGCAGCAATCCAGCATCCGCAAGCACAATACGAGGCGGTGACAGCAACGGAAAATGCCCGGCAAATCCGCGCGCTAACATCGCCCGGTTGATCCCTTCCGCCCGCCCATACGACCGCGCAAACAATACCGCCAAGGCGCCTGCCGCCGCATCAAACCGCCCGCGCGTTCCGGTACTCCTCACGCCGCTGCGGCACCGGCTCGCCAATCGCATGTGCTGCGCCTGCTCCGAAATCACAAACAAATAGCGATAGAGAAACTGCACCACAAGGTTGATCATCTTAGGGACGCCTAACGCTTCCAACCCCGCAAACAGCTTCGGCAACGGTGTCGTCGAAATCAGAATCAGCGTCGCCAGGGCGGACAGGTAACTCTTTTCAACCAGTGTTGCCGCGCGCGGAGCATCGCCCGCAATCCAACTCACTATCGCGAACGTTGCAGCAAACGGTAGCACTGTGCCCGCGCGCCAGAGGATTCCCCCAACGGGCAGCCGCGCCGCAAACAGCGTCACCACCAATAACGCGAAGTACGCGCCCAGTGCAATGTGTCCGCCGATCCGCGTCGTGCCGATCGCAATCAGCACCGCAACCAGCGCCACCAACTTCACGCGGGAGTCGCGCCGATGCAGCCAACTCGCACCCTGGCTCCACTGCTCAACAAGAACGTGATGCATGCAATCACGCTTCGCGAGCTGTCCGGCGGCGCAACAACCGGCTCAAGCCCAGGCCCGCGCCGTAAATCAACGCCAAGCCGCAGAGCCCAGCCCCGGCCTTACGTAACCACTCCGTCGGCAGCGATTTTAATTCGTAGTCCGCCAGCGGAGTCGCAATCAACGACTTCGCCTGGGACGCGATCCCTAGTTCGGTCGAAAGCTTTTCGATGCCATCCGGAGCCGCCGAGGCGAACAGCACGCCGCCCACCACAAGCACGATCGCCGCAACGCCAATCCAACCTATTCCGCGCCGCGGAACACTTGCCGGTGCCGCCACCCACGCCGGATTCAGTTTGTCGATCGCGCCGACAACCGCCACTGTGATCCCGCCCTCGAGCAAAGCACTCACCACAAAGAAACCAAGCGACACCCCAAGAATTCCGCCCGGCATTTTCACACCCGAAAACAGCAGCTCCGCAAGTGCAAGACAGGCGCTCACCAGCACCGAGAGAAACGCGCCGGCAAACAGCGCCAGACTCCTGCGTCCGGCTAGCATCCGGAATGGCAGGTACCCCGCGAAAACTCCAGCCACCGCCATGTTGAATACGTTCGCGCCCAGGCACAGAATTCCGCCATCCTGAAAAACCAGCGCCTGCAGCGCCAGAATCGCCGTCATCACCACCGCCGCCGGAGCCGGACCCAACGTCGCCGCCAGCAGCGCGCCACCCACCAAGTGTCCGCTGACTCCTGGACCCACCGGAAAATTGATCATCTGCGCCGCGAATACGAACGCACCAAGCACGCCCAACAGCGGCAACTTTGCTTCGTCCGTAGCCGCTTGCAAACGCCGCGTCAGCATCCCGATGCAGGGCACCGCGATCACGTCCAGCGTCACCCACACGGGTGGTGTCAGAAATCCATCGGGAATGTGCATGATTCGGAGTGCGATCGTGCGGCCAATCAAGAACGGCGTCGCGCCGCTTCTAAATTAGTATCACGATCACGAGCGGCTTGTCCCTCAACTTCGCCCTCCATCCGCCGCGAAACGACGCATTGTGCGCTGCCCCCGCGGGGGCTGCCGTGAACAGCCCCCGCTTCCCGACAGGTGTCCGCACCTTGACCGGGCGCGATGCAGCGCGCAGCGCGGACATTGCTACCCTAAAATACGAAGAGGACGCGACATCGGATGTTGCGTCATTCAAAGCGTCGCTCATCCCAAGCGCATGGAGGCCCAACCTTTGATCGTCGGTAGTGGCATCGACCTCGCCGAAGTCGACCGCATCGAGGCCGCCGTAGCCCGCCACGGCGACCGCTTCCTCGATCGCATCCTCACGCCCAAAGAACGCGCCTACGTCCTGCGCAAAGCCAACCGCTTTGAACGCGTAGCCGCCCGCTTCGCGGCCAAAGAGGCCGGCATGAAGGCCATCGGGACGGGTTGGCGCAAAGGCGTTGGCTGGCACGACTTCGAGGTCTCGAACCTCCCCTCGGGCAAGCCCACCCTGCTCCTCCACGGAGTAGCCGCGCGTATCGCCGAATCGCTACGCGTCAGAACCGTCACGCTCTCCATCACCCACACCAAACAATACGGAATGGCGGTCGTCATCCTCGAAGACTAACCAGCGAAGACAAATCAGCGGCTTGACTTTCGATAAAATCTGTTACCATCGAGACATGATTCTCCGCGAAAGCGCGACTTTGTCCTCTCTCAGCGCAACAAGCTGCGCTGACCTCTCCTGAATGTATCCACCCCGTAATTTTCCACCACGCCGTCCGCGAATCCGGGAAAACGTAAATGAGGCCATTCGCGCACGCGAAGTGCGCGCCGTATTCCCCGACGGTTCCGTTGAAGTCATGCCCACGATGCAGGCCGTCCGCCGCGCGCAGGAGCTAGGTCTTGACCTCATCCTCATCGCACCCACCGCGGAGCCGCCCGTCGCCAAAGCGATGGACTACGGCCAGTGGCAGTACGAGAACAAAAAAAAGCAGCACGACGCCCGCAAGAAGCAGCACATCATTCTGGTGAAGGAACTCAAGTTCCGCCCCAACACCGATGATCATGACTACGAGTTCAAGAAGAACCACGCCATCCGCTTCCTGGGCGAAGGCAATCGCGTCAAAGCCGTAGTCCAATTCCGAGGCCGCGAAATCGCCCACGTGGATCTAGGCAAAAAGCTACTCCTCCGCTTCGCCGCCGACCTCGTCCTGCACGGAGCCGTAGAAGGCCAGCCCCGCCTCGAAGGCCGCAACGCCCACGTCATCATCAGCCCCATCAAGGCAATCATTCCGGCGAAGGAAACCAAACCCAAGCCCGAACCCGGCTCAAACCCCGGTGCCGGGACTCCGGCCAGTGGAGTCCCAGGCGGAAATCTCAACGCAGCAAGCACCGGCGCCGGGACCCCCTCAGCACCCGGCGGAACACCTCCGCAAGTCCAGTAACTTCGATCCCGCCATCTAAGAGGCGACGCCACCGAGCGGACAGCAGCACTGCGCCCCATAGTTCTCTGACCCCATGATACGAACCTCCCCGAGGCGCGACCGTAAGGTCGCGCGTAGTAAGTGCG